>NZ_CP082780.1:3467500-3806094 GCF_019915265.1 Bacillus aquiflavi
AGGCGTAGGCGATGGACAACAGGTTGATATTCCTGTACCACCTTATCGCCGTTTGAGCAATGGGGGGACGCAGGAGGATAGGGTAAGCGTACAATTGGATGTACGTCTAAGCAGTTAGGCTGGTAATGAGGCAAATCCCATTACCGTAAGGCTGAGCTGTGACAGCGAGGAAAATTATTTTCCGGAGTTCCTGATTCCACACTGCCAAGAAAATCCTCTAGCGAGGAATAAGGTGCCCGTACCGCAAACCGACACAGGTAGGCGAGGAGAGAATCCTAAGGTGATCGAGAGAACTCTCGTTAAGGAACTCGGCAAAATGACCCCGTAACTTCGGGAGAAGGGGTGCTCTGATAGGGTGCAAGCCCGAGAGAGCCGCAGTGAATAGGCCCAGGCGACTGTTTAGCAAAAACACAGGTCTCTGCGAAGCCGCAAGGCGAAGTATAGGGGCTGACGCCTGCCCGGTGCTGGAAGGTTAAGGGGAGCGCTTAAGCAATCGCTGAAGGTGTGAACCGAAGCCCCAGTAAACGGCGGCCGTAACTATAACGGTCCTAAGGTAGCGAAATTCCTTGTCGGGTAAGTTCCGACCCGCACGAAAGGCGCAACGATCTGGGCACTGTCTCAACGAGAGACTCGGTGAAATTATAGTACCTGTGAAGATGCAGGTTACCCGCGACAGGACGGAAAGACCCCGTGGAGCTTTACTGTAGCCTGATATTGAATTTTGGTGCAGCTTGTACAGAATAGGTAGGAGCCGTGGAAACGTGAGCGCTAGCTTACGTGGAGGCGTCGGTGGGATACTACCCTTGTTGTACTGAAATTCTAACCTACGCCCCTTATCGGGGCGGGAGACAGTGTCAGGCAGGCAGTTTGACTGGGGCGGTCGCCTCCTAAAAGGTAACGGAGGCGCCCAAAGGTTCCCTCAGAATGGTTGGAAATCATTCGCAGAGTGTAAAGGCACAAGGGAGCTTGACTGCGAGACTTACAAGTCGAGCAGGGACGAAAGTCGGGCTTAGTGATCCGGTGGTTCCGCATGGAAGGGCCATCGCTCAACGGATAAAAGCTACCCCGGGGATAACAGGCTTATCTCCCCCAAGAGTCCACATCGACGGGGAGGTTTGGCACCTCGATGTCGGCTCATCGCATCCTGGGGCTGTAGTCGGTCCCAAGGGTTGGGCTGTTCGCCCATTAAAGCGGTACGCGAGCTGGGTTCAGAACGTCGTGAGACAGTTCGGTCCCTATCCGTCGTGGGCGTAGGAAATTTGAGAGGAGCTGTCCTTAGTACGAGAGGACCGGGATGGACGCACCGCTAGTGTACCAGTTGTCTTGCCAAAGGCATAGCTGGATAGCTACGTGCGGAAGGGATAAGCGCTGAAAGCATCTAAGCATGAAGCCCCCCTCAAGATGAGATTTCCCATTTGAGCTCCCTGAAAGATGATCAGGTTGATAGGTCTGAGGTGGAAGCGTGGCGACACGTGAAGCTGACAGATACTAATCGAGCGAGCACTTAACCAAATAAACATGATACTTTCTTTCTTACTTCTTCACATTATCTAGTTTTGAGAGAACAATTGTCTGGTGACGATGGCGAGAAGGTCACACCCGTTCCCATTCCGAACACGGAAGTTAAGCTTCTCAGCGCCAATGGTAGTAGAGGGCATCCCTCCGCGAGAGTAGGACGTTGCCGGGCACTAAAAAAAAGAACAACTTTTTGTTGTTCTTTTTTATGTTGTAGATGTTCCAACGAAGTCAAAGTATGGATAATATTATATGTCTCCGCCTCGTGCTATGAGCCTTGTCTAACAAGTTTATTCGTTCCCCTCTTTTTTATTAGATAAAAAATGATAGACTAAAAAAGGGCTTTTTTCCATTGTGATATTTAAAAATGTTTTAATAAACGGAAAATCTTGATTTGGCATCATTTTGATTAGTTCGCTCCACCATTCTGTTTCGTATCTAGCAATCATACTTAAATTATAAAGAATTAAATAATGAATTAAGATTTCAGGATATTTAAGTAGTTCACTCCTCATAAGTGGTAAATATAACTGTTTATCAATTATGCTATATCTTAAAGGTAAACAGTTCATAAAATTAATACTTTTGGTTTTGAAGGTAATATTTTTACCTTTTGTATCAGTTAAGATTGAAATCGGAAAAGAACTTATAGATTGAAAAAAACGGATAAAATGGCTTTCTGTCATGTGAAAATAGTCGAGTATTTCTTCACTAATAATGTATGTATCGGTTTGTTTTTCGATCTTCAAAAGTGATGGTGTTGTCTCACCTAAGTGAAGAAATAAGTCATTTAGTTCGGGAATTTGCTTTAAAAGAGACCCCATTGTTAATTTGTTGCCCTCTAAATGTTTCATATGAAACATTTTTTCAGCCATTAAAGGAAAAAGACCATTTTTTTGTAATTTTACTTCATCTTGAAAAAATTCATACTGTTGTTTTTTTCTCTTTCTAGTCGAAACTCCGTGAGCCAACATAGTTGTAGATTTGGGATAATTTGCATCTACTGTTAATATACATGCTTTTATAAGGTGTACAACACCGTAAAAAAGCAGGATAGGTTTTAATGCAAGGGGGGCTATCTTCGCTTGTTTATAATGCAATAATCCATGTTCTAAAAAGTAAATAAAACGATAACAATTTTCATAACTTTTTTGGTCAGCGTCTTTTATGTTTAATGTTTGGTAATGATGATATAAAAAATCTTGTGTTGTCGAAGCAGAAAAATAAATTGAAAAACTGTCTAAATCTATATATTTATACATGCTTTTTTTTGCCTCCAAATAAACTAAAAAATCTAACATATCATTGCTTCCTTGACAGTATTTTGTCCAATTGATAACCTACTAATAATATTTTTCGTTAAGAGGAGGAAAAAATAATGTGGGAAAGTAAGTTTGCTAAGGAAGGTTTAACCTTTGATGATGTATTGTTAGTTCCAGCAAAGTCAGAAGTGTTACCTCGTGATGTTAGTCTTAAAGTAGAATTAACGAAAACATTAAAGTTAAATGTTCCTATTATTAGTGCAGGAATGGACACCGTAACGGAGGCGGATATGGCTATTGCTATGGCACGGCAGGGTGGTCTAGGGATTATTCATAAAAACATGTCAATTGAACAGCAAGCAGATCAAGTTGATAAAGTAAAGCGATCTGAAAGCGGAGTTATTACAGATCCATTTTTTTTAATGCCAGATAATCAAGTTTATGATGCTGAACACCTAATGGGTAAATATCGAATTTCAGGTGTTCCGATTGTTAATAATAAAGAGGAACGAAAATTAGTAGGAATTCTAACAAATCGCGATCTTCGCTTTATTCAAGATTATTCGATTTTAATTTCAGATGTAATGACAAAAGAAAATTTAATAACAGCTCCAGTTGGTACCACATTAGAAGAAGCAGAAAGGGTATTACAAAAATATAAAATTGAAAAGCTCCCTCTTGTTGATGAGAAAGGTATACTAAAAGGGCTTATTACAATTAAGGATATTGAAAAAGTGATTGAGTTTCCTAACTCTGCTAAGGATAAACAAGGACGGTTGTTAGCAGGCGCAGCTGTTGGAGTAACGAAAGATACGATGAAACGTGTTGAAATGCTCGTTAAAGCTAATGTTGATGTCATTGTTGTTGATACTGCACATGGACATTCAAAGGGTGTAATTGATACTGTTCGCCAAATTCGTGAAGCATATCCAGAATTGAATATTATCGCCGGAAATGTAGCCACTGCAGAAGCAACTAAAGCTTTAATAGAAGCTGGTGCAGATGTCGTTAAGGTTGGAATAGGACCTGGCTCAATTTGTACAACCCGTGTTATTGCAGGAGTCGGTGTTCCACAAATAACAGCAGTTTACGATTGTGCAACAGAAGCAAGAAAGTATGGTAAAGCAATTATTGCCGATGGCGGAATTAAATTTTCTGGAGATGTTGTAAAAGCTTTGGCGGCAGGTGGTCATGCTGTCATGCTTGGAAGTATGCTAGCTGGGGTTTCGGAAAGTCCGGGTGAAACTGAAATATATCAAGGGCGTCGTTTCAAAGTATATCGGGGCATGGGGTCAGTTAGTGCGATGGAAAAGGGTTCAAAAGACCGCTATTTTCAGGAGGAAAATAAAAAATTTGTCCCAGAAGGAATTGAAGGCAGAGTTCCTTACAAAGGACCATTATCGGATACAATTTACCAGCTAGTCGGTGGAATCCGCTCAGGCATGGGATATTGTGGATCAGAAAATTTACACGAGTTAAGAGAGAATGCTCAATTTATACGAATGACTGGTGCTGGTTTACGTGAAAGTCATCCACATGACATTCAAATTACGAAAGAAGCACCAAACTACTTATTATCATAAATTATTCCCATTAATTACAATAGACAGATGATTGATTATCTGTCTATTTTTTTATGTTTTTTTATGTTAAACTTAAACAGGAAAATAACGAGCTTCGATTCAATTCACCAATTCATCCATTTTTATTGTTTTAAAAGCAAGAAAAGCAGGGTAATTCATACGATAACCCCATTTTGTTTTATTTAAATATTTATCCTAGTTTAGCTAAACACAATTTAAAAAGAAATAGCACTTGGCTGTTAATATAAATAATTAGAAAATACATCTTGGAGGTTTTTAATTTTGGAATCGGCAAAAAAAATATCGATAAAAATTATGGTGCTTTTTTTAATTTTTACTATAGTTTTTTCCACGTCTCCCCAATACATAAAAGCAGAAACAGACTCACTTGGAATAGAAGCTGAAGGAGCAATCTTATTAGATGCGGAGACTGGAAAAATATTTTATGAGAAAAATGCAGATGCTGTAATAGGTGTTGCTAGTATGTCAAAAATGATGACTGAATACCTAGTTTTAGAAGCAATTAATGAGGGGAAAATTAAGTGGGATCAAGAAGTCATCATTAATGAATATATTCATCAATTATCTGCTGCACCTGAGCTTTCAAATATAGGATTAACGCAAGGGGAGAAATATACTGTAAAAGAATTATATCAAGCAATGGCTATACATTCGGGAAATGCTGCTACTGTCGCGTTAGCTGAGTTAATTTCTGGCACTAAAAAAAACTTTGTTAAGTTAATGAATAAAAAAGGAGAGGAACTCGGTCTAGGTGAATTTAAGTTTGTGAATTCATCAGGTTTAAATAATAGAAGTTTATTAGGAAAACATCCAGCAGGTGAACCTGATGAGGAAAATGTCATGTCGGCAAAAGCAACTGCAAAGCTAGCCTTTTGTTTACTAAGAGATTTTCCAGAAGTGTTAGAAACAGCAAAAATGCCTAAGCTGAAATTTAAAGATGGTCGTGAATATGCAAACTTTAATTGGATGTTGCCTGGTCTTGTGTTTCATTATGAAGGGGTCGATGGATTAAAAACAGGATCAACTGATTTTGCTGGTTTTGGTTTCACTTCAACAGCTGAACGGGATGGACAACGGTTTATTACTGTTGTTATGAAGGCAAATTCGAAAGAGCAGCGTTTTACCGAGACAAGAAAATTACTAGATTATGGGTTTAGTAATTTTTCAAAAGAAGAAATTCTCCCTAAAAACTATGTAATAAAAGGAAATAAAACAATTCCAGTTATAAAAGGAAAAGAAGATAAAGTTAAAATTCACACGAAAAAAGCGGTTAATTTAGTTGTTAACGACGGGGAGAAAGAAAATTATACTTATCAATTGGTGATAGATGAAAAGAAGCTAAACAAAAATGGGGAATTGACAGCACCTGTTAAAAAGGGTGATAAAATCGGTTATTTAATAATAGAGCCAAAAGACGGTGAACAATTAAGCTTTCTAATGGATGAAGGAAGCAATGCAATTAAAGTAGATGTTGTTGCTGCAGAAACTGTTGAAAAAGCTAATTGGTTTGTGTTAACAATGCGGGGAATTGGCAGCTTTTTCGGTGAATTATGGGACAGCATTTCATCGACTGTAAAAGGTTGGTTTTAATTAAAATGGGCTTCTTGTCTTGACAGGATGCCCGTTTTGTTGTTTTATTTTCATATACGGGAATAATAAATTCCGACCAATTTAGTTGTATATTTTTTAAAATCAGCAAATATTATTTGTTATAAAATCTATTTAAAAGGGAGTTAGAATTTATTATGAAAATAGGTACAGAAAGAGTTAAACGCGGCATGGCAGAAATGCAAAAGGGCGGCGTAATTATGGATGTTATTAATAGTGAGCAAGCTAAAATAGCTGAGGAAGCAGGTGCCGTTGCAGTAATGGCTCTTGAACGAGTGCCAGCCGATATACGTGCTGCTGGAGGAGTTGCTAGAATGGCAGATCCTCGAATTGTAGAAGAGGTAATGAATGCAGTAACGATTCCTGTTATGGCTAAGGCACGGATCGGGCACATTGTAGAAGCTCGAGTTTTAGAAGCAATGGGTGTTGATTATATTGATGAAAGTGAAGTGTTAACACCAGCGGATGAAGAATTCCATTTAAATAAAAATGATTACACAGTTCCATTTGTTTGCGGTTGTCGTGATCTAGGTGAAGCAGCTCGTAGAATCGGTGAAGGTGCTTCAATGCTTAGAACAAAAGGAGAGCCTGGAACTGGAAATATTGTAGAAGCTGTTCGCCATATTAAAAAAGTTAACTCTCAAGTTCGTAAAGTTGTAGCAATGAATGAAGATGAGCTTATGACTGAGGCTAAATTGTTAGGTGCTCCTTATGAAATTTTACTTGAAGTAAAACGTCTTGGAAAGCTTCCTGTTGTTAACTTTGCTGCCGGTGGAGTAGCTACTCCTGCTGATGCTGCTTTAATGATGCAGCTAGGTGCTGACGGAGTATTTGTTGGCTCAGGAATATTTAAATCAGATAACCCAGCTAAGTTTGCCAAAGCAATTGTAGAAGCCACTACGCATTATCAAGACTATGAATTAATTGCCCATCTTTCAAAAGGATTAGGATCCGCAATGAAAGGAATTGAAATATCCTCACTTGCACCAGAGGATCGTATGCAAGATCGAGGTTGGTAAGGGGAAAATCATTAATGAAAATAGGGGTACTTGGCTTACAAGGAGCAGTAGCAGAACATATTCGAGCGATTGAAAAATTAGGTGTTGAAGCTATTAATATAAAAAAGAAAGAACAACTTGAAGAAATTGATGGTCTTATTCTTCCTGGCGGAGAAAGTACAACGATGCGACGTTTAATTGATCAATATGATTTTATGGATTCATTAAAACAGTTTGCACAAAATAAAAAACCGATGTTTGGTACTTGTGCAGGTCTTATTTTGCTTGAAAAAAAAGTTGTTGGAAATGAAGAACCGCATATTGGCGTTATGAATGTGACGGTTGAACGTAATTCTTTCGGGCGGCAAAGGGAAAGTTTTGAAGCAGAACTATCCATTTTAGGAGTTGCGGATCATTTTAACGGTGTATTTATCCGTGCACCCCATATTGTCGAAGTTGGTGAGAATGTCGAGGTTCTCGCAAAATATAACGAACGTATCGTAGCAGTTCGAGAAGGTCCGTTTTTAGGTTGTTCATTTCATCCGGAATTAACAGATGATATTCGTTTAATAGATTATTTCATCTCAATGGTTAAAGAGGCGTAGAATCCATATTTTCATGAGATGAGCTTAATTGTATAAAGCTGTTGAAACTAGCGCATAATTGTAGTAAATTAAATAAAAAAAATAATCATTAATTTAGAAAAAGCAATGAGAGGAACTAGTAGCAAGTGCATCATTTTTAAGAGAACCGATGGTTGGTGTGAATCGGTAAATGAACTTTGTGAATCCATCCTCGAGCAAAAGTGTGGAACGCTTTTTAAGCAAGTAAGCACTTTCGGATTAAAACCGTTATTTTTTAAAGAGGAAAGCAAATATGCTTTCAACTTGGGTGGCAACGCGGGTAACTCTCGTCCCTTTTGGGATGGGAGTTTTTTGATTTTTGTAAGCTTATATGATCATTTGAGGGGGATAGAATCATGCTTGATTTAAAATATTTAAGAGCAAACTTCTCAGAAATTAAGGAGATATTGCAGTATCGCGGAGAAGATTTAACTGATTTAGACAAGTTTGAGGAATTAGATCAAAAACGTCGGGAGTTAATTATTGAGAGTGAAAAATTAAAAAGCAAACGGAATGAAGTTTCCCAAAAGATTGCCGTATTAAAAGGGGAGAAGAAAGATGCAGATCATATTATTAAAGAAATGCGTGAAGTTGGTGAGCAAATAAAAGCATTGGATGACCAACTTCGAAATGTAGAGGAAATGTTAGATCAGCTTTTATTAAGCATTCCAAATATTCCTCATAAAAGTGTACCGATTGGGGAAACTGAAGATGATAATGTTGCAATTCGTAAATGGGGTAAAATTCGTCAATTTGATTTTGAAGCTAAACCTCACTGGGAAATTGCTAATCAGCTAGAAATTTTAGATTTTGAACGTGCATCAAAAGTAACAGGAAGTCGCTTTGTTTTTTATAAAGGTCTCGGTGCACGACTAGAACGCGCGTTAATTAATTTTATGCTAGATCTCCATGTTGATGAGCATGGTTATCAGGAAGTGCTGCCACCATACTTAGTAAACCGTGCAAGTATGACAGGAACAGGACAGCTCCCCAAATTTGAAGAAGATTCATTTTTAGTTGAAAGCGAAGATTATTTTTTAATCCCGACAGCAGAAGTTCCTGTAACAAATTTGCATCGAGATGAAATAATGAACGGGGAAGATTTACCAATAAATTATGTTGCTTTCAGTGCCTGCTTCCGTTCTGAGGCAGGTTCTGCAGGCCGAGATACTCGAGGGTTGATCCGCCAGCACCAATTTAATAAAGTGGAGTTGGTTAAATTTGTAAAACCAGAAGATTCTTATGAAGAGTTAGAAAAACTTACAGGAAATGCGGAAAAAGTGTTACAATTGTTAGAGCTTCCTTATCGGGTAATGAGTATGTGTACAGGAGATTTAGGATTTACTGCAGCAAAAAAATATGATCTTGAAGTATGGCTCCCTAGCTATAATACGTATCGAGAAATTTCTTCTTGCAGTAACTTTGAAGCATTCCAAGCAAGACGTGCAAATATTCGTTTTCGCCGTGATCAAAAAGCAAAGCTTGAGCATGTGCATACATTAAATGGTTCTGGTTTAGCGATTGGCAGAACAGTTTCAGCTATTTTAGAAAATTATCAGCAAGCTGATGGAAGTGTTGTTATACCAGACGTATTACGACCTTATATGGGGAACAAAGCAGTTATTAAATAACGAATACAATTCCATAAATGGCTGGCCGCCAGAATGGCGGCCTTATTATAAATATATTTATAATAATATGATTGACAATAAATTTAAGACATGATATATTATTTTTTGTCGATACGGAGGAATACCCAAGTCTGGCTGAAGGGATCGGTCTTGAAAACCGACAGGCGGGTTAAACCGCGCGGGGGTTCGAATCCCTCTTCCTCCGCCATTATCTATCGAAATAACAAAGCGCATAAGTATTGGAGATAGATTGAGTCGTTACATTTTCATGTAACGACTTTTTTCTTTATCCTGGTTAAAAATATAAATTGATTTGTTATGTTTTTAGAATAATTTTTGTAGATTGCAGTTTTTTATTAATTTCAGATGAAAGTGTTTATTTATTTATTTATTGCAATTATTCATTTTCTATTTTTGTTTTATATAGTAAAGAAACGTTACAAGTCTTTATGTCAGAAGAAGAGATAAAGATAAGGAGTATAAATGAATGAAACGCGATGAAGATTTTATGAAAGTTGCGATAGAAGAAGCAAAAAAAGCGGCAAAACTAGGAGAAGTTCCTATTGGGGCTGTGATTGTTCTTGATGGAGAGATCATTGCAAAGGCTCATAACTTGCGGGAAAGTACGCAAAGTGCGGTCACTCATGCAGAATTATTAGCGATCGACAAGGCTTGTCGAAAAATGGGTACGTGGCGCTTAGAAAAGGCGATATTATACGTAACGTTAGAGCCGTGTCCAATGTGTTCCGGAGCAATTATTTTATCACGGATTGAACGTGTTGTCTTTGGCGCTTTCGATCCAAAGGCTGGTTGTGCAGGAACGTTTATGAATTTATTAGAAGATAAACGTTTTAATCATCAAAGTGAAGTTATTAGCGGCGTGTTGAAAGAAGAGTGCAGTGAATTATTATCTACTATTTTTTTTAAAAATATTCGTGAAGAAAAAAAGCAAAGAAAAAAGGCCAATTTGGTTAAAAATTCAACAAATGACAATGAATAAACATTGCTTTTTTATACAAAACTTAGTATACTATGAATTGCACCTAATAAAGGTGACTTAATATGGTATCAATTTTGCCGTGCTAAGCGGGGAGGTAGCGGTGCCCTGTACTCGCAATCCGCTCTAGCGAGGCCGAATCCCTTTCTGAGGCTGTTCGTCTGTAGGGTCTGCCTTAAGTAAGTGGTGTTGACGCTTGGGTCCTGCGCAATGGGAATCCATGAACCATGTCAGGTCCGGAAGGAAGCAGCATTAAGTGGACTCTCCCATGTGCCGCAGGGTTGCCTGGGCCGAGCTAACTGCTTAAGTAACGCCTATGGGTGACAGTCGATGAAAGGTGCACGGCAGTTATACATATTATTATATTTAAAAATCCATTCTTCAGCTAGAATGGTTTTTTTTATATGAATAGTAAGTAACTTATTTAGAAATATTTCATTTCATTTTGTAAAAAGTAAAATAGATACGTTATAATAGTGACGGGACTGAAATTTTTATAGAAATTAAGGGGTTTTAGATCATTTTGGAAAGGGGCGGTGTTCTTGAGTTATCAAGCTTTATATCGCGTGTGGCGCCCTCAACAGTTTCTTGATGTTGTTGGGCAAGAGCATGTAACAAAGACATTGCAAAACGCCCTAGTTCAACGAAAGATCTCCCATGCTTATTTATTCTCTGGACCAAGGGGGACAGGAAAGACAACTGCAGCGAAAATTTTTGCAAAAGCGGTTAACTGTGAGAAAGCCCCAGCTAATGAACCTTGCAACGAATGTGAAATTTGTCGGGGGATTACGAACGGTTCGATACCTGATGTGATTGAAATTGACGCAGCATCTAATAATGGGGTAGATGAGATACGTGACATTCGTGAAAAGGTAAAATATGCTCCGAACATTGCAAAATACAAAGTCTATATTATTGATGAAGTGCATATGCTTTCTCCGGGTGCATACAATGCATTATTAAAAACTCTTGAGGAACCTCCAGAGCACGTTATATTTATTTTAGCAACAACAGAGCCACATAAAATCCCATTAACCGTTATTTCCCGTTGTCAACGCTTTGACTTTAAACGTATTACAGCTCAAGCAATTGTCGAGCGTATGAAAACGATTGTTGATGAAACAGGAGTTACATATGAGGAAAATGCCCTTCCAGTTATCGCAAGAGCAGCTGAGGGTGGAATGCGTGACGCATTAAGCCTTCTTGATCAAGCAATTTCATATAGCGATGATATTGTAACAGTTGAAGATGCTCTTACAGTAACTGGCTCCGTATCGCAAAGTTTATTAAATAAACTAGCGAAGGCCGTAAATAATAAAGACGCTGCTGGCGGTTTAGAAGCTGTAGAAGAATTATTGTTTCTTGGAAAGGATCCAACTCATTTTATTGAAGATTTTATCTTATTTTATCGGGATATGTTATTATATAAAACAGCACCATCGCTAGAGGAATCGTTAGAGAGAGTTATGCTTGACGAAGAGTTTAGGCTTTTAGCTGATGAAATAGCAACAAGCAAAATTTATGAAGTTATCAATATTTTAAATAAAGCACAGCAAGAAATGAAATGGACAAATCATCCGCGGATTTTCCTAGAAGTTGCTATCGTAAAGCTATGCAATCTTGAATCCAAAGAAGAAACGATGCATTCGCTAGAAGTTGAAAAACTCTTTCAAAGAATTGAACAACTTGAAAAGCAATTAAAAGAAATGCAAAGCTCAAATATAACTGTGCAGCAAGAAACAACGACACCGCAAAAGAAAGTTCAACGAAGCGTGCGTAAAGGTTATCAAGCGCCGGTTGGTAAAATAAATAAGATCTTAAATGACGCAACGAAACAAGATCTTAATACGATTAAACGTCGCTGGGGTGAAACGCTGCAGTTGCTCGTAAACAATCAAATGAGATCTCAAGCAGCGTTATTAAATGAAGCAGAACCAGTAGCTGCCTCATCATTCGCCTTTATTGTAAAGTTTAAATACGATATACATTGCCAAATGGCAATGGAAAACAGCCGTTTTTTAGAGACAATCTCTATGTCTTTACAAGAGTTAATCGGAAAAAAAATGGAGATGGTCGGAATTCCCGAAAAACAGTGGGGGAAAGTTCGTTCAGAATTTTTTGCTAACCAACGCCAAGATCAAACGGAACATTCAGAAGAAGAAGAACCGCTTATTGCTGAGGCGAAGAAACTGTTTGGGCCAGATCTTATCGAAATAAAGGACTAAAAATATTGGAGGGAATTAAAAATGATGCGTGGTATGGGAAATATGCAAGGTATGATGAAGCAAATGCAAAAAATGCAAAAGAAAATGCAAAAGGCGCAAGAAGAACTAGGAGAAAAGGAAATCGAAGGAACAGCTGGCGGTGGCATGGTGACAGTTGTTGTTACTGGTCATAAACAAGTGGTTGACGTAAAAATAAACCCGGAAGCTGTAGATCCTGATGATGTAGAAATGCTTCAAGATTTAGTATTGGCTGCTATAAACGATGCATTGAAAAAAGCAGACGACTTAACAAATGATACAATGGGTCAATTTACTAAGGGAATGAACCTTCCAGGAATGTTTTAGGAGGGATTTATCAATATGCACTATCCTGAACCAATATCAAAGCTTATAGATAGCTTTATGAAATTGCCAGGTATCGGTCCAAAAACGGCCGCACGTCTGGCTTTTTTTGTATTAAATATGAAGGAAGATACCGTTTTAGATTTTGCAAAGGCATTAGTAAGTGCAAAAAGAAATCTTACATATTGTTCTGTTTGTGGTCATATTACTGATCAAGAGCCATGTTATATATGTGAAGATCCACGTAGAGATCGAAGTATTATATGTGTAGTTCAAGATCCAAAAGATGTGATAGCAATGGAAAAAATGAAAGAATATAATGGGCTTTATCATATTCTTCACGGTGCTATTTCTCCAATGGATGGAATAGGGCCAGAGGATATTAATATTCCAGACTTGTTAAAACGACTGCAAGACGAAACAGTTAAAGAAGTTATTTTAGCGACTAATCCGAATATTGAAGGTGAAGCGACAGCCATGTATATATCACGACTATTAAAACCGACTGGTATTTGCATAACTAGAATTGCTCACGGACTGCCGGTTGGAGGAGATCTAGAATATGCAGATGAAGTTACTTTATCTAAGGCTCTCGAAGGAAGAAGAGAAGTTTAAAAGGAACGGATAAACCATTCCAACAACTGTATTTTGTCTTTGATAAAAAGCCCAGTGAACAAAAGGGGTAATTTTAAATAAGTGGGGTAAAATGGATTTTTTTTTCGACGGAAAAGACGGCTTCGTAAAGAGTTTGATGAAAAGCTATTAAACAGATTAAATCAATTAAAGATAAAATGGACTAATAATAGAGCGATTAATGAAAAAATCTTCGATCCCTCAGAAGAATTTATTTTTGAAGTAAAATTAAGTGAGGCTAAGTATTTTTTTCTACTTCATGAAGCGAAGGAAAGAAATATTACTATTCAAAAATGAAAAAGCTTCTCTGTAGTCAGTTTTTTTTTTAATCTTTGTACATAAATTATAGTACAAGATTAAGGAGAGGGGGCTAATGAATTATTGAAGCCAATTATTATAATACCGGTTTTAGGTGGTTTAATTTTGCTACTTTTACTTGCAGGAGCCCCAGTTAAACCACTTCGTTTAGTTGGACAAAGTATTGTGAAGCTTTTGATAGGTGCACTTTTTTTATTTTTCTTAAACGCAGTTGGAAATCAATTTGGCTTACATGTTCCAATAAACTTTATTACTTCAGCAATTTCTGGATTTTTAGGCTTACCAGGACTCTTTTCATTAATTGCCATACAAATGTGGGTTTTATAAAAGATGTTTATATCCGCTAAATTGGGCGGTTTTTTTTTTTAAAAAAACTTTCATTAATTAAAGTTGACATGTTATATTATTAATGTTACTATATTGAAGTCGTCAATAAAATATCATATTTATTTCACAAATAAATAGTTGACATTTATTTTTTATTATACTATAATAATAAAAGTCGCTTATGAGTGACTAACACAAATTGCTCCTTGAAAACTAAACAAACAAACGTCAACAACAATTTAAAGTGGAGGCAACTAACTATTCGTTAGAAGCTGACACTTGCCAACGTTAATTTTTTTACTATGAGCGAATCAACGCTCCAAGTTTATTGGAGAGTTTGATCCTGGCTCAGGACGAACGCTGGCGGCGTGCCTAATACATGCAAGTCGAGCGAACTGATCAAAAGCTTGCTTTTGAACGGTTAGCGGCGGACGGGTGAGTAACACGTGGGCAACCTGCCTGTAAGACAGGGATAACTTCGGGAAACCGGGGCTAATACCTGATAACCCTTCTCTTCGCATGGAGAGGAGTTAAAAGATGGCTTCGGCTATCACTTACAGATGGGCCCGCGGCGCATTAGCTAGTTGGTGAGGTAAAGGCTCACCAAGGCGACGATGCGTAGCCGACCTGAGAGGGTGATCGGCCACACTGGGACTGAGACACGGCCCAGACTCCTACGGGAGGCAGCAGTAGGGAATCTTCCGCAATGGACGCAAGTCTGACGGAGCAACGCCGCGTGAGCGAAGAAGGTCTTCGGATCGTAAAGCTCTGTTATTAGGGAAGAACAAGTACCGTTTGAATAAGGCGGTACCTTGACGGTACCTAACGAGAAAGCCACGGCTAACTACGTGCCAGCAGCCGCGGTAATACGTAGGTGGCAAGCGTTGTCCGGAATTATTGGGCGTAAAGCGCGCGCAGGCGGTCCTTTAAGTCTGATGTGAAAGCCCACGGCTCAACCGTGGAGGGTCATTGGAAACTGGGGGACTTGAGTACAGAAGAGGAGAGTGGAATTCCACGTGTAGCGGTGAAATGCGTAGAGATGTGGAGGAACACCAGTGGCGAAGGCGGCTCTCTGGTCTGTAACTGACGCTGAGGCGCGAAAGCGTGGGTAGCGAACAGGATTAGATACCCTGGTAGTCCACGCCGTAAACGATGAGTGCTAAGTGTTAGAGGGTTTCCGCCCTTTAGTGCTGCAGCAAACGCATTAAGCACTCCGCCTGGGGAGTACGGCCGCAAGGCTGAAACTCAAAGGAATTGACGGGGGCCCGCACAAGCGGTGGAGCATGTGGTTTAATTCGAAGCAACGCGAAGAACCTTACCAGGTCTTGACATCCTCTGCCACTCCTAGAGATAGGACGTTCCCCTTCGGGGGACAGAGTGACAGGTGGTGCATGGTTGTCGTCAGCTCGTGTCGTGAGATGTTGGGTTAAGTCCCGCAACGAGCGCAACCCTTGATCTTAGTTGCCAGCCTTTAGTTGGGCACTCTAAGGTGACTGCCGGTGACAAACCGGAGGAAGGTGGGGATGACGTCAAATCATCATGCCCCTTATGACCCTGGGCTACACACGTGCTACAATGGATGGTACAAAGGGCAGCGAAACCGCGAGGTCGAGCCAATCCCATAAAACCATTCTCAGTTCGGATTGCAGGCTGCAACTCGCCTGCATGAAGCCGGAATCGCTAGTAATCGCGGATCAGCATGCCGCGGTGAATACGTTCCCGGGCCTTGTACACACCGCCCGTCACACCACGAGAGTTTGTAACACCCGAAGTCGGTGAGGTAACCTTTTGGAGCCAGCCGCCGAAGGTGGGACAGATGATTGGGGTGAAGTCGTAACAAGGTAGCCGTATCGGAAGGTGCGGCTGGATCACCTCCTTTCTAAGGAATCATTAAAGGTTGATCGTTTGTTTGTTTAGTTTTGAGAGAGCAATTTTCACTTGCATTTGGGCCTATAGCTCAGCTGGTTAGAGCGCACGCCTGATAAGCGTGAGGTCGGTGGTTCGAGTCCACTTAGGCCCACCATAAGAATGTAAGTATTTTAAAATGAAGAGGGGCCTTAGCTCAGCTGGGAGAGCGCCTGCCTTGCACGCAGGAGGTCAGCGGTTCGATCCCGCTAGGCTCCACCATATAATGAAACGTGACTTCGTCACAACATTGTTAAAAGCCATTAATGCATTACACGATAAGTGTGATGAAAATATGGTTTTTGTTCTTTGAAAACTAGATAATAAATGAAGAAGGCAAAAGAAAGAAACCGAGTATCACCAAAGATATCTCTTTAAAAAAAAGGGAAAAGAGAAGCAAGTAGTTCTAGGAAGCAAATGAACGACAACCGGAGCGTACAAAAGTACGTGAGGATTGAAGTGAATGCAGCTGACAACGAAATACGTAGCTTATCTTTTACCGAAAAGGTTAAGTTAGAAAGGGCGCACGGTGAATGCCTTGGCACTAGGAGCCGATGAAGGACGGTACTAACACCGATATGCTTCGGGGAGCTGTAAGTAAGCTTTGATCCGGAGATTTCCGAATGGGGAAACCCCCTATCCGTCATGGGATAGGATCATAACCTGAATCCATAGGGTTATGAAGGCAGACCCGGGGAACTGAAACATCTTAGTACCCGGAGGAAGAGAAAGCAAAAGCGATTCCCTAAGTAGCGGCGAGCGAAAAGGGAACAGCCCAAACCAGAGGCTTGCCTCTTGGGGTTGTAGGACACTCAACATGGAGTTACAAAGGAACGAGGTAGATGAAGCGGTCTGGAAAGGCTCGTCAGAGAAGGTAACAACCCTGTAGTTGAAACTTCGTTCCCTCCTGAGTGGATCCTGAGTACGGCGGGACACGTGAAATCCCGTCGGAATCTGGGAGGACCATCTCCCAAGGCTAAATACTCCCTAGTGACCGATAGTGAACCAGTACCGTGAGGGAAAGGTGAAAAGCACCCCGGGAGGGGAGTGAAAGAGAACCTGAAACCGTGTGCTTACAAGTAGTCAGAGCCCATTCATGGGTGATGGCGTGCCTTTTGTAGAATGAACCGGCGAGTTACGATTTCATGCAAGGTTAAGTTTAAAGACGGAGCCGCAGCGAAAGCGAGTCTGAATAGGGCGAAAGAGTATGAGGTCGTAGACCCGAAACCAGGTGATCTACCCATGTCCAGGGTGAAGTCCAGGTAACACTGGATGGAGGCCCGAACCCACGTACGTTGAAAAGTGCGGGGATGAGGTGTGGGTAGGGGTGAAATGCCAATCGAACTTGGAGATAGCTGGTTCTCTCCGAAATAGCTTTAGGGCTAGCCTCAAGTGTAAGAGTCTTGGAGGTAGAGCACTGTTTGGACTAGGGGCCCTCATCGGGTTACCGAATTCAGACAAACTCCGAATGCCAAAGACTTATCCTTGGGAGTCAGACTGCGAGTGATAAGATCCGTAGTCGAGAGGGAAACAGCCCAGACCACCAGCTAAGGTCCCAAAGTATACGTTAAGTGGAAAAGGATGTGGAGTTGCTTAGACAACCAGGATGTTGGCTTAGAAGCAGCCACCATTCAAAGAGTGCGTAATAGCTCACTGGTCGAGTGACTCTGCGCCGAAAATGTACCGGGGCTAAACGTATCACCGAAGCTGTGGATTGACACCGTAGGTGTCAGTGGTAGGAGAGCGTTCTAAGTGCGTTGAAGCTAGATCGTGAGGACTGGTGGAGCGCTTAGAAGTGAGAATGCCGGTATGAGTAGCGAAAGAAGGGTGAGAATCCCTTCCACCGAATGCCTAAGGTTTCCTGAGGAAGGCTCGTCCGCTCAGGGTTAGTCGGGACCTAAGCCGAGGCCGAAAGGCGTAGGCGATGGACAACAGGTTGATATTCCTGTACCACCTTATCGCCGTTTGAGCAATGGGGGGACGCAGGAGGATAGGGTAAGCGTACAATTGGATGTACGTCTAAGCAGTTAGGCTGGTAATGAGGCAAATCCCATTACCGTAAGGCTGAGCTGTGACAGCGAGGAAAATTATTTTCCGGAGTTCCTGATTCCACACTGCCAAGAAAATCCTCTAGCGAGGAATAAGGTGCCCGTACCGCAAACCGACACAGGTAGGCGAGGAGAGAATCCTAAGGTGATCGAGAGAACTCTCGTTAAGGAACTCGGCAAAATGACCCCGTAACTTCGGGAGAAGGGGTGCTCTGATAGGGTGCAAGCCCGAGAGAGCCGCAGTGAATAGGCCCAGGCGACTGTTTAGCAAAAACACAGGTCTCTGCGAAGCCGCAAGGCGAAGTATAGGGGCTGACGCCTGCCCGGTGCTGGAAGGTTAAGGGGAGCGCTTAAGCAATCGCTGAAGGTGTGAACCGAAGCCCCAGTAAACGGCGGCCGTAACTATAACGGTCCTAAGGTAGCGAAATTCCTTGTCGGGTAAGTTCCGACCCGCACGAAAGGCGCAACGATCTGGGCACTGTCTCAACGAGAGACTCGGTGAAATTATAGTACCTGTGAAGATGCAGGTTACCCGCGACAGGACGGAAAGACCCCGTGGAGCTTTACTGTAGCCTGATATTGAATTTTGGTGCAGCTTGTACAGAATAGGTAGGAGCCGTGGAAACGTGAGCGCTAGCTTACGTGGAGGCGTCGGTGGGATACTACCCTTGTTGTACTGAAATTCTAACCTACGCCCCTTATCGGGGCGGGAGACAGTGTCAGGCAGGCAGTTTGACTGGGGCGGTCGCCTCCTAAAAGGTAACGGAGGCGCCCAAAGGTTCCCTCAGAATGGTTGGAAATCATTCGCAGAGTGTAAAGGCACAAGGGAGCTTGACTGCGAGACTTACAAGTCGAGCAGGGACGAAAGTCGGGCTTAGTGATCCGGTGGTTCCGCATGGAAGGGCCATCGCTCAACGGATAAAAGCTACCCCGGGGATAACAGGCTTATCTCCCCCAAGAGTCCACATCGACGGGGAGGTTTGGCACCTCGATGTCGGCTCATCGCATCCTGGGGCTGTAGTCGGTCCCAAGGGTTGGGCTGTTCGCCCATTAAAGCGGTACGCGAGCTGGGTTCAGAACGTCGTGAGACAGTTCGGTCCCCTATCCGTCGTGGGCGTAGGAAATTTGAGAGGAGCTGTCCTTAGTACGAGAGGACCGGGATGGACGCACCGCTGGTGTACCAGTTGTCTTGCCAAAGGCATAGCTGGGTAGCTACGTGCGGAAGGGATAAGTGCTGAAAGCATCTAAGCATGAAGCCCCCCTCAAGATGAGATTTCCCATTTGAGCTCCCTGAAAGATGATCAGGTTGATAGGTCTGAGGTGGAAGCGTGGCGACACGTGAAGCTGACAGATACTAATCGAGCGAGCACTTAACCAAATAAACATGATACTTTCTTTCTTACTTCTTCACATTATCTAGTTTTGAGAGAACAATTGTCTGGTGACGATGGCGAGAAGGTCACACCCGTTCCCATTCCGAACACGGAAGTTAAGCTTCTCAGCGCCAATGGTAGTAGAGGGCATCCCTCTGCGAGAGTAGGACGTTGCCGGGCACTAAAAAGAACAACAAAAAGTTGTTTCTTTTTTTGTTTAGCGCGCCCAGCAGCAGGCCGTTAATTGCTAGTTGGTGAAAGTCCAACCTGAGTAAGTGCCAAGACGCTCAGTAGCTGACAGGCAACTGGTGGAGAAATCCTAAGGTTGAAGCCCTGTGACAAAGTAATTCATTCGTGAGTGCGAGCAACCTAGCAGGTCGTAACATGAAGTGAATCCTGCCGCCTCGTCAATTACAACCCTCGTTGAGGACAAAGGGAAGTTGAGCCTGGTGAACATGGGCGAAAACCATGGAAGGTGTGAGGAACTTGGAATTCAGCACTGAAGAATCCCTCGGGGTAAGGGGAACGACATGTTAGGAAAGTAGTTAACGGAACTGGGGATACCCTCCTCGGTCACTTCTAAAGAAGTAACACAGAAACCTATAAGCATGAAGCGAAGTGGTGGATGGACTGAGAGGGAGTCGGAGGGGGTCATAGTACCAATGATGACAATGCCAACACAACGTTGTCTAGGGAAGGACGGCAAAAGCCAATACCCTACTTCGTTCATATATATTCAAGGAGGTAAGAGTCAGTGAATGCCAAGAAAATGGCTAACTACACCAATTATGCAAAAGCTCAAGAACTCTGGAAAACATTATACCTTTGTGCCAAGGAAAGCAAGACACGCCGGTTTCATGCCTTATATGATAAGATTTATCGACCTGATATCTTGTGGGAAGCATGGCAAAGAGTAAGAAGAAATCGAGGGAGTAGTGGAGTAGATTCTCAGACTATGGAAAATATTGAGATCTATGGGGAGGATAGATTTCTTAATGAGATTTATCTTGAACTGAAGGAAAATCGATATCATCCACAACCAGTTTTACGTACTTACATCCCTAAAGATGATGGAAAGAAACGTCCATTAGGAATCCCAACCATCAAGGACAGGGTTGTACAAATGGCAACCAAGCTAGTCATAGAACCTATCTTTGAAGCTGACTTTAAAGATTGTTCTTATGGTTTCCGTCCCAAAAGGAATGCGCATCAAGCCATAGCGAAAATCAGGAAAGAGAGAGAGCAAGAAAAGCTACTGGGTATTAGACGTCGATATCCAAGGTTATTTTGATAACATCAACCATGATAAATTGATGAAACTTGTAGAACAGCGAATTAGTGACCGCAAAGTGCTGAAATTGATTCGCAAATGGCTACAAGCAGGAATCATGGAAGAAGGAAAAGTGAGGAATTCTGTCTTGGGGGCCCCTCAAGGCGGTGTGATTTCACCATTACTTTCGAACATATATTTAGATGTGATGGATTCCCTCTGGGAAAAGAAATTCAGCCATCTAGGTTCTCTTATTCGTTATGCGGATGACTTTGTCATTTTGTGCAGGACAAAACAGCAAGCGCTAGAAGGTATACGAGTCATCCAAGCAATTATGGGAAAACTTGACCTCTCACTACATAAGGAGAAATCAAGACTCGTCAACATCTGGGATGACAGTGACGGATTTGATTTTCTGGGATTCCATCATCGAAAATTCCCCATTCGTAAAAAGGGTGGTCGAACATTCTTAATCATGAACCATGTCCCGAGTAAGAAGGCTATGAAGAAGATGCGAAAGAAAATCAAGGATTTTACGGAACCACGACATAAACTATTTATGGACATAAAAGAATTGGTGAAGGGACTGAACCGAAGGTTACAAGGATTCAAGAATTACTACCAACTTTCTCCAATGTCCAAGAGGTGGTTGAATCGCATTGACTGGTATGTGTTACAACGTTTTTAAATCTTTTTCATAACAAGAAAAGAAATAAACGACATAAACATGCCTATCTTCAAGATACAGTAAATAAAGTCCAATTCATATTGGTGAAATTAGCGAATTAAATCCGTAAAGCCAAAGGAAGAAGAACGTCGGAAAGCCGTATGAGGGAAAACTTCACGTACGGTTTGATGAGGGGGAGCAGGAAAAGGAATTGCCCTCTTGTCTGGCTTAGTAAGGTGGAACACCCTGAACCCCGAGGACAAAGAAGGCAGTATCTAATTCCTGTTTTCTACTCTACTTTTTGCTTATAGTTGCTTAAAGTAAACTTAATATAAGGAGACATACACCCAATATCCCACAATGACATACACTTATAAGGAGCGTTCCTTAAAATCGCAAGGAATTTTCTAAAGATTGTATACAAATGTAATCTCTTGTTCACTATAGTGTATGGAGGTGGAGAGATAATGAGTTCGGGCTTAAGTGAAAAAAATGAAGAAACATGTATTATATGTAATCAAGTTAAAACAATAGGAATACATTTATATACATCTTTTATTTGTATTGAGTGTGAAAATGATTTAATAAAGACAACGACTTCGGATCCAAAATACAAATATTATTTGAATAAGTTAAAGAAAATAAATACACCACAAATTTTTTCTTAATGACCTCCTAATTTTAGGGGTTTTCTTATTTCTACTCGGCTGTAAAAAGTTCTTCTAATATAAAACCCCCTTCCATTTTAAAGCTTTCACAAACTATGTTCTCCTACCCGCTTAATCTTATCTTAGAAAAAACAGTTACGATTTCTAAAAATAATTTAATGCATTTTTTTGATAAAATAGTGATAGAACACAAATAAATTAAGGTGATATTATGCAAAAAAAAACACCGTTATATGATGCACTTATTAGACATATGAAACGTAATCCAGTTTCATTTCATGTTCCAGGACATAAGTACGGAAAGGTGTTTCCTAGAAATATGTATGAGCAGTTTAGTTCCATTTTATCCATTGATGCAACGGAATTAACAGGACTAGATGATCTCCATGCGCCTCACGGAGTGATTAAAGAAGCAGAATCATTGTTGGCTAAATTGTATAAGGCGGACAGGAGTTTTTTTCTTGTTAACGGCACTACAGTTGGTAATTTAGCAATGATTATGGCAGTTTGTCAGCCCGGAGATCTTGTTTTAGTGCAACGAAATTGTCATAAATCTATTTTAAATGGGCTAAAGCTAGCAAATGTAAGACCTCTTTTTTTAGAACCGCAGTTTAATCCACAATGGAAAATAGCTGAAGGAGTATCATATGAAACCGTCGAAAATGCTATTAAATTATACCCGAATGTAAAAGCACTTATTTTAACGTATCCGAATTATTATGGAGTGACTATGGACTTAAAAGAGATCATTAAGAAAGCTCACCAGTTTAACATTCCGGTATTAGTTGATGAAGCTCATGGAGCGCATTTTATTCTTGGTGAACCATTCCCTTCTTCAGCAGTAGAGCTTGGTGCAGACATTGTTGTGCAATCAGCGCATAAAACTTTACCAGCACTGACAATGGGTTCCTATCTTCATGTAAATAAAGGTCTTGTTTCAATACTGGCAGTAAAAGAACATTTGGAAATGTTTCAGTCAAGCAGTCCTTCATATCCAATTATGAGTTCATTAGATATTGCCCGAAGTTATTTAGGAACATTTGATATGTTAGATATACAAACGTTATTAAGGGGAATTGAAGCGTTTAAGGAGGAATTGACTCGAATCCCAGCTATCAAAGTACTGTCATTTTCAAAGCACGTTGGTGATGCATTAAAAATAACCATTCAATCTACAACGAATACAACTGGATTTGAATTACAGCAACGCTTTGAAAATGAAGGAATTTTTACAGAGTTAGCAGATCCTTATAACGTTCTCCTTGTTTATCCATTACTCAAAAAAAAGGCAACTTATCCTACAGAAGATGTGATAAACAAAATGAAGTATGCTGTAAAAGATTTAAAAGGTGATAAAATAAATATAACGCAACTTTATTCTAGCTATAGAAAGCAAGTAAGCGGATTAGTTGTTCAATACGATAAAATGCAAACTTTAAAGAAACAGCTTGTTTCATTTAATGATGCGATAGGAAAAATAGCGGCTGAGATGATTATTCCATATCCGCCCGGAATACCACTTCTTTTAGAAGGCGAAGAGATTACAAGAGATCATCTTGAAGAATTAAAACTTTTAAAGCAATCTGGGGCAAGATTTCAAGGAGGATTATTTTTAAACAACGGGCAAATTAATGTCTTTGCTTTATGATAAATAATATCAATTTAATAATGCAGGAAGAAGCTTGGTGTCGATAAAGAAATATTGGAAGCAATGAAACACTTTCAGTAGAGGCACGCTGTACGAGCTGAAAGCGGATAGAACAGGCTAAAACAAAGTGCAAGTAACGATGAAGCGGATGCTTTTCAACAGTCTGAGTTTCTTATTTAATGGGGGTTGCATGATGAAAAAGGGGATTTTTATTACGGTTGAGGGCCCGGAAGGAGCCGGAAAAACAACAATTTTTCGTAAGCTGGGGGAATATCTTTTAGAGGAAGGCTATCAAGTATTAATGACTCGTGAGCCAGGTGGGATTGCGATTGCAGAGCAAATTCGCGAAGTCATATTAGACAAAGAAAATACGACTATGGATGCTAGAACAGAAGCATTATTATATGCTGCGGCAAGGCGCCAACATTTAGTTGAAAAGGTAAAGCCTGCATTAGAAAGTAGGGAAATTGTTTTGTCAGATCGGTTTATTGATAGTTCACTTGCTTATCAAGGCTATGCTAGAGGATTAGGGATTAATGAGGTTCTTTCAATTAATCAATTTGCAATTGGCGACATGATGCCAGACTTAACATTATACTTTGATATTGAACCGGAAATTGGTCTAGAAAGAATTAGCCTTCATAAAGGAAGAGAAATAAACCGTTTAGATTTAGAAAAACTTGAATTTCATAAAAAAGTTCACGAAGGTTATCATATTTTATTAAATCAATTTTCTGAACGAATCGTAAAAATTGATGCTTCAAAAGCAGTTGAAGAAGTATATAATGAAACAAAAACAATTTTAATGAACTTTATTGAAAGTCATTCTTTGCAAATAAAATAGTTGTGGGGTGAGTGGGATGAAGCTAATCTTAGCAGTAGTACAGGATCAGGATAGTAATCGTTTGTTAAGTGCGCTTGTTGAACACCATTTTCAAGCCACAAAGCTTGCAAGTACCGGTGGCTTTTTGAAATCTGGAAATACAACTTTTATGATTGGAACGGAAGATATTCGTGTAGAGAAGGCGTTACAAATTATTAAAGACAATTGTCAATCTCGCGATCAAGTAGTTGCACCTATTTCTCCTATGGGAGGAAATGCTGATTCCTATATACCTTATCCAGTAGAAGTTGAAGTTGGCGGTGCAACTGTATTTGTGTTACCTATTGAACAGTTTTTTCAGTTCTAGCAAATCTATGGCTTAGCGATTTATCATGAAGAGTAGCTGAAAGGAATTATCATTAGAGTTTTGTGCAACGTTGCTTCAAAAGTAATAGCACTTAAATTAAGTTGATTAGAGAGTGATTATTGTGGTTAAAACGTGGGAACAGCTTGAAGAAATGCAGCCAAATGTATTAAAAATGTTAAAAAACAGCATTGTAAAGGGACGAGTAGCTCATGCGTATTTATTCGAAGGAATGCGTGGCACTGGAAAAAGAGAAGCAAGTTTATTGTTGGCAAAAATTCTTTTTTGTGAAAATAGACAAAAAGACGTGAAGCCTTGTGAAAGCTGTGTTAATTGCAAAAGAATAAACAGTGGAAATCATCCTGATGTTCATATAGTAGAGCCAGAGGGTCAGTCAATTAAAAAGGAACAAATTAGATTATTACAGGAGGAGTTCTCAAAAACAGGATTAGAATCGAGAAAAAAGTTATATACGATAGTTCATGCTGACAAGATGACAATAAATGCTGCTAACAGTTTATTAAAATTCCTCGAAGAGCCTCATTCTGATACGGTTGCCATTTTATTAACAGAACAAGTTCAAAAAATATTGCCAACGATTCATTCGCGTTGTCAGATAGTATCTTTCAAACCATTAGTACCTGAAATTTTACAAAATAAGCTTATTTCAAACGGGGTTCACCCCTCAAAAGCTTTGTTGCTTGCTCATCTTACTAATAATTTTGAAGAAGCTCTTTCTCTAAGTAAGGATGAATGGTTTGCACAAGCTCAAAAAATAGTGTTAAAATTATATGAAGAACTAAAGAAAAAGCCTTTAGAAGCAATGGTTATGCTTCAAGTTGATTGGAATAGTCACTTTAAAGAAAAGGAGCAGCTTGATCAAGGGTTAAACTTGTTACTCCTCGTTTATAAAGATATATTAAATATCCAGCTTGGAAAGTTTGATCATGTTGTTTATCAAGATTATAAACATCGTTTTGAACAGCATGCCTTGCAAACAACCGGATTACGCCTTGCTGAACAGATGACGGCCATTCTCGAGGCAAAAAGAAAGTTACAGGCAAATGTGAATTTGCAACTGTTAATGGAACAGCTTGTGATAAAATTGCAGGAGGGATCTTCATTTGTATAATGTAGTAGGTGTACGATTTAAAAAGGCTGGTAAAATTTATTACTTTGATCCTGGAGATCTCTCAATAGAAAAGGACATTTTTGTTATTGTTGAAACTGTAAGGGGTGTAGAGTATGGCAAAGTTGTCATTCCTCCTAAACAAGTGGGCGAAAACGATGTTGTCCTGCCATTAAAAAGTGTTTTGCGAATTGCGGATCAAAAGGATCGGCTTATTGTAAATGAAAATAAACATGCAGCAAAAGAAGCTTATGAAGTTTGTTGTGAGAAAATAAGTGAGCATCAGTTAGATATGAAACTTGTTGATGTTGAGTATACATTTGATCGAAATAAAGTTATTTTTTATTTTACAGCAGATGGAAGAGTTGATTTTCGCGAACTTGTAAAAGATTTAGCAGCTATTTTTCGTACTAGGATTGAATTAAGACAAATTGGTGTTCGGGATGAAGCTAAAATGCTTGGTGGGATTGGACCGTGTGGAAGAATGCTATGTTGTTCAACATTTTTAGGGGATTTTGATCCTGTTTCAATTAAAATGGCAAAAGATCAAAATTTATCTTTAAATCCCACAAAGATTTCTGGTCTTTGCGGGCGCTTAATGTGTTGTTTAAAGTATGAGAACGATGAGTATGAATCAGCAAAGGAAAATCTTCCGGATTTAGGAGAAATAGTAGAAACTCCTCATGGGGTAGGGAAAGTTATAGGATTAAATATTTTGGAGCAAGTCCTACAAGTTCAATTGGCTGAACAGGAACGAATTCTTGAATATACGCTGGATGAGATGATAAAAATAGGTATCGTTTCCAATCAATCCACAGATTAAGAGGTGGAGCCCGTGGATAAAAAAGAAGTGTTTGAGTCAGTAAGTAATATGGAAGTTCAAATTGGTCATTTATACCGTCAGCTTGGAGAATTAAAGGTGCATTTAGCAGAGATTTTAGAAGAAAATAATTCTTTAAAACTAGAAAATGAGCATCTAAGGCGTCGATTAGAACGGGTAGTTGATACGGATAAGAAAGGTTCGAATCGTCAAAAAGAGGATCGGCAACCTGCCTCCCTGTCTAGCAGAGAAACGATTGATATTGGTGAAGGGTACGATAATCTTGCACGTTTGTATCAAGAAGGGTTTCATATTTGTAATCTGCATTTTGGCAGCCTTAGAAAAGAAGGAGATTGCTTATTTTGTTTATCCTTCCTTAATAAAAAGTAAAAACAGCCTTTCCCCGTTTGGGAGGCTGTTTTTATCGTATCGCTAAAGTTATAAATCTTTTTTTGGAGGAATAAGATGGTTGAGTTAAAAGAGGACGAACGTTTAGATTATTTACTTGCAGAAAAGTTGCGCATTATTCAAAGTCCAACTGTTTTTGCCTTTTCCCTTGATGCAGTGTTGCTTGCAAAATTTGTTTATGTTCCGATTCAAAAAGGGAAATTAATTGATTTATGCAGTGGAAATGGGGTTATTCCTTTATTTTTAAGTACAAGAACAAAGGGATCAATTACAGGGATCGAAATACAAAGGCGTTTGTTTGATATGGCTGTTCGCAGTATTCGTTATAATTGCTTGGAAAGCAGGTTACAGATGATTCATGGGGATATTAAGGACATGCCAAAGCAACTTGGCTATGGGAAATATGATGTTGTCACATGTAATCCGCCTTATTTCATAACTCCTTCCAAAGAGGAAATGAATCGAAATGAGCATTTAGCCATTGCCCGACATGAAATTTTATGTAACCTTGAAGATGCTGTTCGTGTTTCAAGTCAATTAGTACGAACAGGCGGCAAAGTAGCATTTGTACATCGGCCTGGAAGGTTAGCTGATTTAATCGTAATGATGTGCAAATATAAATTAGAACCAAAACGTCTTCAGTTTATTTATCCAAAATTAGGGAAAGAAGCCAATATGATTTTAGTTGAAGCAGTCAAAGATGGAAAGCCTGATTTGAAAATACTACGTCCTTTCATCGTGTATAATGATAAAAATGAATATACTAAAGAAATGAGAGAGCTATTGTATGGAAAGCAGTGAACATTATTTTTATGTGTTGCATTGTAAAGATGGCAGCTTTTACGGAGGCTACACAAATAATCTTGAACGGAGAATTAAGCTTCATAATGAAGGAAAAGGTGCAAAATATACTAGGGGCGGGGGGCCAGTTCAGTTAATTTATTCTAAAACATTTTTAACAAAAAGTGATGCTCTTAAGGCAGAATATCAATTTAAACAGTGGTCTCGACAGAAAAAAGAGCAGTTTTTAAAGGAGTCAGGTGGTCTTTATGTGGCAGCAGAAAAGCTTTAATGATCAAGAAGATAATGGTACTTTATTTTTAGTTCCAACTCCAATAGGCAATTTAGAAGATATCAGTTTTCGAGCTGTGCGGATTTTAAAGGAAGTTAATTTAATAGCTGCTGAAGATACCCGCAACACAAAGAAACTTTGCCATTATTATAAAATAGAAACCCCTATTGTTAGCTATCATGAACATAATAAAGAAACAAGTGGCAAGAAGCTTTTAGAAAAAATAAGCGATGGGATGAAAATTGCTCTTGTTAGTGATGCTGGGATGCCAACGATTTCGGACCCTGGTTTTGAATTAGTAGCCGAATTGCTTGAAAATAAATTGTCTGTCGTTCCATTGCCTGGAGCAAACGCAGCACTAACAGCATTAATTGCTTCGGGGCTTCCCCCGCAACCATTTTATTTTTACGGATTTTTAAATAGGCAAAAGAGAGAGAAGAAGAAGGAGCTTGAGGAATTAAAAAAACTAACTGTTACGTTTATCTTATATGAATCACCCCATCGATTAAAAGAAACACTTGCCCTAATATTAGAGGTTCTTGGTGATCGACGTCTCGTTCTTAGTCGTGAGTTAACAAAAAAGTACGAAGAGTTTATAAGAGGTTCCGTAAGTGAATTGTTGAATTGGTCAAATACTGAAGAGATACGTGGAGAATTTTGTTTAATTGTAGAAGGATCTAGTAAAGCAGTTGAAAGTGATCAAATATGGTGGGGGAGCTTAACAGTTAAAGAACATGTACAGCACTATATGGAAAAAGAAAGATTATCTTCAAAAGAGGCGATTAAGAAAACAGCTAAAGAGAGAGGAATACAGAAAAGGGAAGTTTATCAAATCTACCATATTCATTCAGACTATTGATAAAATGAAACAAATGTAATATCTAATTAATTTTATCATTAGTAAATAAGAAAAAAGAATTAGTCTTAATTACACATAAGTAGAAAATAAAATAGCTTCTCCGTTAGTATGAGGAGAAGCTATTTTAGTTATTACTTAATTTCATCAAATGATTTTTGAATTTCTCTTATCAGTTGTTCTGCACCAGCACGGCTTAAAATTAATTTTCCGCCAGCTAATGAAACGTTTTTGTCGGAAACTTCACCTGTAACGTGACAAGTCATGTTTGGTTTGTATTTTTTTAAGATGATTTTATCATCGTCAACGTAAATTTCTAGAGCATCCTTCTCTGCAATTTCTAAAGTACGTCTTAATTCAATTGGGATTACCACACGACCTAACTCATCAACTTTACGAACAATACCTGTAGATTTCATAATTAAAATTTCTCCTCTCCAAATTGTAATTTTGTGTTTTTTAATCTCTATTTATTTCGCCATTATTCGACAAAACTTATGTAACTTAATAATACCAACGATTCCCATAATCGTCAATAAAATTATCTCGAAACTGAGTAGAAATTTTTAACAATCATTAAAGTTTATTATTTCAGCGGATTTCGGGATAATAAATCAAATAAATAATGTCTTTTTTGATATTTATATTAAAAAATATATGAATATGGGTAGGGGTATTAATAAAAATATAATATCATTTTAATGGAAAAATGAAAAGGATAAATAAATATTATTCGACAAATTTAAAGCATTTTTCCTTTTAAGTATATTTTAAAGTGTTAAAAGGAGATGATGAAAATGAGTCATTTTAAATATTTAAGCAGTGTCTAAAGCTGAACAATCACGATTTAGGTGACGATAATGTAAGGAATTATAACAGAATTAAAATATAATACGTAAAATTTAATCATCCCTAATTATCACGGTCTTCTTTAAAAAACATTTTTTTTTTATTTGATTTTACTCTATATAATCGCTATTTTTTATGGCAAACTTTATCTCACTGTATGATAAAATTGGACAAGGAGGGAGAACAGATGAAAGAAAATTTAAAAACCTTTTATATTACGACACCAATTTATTATCCAAGCGGAAATCTTCATATAGGTCACGCGTATACAACAGTTGCGGGCGACGTCATGGCACGGTATAAACGAATGCGCGGTTTTGATGTAATGTATTTAACGGGTACAGATGAGCATGGGCAAAAAATTCAAAAAGCAGCCAAAGAAAAAGGTGTTACACCTCAAGCATATGTTGATGAAATTGTTGCCGGCATTCAAAAGCTTTGGGGGAAATTAGATATATCTTATAATGACTTTATTCGAACGACTGAAGATCGTCATAAAGATATCGTGCAAAAGATCTTTGCCCAATTAGTAGAACAAGGAGACATTTATTTAGGGGAGTACGAAGGATGGTATTGTACTCCGTGTGAATCGTTTTTTACAGATAGACAGCTTATAGAAGGCAATTGTCCAGATTGTCATCGTTCTGTTGAAAAGGTAAAAGAAGAATCATACTTTTTTAGAATGAGTAAATATGCCGATCGCTTATTACAATATTACGAAGATAATCCTGACTTTATCCAGCCTGAATCGCGGAAAAATGAAATGATTAACAATTTTATTAAACCAGGTCTTGAGGATTTAGCTGTATCTAGGACAACCTTTGACTGGGGAATTAAAGTTCCAGGAGATCCTAAGCATGTCATTTACGTATGGATTGATGCGTTAACGAACTACATTACTGCTCTTGGTTACGGTACAGATGATGATAAGAAATATCTAAACTATTGGCCGGCAAATGTTCATTTAGTTGGCAAGGAAATTGTGCGCTTCCATACGATTTATTGGCCAATAATGCTGATGGCTCTCGATTTACCATTACCTAAAAAAGTTTTTGCCCACGGATGGCTTTTAATGAAGGATGGCAAAATGTCAAAATCTAAAGGGAATGTTGTTGATCCAGTAACATTAATAGACCGGTATGGGTTAGATGCTCTTCGTTATTATTTATTGCGTGAAGTTCCTTTTGGTTCTGATGGAGTGTTTACACCTGAAGGATTTATAGAAAGAATTAATTTCGACTTAGCAAATGATCTTGGGAACTTGTTAAATCGAACAGTGGCAATGATAGAGAAATATTTTACCGGTATTATTCCTGTCTATAAACATTCAGATAATGAATACGATCGACAGCTACTTCAAGCAAATATTGAAACGGTTGAAAAATATGAAAAAGCAATGGATAACATGGAATTTTCATTAGCATTGACAGCTGTATGGCAGCTGATTAACCGAACAAATAAATACATCGACGAGACGCAGCCATGGGTATTGGCAAAAGAGGAAAGCAACCGAAATCAATTGGGAAATGTCATGAGCCATTTAGCTGAATCTCTTCGTCGAACTGCTATTTTATTACAGCCTTTTTTAACGAGAACACCACAAAAGATATTTCACCAACTGCAACTTGAAGGTGATCATCTTATATCTTGGGATAGTTTGAGTAAATTTGGGGCAATCCCAGAAGGAACCCGTGTTAACAAAGGAGAACCGATTTTCCCACGTCTTGATATGGAAGAAGAAGTGGCCTACATTAAAGATAAGATGCAAGGAAATACAGTAAAAAAAGCGGCTGAAGTACCTAAGAGCGAAGAGATTACAATCGATGATTTTATGAAAATTGATTTACGTGTAGCAGAAGTCATTCATGCAGAACCAGTAAAAAAAGCAAATAAATTATTAAAGCTTCAACTCGATCTAGGTTTTGAAAAGCGACAAGTTGTTTCTGGTATAGCGGAATATTATAAACAAGAAGAGCTAGTTGGTAAGAAAGTAATTTGTGTAACAAATTTAAAACCTGTGAAACTGAGAGGAGAGCTTTCCGAAGGGATGATTTTAGCAGGAGAGCAGGATGGTGTATTATCGTTAGCATCTGTAGATCAAACCCTTCCTAACGGTTCGAAAGTTAAATAAATAATTTTTAAAACATAGAAATGTTTCAATTGTTACATTTCTATTTTTTTTTTTTGCTGGTAGATGTAATATAGGTAGTATCAGTTCAATTGTAATTCGATGGAAAAAGTATAAAAATGAATAATATTTTACAGATTGTAGACAATTAAAAGAATTATTCGAAATGAATCAAGGTGAAGTAAATAGAAACGCTCATTAATGATTTCACATTGTCACAGTCTGGAATAATATTTTAATATATAGTTTTTCAAAAAAATGTGATGAAATTGTAATCTTTTTGTACATCTTGTAAATTATTTTTGTCATAAATTTGAGAGTGAAAAGGGGTTAGTATTTATGTTATTTGATACGCACGCACACTTAAATGCAGATCAATTAAAAAAAATGATTTACCGGAAGTGATAGATCGGGCCCTAAAAGAAGGAGTCTCGACAATCGTTGTAGTAGGGTTTGACCGTCCAACAATCAATAAAGCAATTGAGCTTTCCGAAGCATATGAATTTATTTATGCATCAGTAGGCTGGCATCCAGTTGATGCTATTGACATGACAGAAGCCGATCTTGCTTGGCTTGAGGAGCTTTCTGCTCACCCTAAAGTAGTTGCCTTAGGAGAGATGGGTTTAGATTATTATTGGGACAAGTCTCCTAAAGAAGTACAAAAAGACGTCTTTCGTAAACAAATTCGCTTAGCAAAGAAGGTAAAACTTCCAATTATTATCCATAATCGAGAAGCGACATCTGATGTTGTAGACATTTTGAAAGAGGAGGGGGCAGATGAAGTAGGTGGAATTATGCATTGTTTTAGCGGAAGTGTAGAAACTGCAAAAGAATGTATGAAGCTAAATTTTTATATATCCCTTGGCGGTCCAGTTACTTTTAAAAATGCAAAAAAGCCGAAAGAAGTTGCAGCTGAAATTCCATTGGAGCGTTTGCTTATTGAAACAGATTGTCCTTATTTAGCACCGCATCCTTATAGAGGAAAAAGAAATGAACCAGGCTATGTCAAGCTTGTAGCAGAACAAATTGCAAATATTAAAAATATAACCGTTGAAGATGTTGCTGTAGCAACAAAAAAAAATGCAAAAAAATTATTCGGGATTTACTGATAAAACATTTTGTCGAGACATGAGAAGACTTGTCCGTTTTTTTGATTATTCTAAAAAGTTCTACATGTCTCTTTCTCTTCATAGAATAACGATGTCGAGAAGTACTTCTTTCATTTTTTTTGAATTTTTTGCATAATAGTTTGATAGGAGGTGCTAGGGTTGACAGTTGGAAAGATAGTCTATATAATTTCTCCGAGAGAAGGAGGCGTTTTTCATTTTGATTAAAAACATGAAAAACCTTTTTTCCCAGTCTATGAGTAAAAAAAGAATAGTTATTATTTCAGCTAGTTTTGTAGTGTTTGCTGCGGTTTTAGGTTATGCTTTGTACGAAGGTACAAAGAATACGGTAGCTCTTACCCTAGATGGTGAAAAAAAAGAGATTAAAACTCATGCAGAAACAATCCAGGATATATTTGACGAATTAGATATTTCATTACGCTCAGAAGACTATGTTCATCCCTCATTAACAACAAAGGTCAAAAACAACTTGCAAATTATGTGGGAACCAGCAAAACAGGTTCAAGTTACACAAGATAACGAGGAAAAAATCATTTGGACAACAGCAAAAACGGTTGACGATTTGCTTAAGGAACAAAAGATTGAGTTAAATGAGCACGATCAAATCGAGCCTGAACCAAAAACCGCAATTAAGGGTGAAATGAAAATTGCAATTAAAAAAGCATTTCCATTCAAACTTGTTGTCGGTGGAGAGGAACAGGAAGTTTGGTCAACTTCGACTACGGTCGCTGACTTTTTAACAAGTAAAGGAATAACACTAAATGAATTAGACCGGGTTGAACCAGATTTAAACGAATCGGTTAATGAAAATACTGTTATAAACGTCATTAGAGTAGAAAAAGTCACCGATGTAGTGGGAGAACCAGTAGACTTTGCAGTTGTAACCAAAAAGGATTCAAATCTAACAAAAGGCAAAGAGCAAGTTGTTCAAGAAGGTGAAAAGGGTTCTATTCAAAAAGAGTTTGAAGTTATCTTAGAAAACGGTAAAGAAGTCTCTAGGAAATTAATTTCAGAAAACCAAGTAAAAGATAAGCAAGATAAAATTGTTGCAGTTGGAACGAAAGTAATTGAAAAACAAGTTTCCCGTGGAACAGAAGCACCTAGCAGTCCTAGCGCCCCTAGTACTCCAAGTGCTACAAGTGCTCCAAGTGAAAAAAAGGCTGAGCCAAAAGAGTCGAGTGAACCCGAATCAAACAATAGCAAAGAATTTTATGTAACAGCAACCGCCTATACTCCAAATTGTAATGGTTGTTCAGGTTACACAGCAACAGGAATTAACATCGAGGCTAATCCAAATTTAAAAATCATTGCAGTAGATCCAAGTGTTATTCCATTAGGATCAAAAGTTTATGTTGAAGGTTATGGTTATGCGATAGCGGGTGACACAGGTTCATCTATTAATGGTCATACAATCGATGTATTATTCCCAACGCAGAGTGAGGCTTATCGTTGGGGTAGAAAGAAAGTAAAAATTAAAATTTTAAATTAATCTTTTATGCAGGGGGTTTATGATCCTCTGCATTTTGTGTTTTAATCGAGAAAAATAAATAAGTATTTTTTATTAAAATATAATGACAATAATGACTGTTTTCTTACATAATGTTTTTTCTTATATATATAGACGATATATGTTACAAAAATGTTTCAGTTTTTGGAGGAAAAAATAAAAAAAATAAAAGAAATTATTGTTGTAGAAGGAAAAGACGATACGAAGGCGATTAAAAAGGCTGTTAATGCTGATACGATTGAAACGAATGGATCAGCTTTAAATAAAGAAACAATTGAAAAAATTAAGCTTGCACAACAAACTAGGGGAGTCATTATTTTAACTGATCCAGATTTTCCGGGGGAGAAAATTAGGAAAACAATTGATGAACAGGTTCCAGGCTGCAAACATGCCTTTTTGATGAAGCAGGATGCACAAGGAAAGAATAAAGATATTGGGGTGGAAAATGCCGTACCTGAAACAATTAAAAAGGCATTGATCGGGGCACAAATCATGCAGGAAGATGCTTTCGAAGAAATAACGAGGGACGATTTAATAGCAGCAGGTTTAATTGGTGAAATTGGATCGAGCAAAAGAAGGGAAGTACTTGGGAAATTACTTAAAATCGGTTATACAAACGGAAAACAGCTACATAAAAGATTGATGATGTTTCAAATATCTAAAGAAAAATTTTTAGCTGCAGTTGCAATCATCCAACAGGAGGAACAAAATGGATAAAGATATTGCTACACCAAAAAGAACGAAAAATATTTTGGAAAAGTATGTTTTTTCATTTAAAAAAAGTTTAGGTCAAAATTTTTTAATTGATACGAATATCTTAAGACGGATAGTTCATTATGCCGAATTAACTGATGAAACAGGTGTAATTGAGGTTGGACCCGGAATTGGCTCGTTAACAGAGCAACTTGCTCGAAATTGTAAAAAAGTTGTTTCATTTGAAATTGACCAGCGACTTCTCCCAATCCTTGAAGAGACTTTATCGCCTTATCGTCATGTGAAAGTTATTAATAAAGATATATTAGAGGCTGACTTATCCACCATCATTGATGAGGAATTTAAAGATATTCAAGATCTTATGGTTGTTGCTAATCTTCCTTACTATGTGACAACCCCAATCATTATGAAGCTGTTAGAAGAAAAACTCCCGATTCGGGGTATAGTTGTCATGCTCCAAAAAGAGGTGGCAGATCGAATTTCAGCTTTACCTGGTACGAAGGATTATGGTTCTCTTTCTGCAGCTGTACAATATTATACAGAAGCAGAAACGGTGATGACGGTTCCAAAAACTGTATTTGTTCCACAACCAAATGTTGATTCAGCTGTTATTCGCTTAAAGAGACGAAAGAAACCTCTCGTGTCAGTTCACAACGAAGCATTCTTTTTTAAAGTGATAAAAGTTTGTTTTGCTCAACGAAGAAAGACGGTGTTAAATAACTTAATAAGTCAATTACCTAATGGAAAGGAAAAAAAGGAGGAAATACGAACTGCGTTATTAGCCGTTAACATTGATGCTGGCAGAAGAGGGGAAACGCTTTCGATCGAAGAATTTGCTCGTTTAAGTGAAGCTATTTATCCATATTTCAGATAGCCCCTTATATACATGTTTTTACCATATTATTAACAGTTATTTACGGTCTTTGTTGTAAATCATCAATGACTTAATTCACTTCCGCCTTATGGATTTACTAACAAGCGTTTTTAATCAGTCTCACTTCAAATATAACCTTTTTCTATAAGTTCTGAGACCTTTATTTCTAAGGTCTCTTTTTAATGGACTGGAGGCATCTGTAAGGGGATTTTAAATGTGAACTTAAGGTTTTTAATTGAAATTTTATTTAACGTTGCAATACAAGGTTTTATAATGGTTTCCTTCTATTTTTCAGATTGGAACACTTAATTGCTTTTTGCATAGCCTATGAAAGAAGAAATCACAAATAAATACCTAATGATCTTAATGAGACATAAGCCTTTAAAAGAGGCTTTACTTGGAGTGACGACAGTGGAAGTTAAATTAAATGATATCGTGGGACGTTTGTCGTATAATTGTGATATTTTGTTTCGTGTCATTGATATTCGTAAAAGCGGTGAATCTAAATTTGCCATATTATACGGTGAAGATGTACGGCTTGTAGCTGACGCCCCTTACGAAGATTTAGTTATCATAGATCAAAGTGAGCAACAGAGGATGGCTCAACAATTTCGATCACTTGAGGAACAATCGTACAAATTGTTTAATCAAGATGTCAAATTATTAAGAGAAAGACAGGAATATGAATCAACAGGCGGCTATAATCAAGAATATAATCATTTCCAAGTTCCGGGAAAAGTTTTGCATTTAGATGGAGACCCAACATATTTAAAGAAATGTTTAAGTTTATACGAAAGAATTGGAGTTCCTGTGTTTGGAGTACATTGTAATGAAAAGGAAATGCCTATTAAGATTAGCCAATTATTAAATTATTATCGTCCAGATATATTAGTAATCACAGGTCACGATGCATATTCAAAAACTAAAGGAAAAATGTCCGATTTAAATGCTTATCGCCATTCAAAACATTTTATGCAAACAGTTCAAGAAGCACAAAAAAAGATACCTCATTTAGATCAACTTGTTATTTTTGCAGGGGCTTGCCAATCCCATTTTGAATCATTAATTCATGCCGGTGCAAATTTTGCCAGCTCTCCGTCGCGAGTAAATATTCATGCGTTGGACCCAGTTTATATTGTTGCCAAAATAAGTTTTACTCCTTTTATGGAACGAGTTAACGTTTGGGATGTACTACGTAACACATTAACAGGTGAAAAAGGGTTGGGGGGCATAGAAACAAAGGGTGTTTTACGAACACGAACAGGAATGCCTTATAAAATTTATAAAGAGTAAATTTTTTTTATCATTTATCACCTTCACCTAAAATAATATTTCATCCTCTAATATTTAAAAATGCCACTTCCTAAAGAAATGGCACTTTTTTATTTGAAAATCTTCTCTTTAAAAGGATACATAATCTTCAAATATTAAGGTTATGATAAAAATATTAAAAATTAGATGTAAAATTCATATAAAATATATTGACAATTGATTCAAAGGACTGTTACAATTCTAATTTTGTTTGACTAAATTAATACATCGTGATATACTTTACATAGTGAGGTGGACCGAAATGCCAAAAACTCTTGCAGATATTAAAAAGGCTCTTGATTCAAAGCTGGGTAAAAAATTATTGCTAAAAGCAAATGGTGGACGTCGGAAGACGATAGAACGTTCAGGAATTTTAGCAGAAACTTATCCTGCCGTTTTTGTCATCGAACTAGATCAAGAAGAAAATGCATTTGAACGAGTATCTTACAGTTATGCAGATGTTTTAACAGAAACGGTTGAAATTACCTTCTATGATGATGCATCGGGAAATATTGCTTTAAGCGGACAATAAACAAGTTATTTTTTTGAATCCGATTCATTATCATGCTCTTTAAAGGGCATGATAATGAATCGGATTTTTTTATAAAATTAACCTTTATATTCATTTTTTAAAGATATTGTATTCACCTTATTTCAATTTGTTAAGGATAAATTAGGTTACATGAAAAAAGCTAGTCGCTAACATAATAAGAACAGCCGTATTGCGAAGAAAGGGGTTGTTTTTTTATGGGCAGAAGAAAAGGAGTTATGTCAGAGCGTTTTAAAGAGGAACTTGCTAAAGAACTAGGTTTTTATGATGTCGTCCAAAAGGAAGGCTGGGGCGGTATTAAAGCAAGAGATGCAGGAAATATGGTGAAACGTGCAATTGAAATTGCCGAGCAGCAGCTCACTAATAAACGTTAAACTCTTTGACAAATGGAATTGTAAATTTTGCACTGCCTGAAACATTCGTCTTTTAAAAATTATAAATTCGCATACGGCAAACAATAGCCGAGGCAAAAAAGCCTCGGTTTTTATATTGGGATAAACACCTAAAATTTTGAAGGTTTTATTTATAATAGATGAGTGTTAAAATATTTAATCTGTAGGAGAGATTCATTGAAATTTTGAAAAAGTCTTTTTTTGTTTCTTTTATGGTAATATAGTACAAAAAGTCGTTATGTTATAAGTAGGTGAAAAATGTTGAGGCTTTTAATGAAGGCTCCAGCGAAAATTAATTTATCTTTAGATGCATTATATAAACGCCTAGACGGATATCACGAAGTAGAGATGGTTATGACAACAATAGATTTAGCTGATCGTCTTGAATTATCTTCATTAGATAGTAATGAAATTAAAGTTGTATCACATAATAGGTTTGTACCTGATGATGAACGAAATTTAGCTTACCAAGCAGCAAAGTTACTTAAGGATAGGTTTTCTATTAATAAAGGTGTATTGATCTCTCTTGAAAAGATTATCCCTATTGCTGCAGGTTTAGCAGGGGGGAGCAGCGACGCAGCAGCTTTTTTAAGAGGTTTAAATAAATTATGGGGTTTAGGCCTATCGTTAGATAAGCTAGCTGAATTGGGGGCGGAAATAGGCTCTGATGTATCTTTCTGTGTATATGGCGGAACAGCTCTTGCGAAAGGGCGTGGTGAAAAAATAATTCAGCTTCCTCCACCTCCCACTTGTTGGGTTATATTAGCGAAACCGTTTGTAGGTGTATCAACTGCGGATGTTTATCAGCGCCTTAATTTGTCAACGATACGTCATCCAAATACAAACGCATTGATCCAAGCTTTAAAAAGTAATGATTATCTCCAAGTTTGCCGCCATGTAGAAAATGTGTTAGAAGATGTTACGTTTAAGATGCATCCAGAAGTTGCACAAATTAAAGAGCAAATGAAACGCTTTGGAGCTGATGGGGTATTAATGAGCGGAAGTGGACCGACAGTGTTTGGTTTAGTTCGGCATGATTCGCGCATGCATCGTATATACAACGGGCTTCGAGGATTTTGTGATCAAGTATTTGCTGTACGTATTTTAGGGGAACGACATACTCTTGATTAATTCCGTACAATAATGATATATTATCGATAAAATATTCGGGGTTTGGAGGGCCAAACAATGAATTTTCGTCGTAGTGAACGATTAATTGACATGACGAATTATTTATTAGAACATCCTAGACAACTTGTACCATTAACGTTTTTTGCTAAAAGATACGGGTCTGCAAAATCCTCCATTAGTGAAGATTTAGCCATTATCAAGGAAACGTTTGAACATAGAGGAATAGGTGCTTTGCAAACTGTTCCTGGAGCAGCTGGCGGTGTGAAATATTATGTAAAGGTAAAAAATGAGGAGGCAGAACCTTTTATTGAGAAGCTGTGCAACTTGATTGCCGATCCTGAACGACTTCTTCCAGGGGGATATTTGTTTATGACAGATATTATTGGAAATCCATCTATTGTTAATAAAGTCGGACGCCTTTTTGCTTCAGCTTATTGCGATACGAAAATTGATGTCGTAATGACAATTGCTACGAAAGGAATTCCAATTGCATATGCCGTTGCAAGTCTGTTAAATGTTCCAGTTGTCATTGTAAGAGGAGATAATAAAGTAACAGAAGGTTCTACAGTTAGCATTAATTACGTTTCTGGCTCGACAAAAAGAATTCAAACAATGGTCTTATCTAAACGTAGCTTAGCTGAAGGTTCTAACGTATTAATAGTAGATGATTTTATGAAAGCAGGCGGAACCGTTAATGGAATGATTAGTATGTTGTATGAATTTAAAGCGAATTTAGCAGGAATCGCTGTATTAGTAGAATCTGAAAATATTGAAGAACGTTTAGTTGATGAATATTTGTCACTTGTAAAACTTTCTGATGTAGATGTCAGGGCAAAAAAAATTAATGTAAACAAAGGTAATTATTTTGTTAAAAATAAGGGGGATAAAAGATGAAAGCAATCCAAACAAATGAAGCACCAGCAGCAATCGGCCCGTACTCACAAGGAATAACTGTAAACAATATGTTTTTTAGTTCAGGACAAATACCATTAACTTCCCAAGGAACATTAGTAGATGGTGATGTAAAGACCCAAACACATCAAGTATTTAAAAACTTACAGGCTGTCTTAAAAGAAGCGGGTGCCTCTCTTGAAACTGTTATAAAGTCTACAGTATTTATTAAAAATATGGACGATTTTACAGCTGTTAATGAAGTGTATGGTGAATACTTTAAAAATCATAAACCTGCCCGTTCCTGTGTAGAAGTTTCTAGGCTACCTAAAGATGTATTAGTCGAAATAGAGGTAATTGCGCTTGTTAAATGATAACAGGCATGAGACTACAAAGAAAATCAATATTTGAATTAATTTCGAGAGACTTGGAAACATTGTCAGTCGAGATGTGTGAAAACAGACGGAACGCGAATAGAACAGTCGTTCATGGTTTCGCTTGTCGATAGTCTAGCGCTCGTTAAATGATAACGGGCTTTTTTTTTGCGATTTTCGCTTATTATTTATTTAAGCTAGATTTGTTTCTACATTACTTATCACTAGCATTGCGTAAATTGAGTTAGAATTTCCTGTTAATATATTTCTTCGTTTTTGAACTAAAAAGACAAGACCTAAATAAAGGTGGCACTGTCCATTTGGTAACAATATACAGTTATCCCAGAGTTACAACAACAAGATTCTTTAACGGACTAGAGCGTTCATCAAACTTTCGTGTCCAAGTATAAGAAGGTTTCCAAATTGCTCTCTTTAACCAGCGAGTGATTCGAAGTAAAGATTTACAACTTTTCATCTCTAATTGAATGAGAACATTTAAGCAATAGGTGATAAGGGCTAAGAAAATTTGGTTTTGAATCGTGGTCTCACTCATACGATAAAAATGCTTAATTTCTACGTGCTGCTTCAGCCATTTGAAAAATAGTTCAATGGTCCAACGAGAACGATAAATGTCACTGATTTCTTCAGCACTTAAATCAAAGCGATTCGTGATTAAACGAAGGAAGTTTCCTTTTATATCCTTGACTTCAAGAAGACGAAAGACATTTTCTGTTCGATTTTGTATGCTACCGATGTAAACCCTTTTGTCGGATTGCACAGGGCAATCATCCGAAATTGAAAAAGAATGAACTTCACGAATGACTGCATTTTTCTTCAGTCGTGATACGAAAAAATAACCTTCATCGGTCATCCGATCAAATCGTTCATAATCCACATAGCCACGATCAAACACGTACATAGCTTCTTTATCATCTACCAGAACTTCAAGCTGATTTCGGTCATGTTCTTTTGCCGTTGTAATGACAGCTTTTTCTGGATAAACAGCATTTTTATCCATGAACACGAGTCGCAAATGTAGTTTTACACCTGCTTTTGTTTGACGAAACTTCGCCCATTGATAGTTAGTTAAGTTGAGTGGTAGAGTACTCGAATCAATGATTTTTAGTGGCATTCTCTTTCCACTTTTCATGTGATAATGTTGAATTTTCCACACTAAATCCAAGAACATATGAGAAAGAATGAGCGGATTGATAATATTGTTCTTTCGTGATAACTGAGATGCACTAATTGATTCAAATCCGAGTATTTTCTGAAGATCTTCGTCTAAAAGGGCATCACTGATTTCTTCTAAACTCTCATATTCATGAAGCTGGAAAAAGCAAAAGCTTAATATAAGACTACGATGTAAACTTCTTTGTTTTTGTTCTTTAACAAGTTCAGAAAGCTTTTGAATATTTATTGGTGAAACCCATTTACCAAATGACGTAATTAGTGTATTCTTGTCCATGACATATTCCTTTACATTTGGATTTGGACAGGAACCACCTGTACTTCCATTGTAAAGGATTTTTTTGTTTTACAATCACATTATTTTTAAAAATTCCTAGTATTTTAAATCATCTGAATATGTTAATGCAATGCTAATGATTACTTATATAAATAAGATAAAGACGAAAGTTAACAAACTCCTATATTCCTCGTTGTTAGCTCATAAAATACAGTTCTATTAGTGTTGCATTTCAAATTCACTTTTTATGAATAATCATAATTCTTTGTAAACTTTCCTCTTGACTTTAGGTAAACTTCCCAAAAATCATCAAATATCCTTAAATTTTCAAAAAAATTAACTATTTAAGAAGGAATAATGGAAAACACGTTGAATTAGTTATCTAGATTTGTATCTACAAAAAAAGGTGGTGAACTGAAGTGGAAGTTACTGATGTCAGATTGCGCCGTGTAAATACTGATGGGCGAATGAGAGCAATTGCCTCCATTACGATTGATAATGAGTTTGTTGTTCATGATATTCGCGTGATTGATGGTAATAATGGTTTATTCGTCGCAATGCCAAGCAAACGTACTCCGGACGGAGAGTTTCGTGATATCGCTCATCCAATCAATTCTAATACACGCAGTAAAATACAAGAAGCAGTTTTGGCTGAATACCACCGTCTTGGTGAAATGGAAGTGGAATTTGAAGAAGCTGGAGCTTCTTAAAAAGATGAAATTGACTACAACTAGAGCCTACTTCAATAGTATGGCTCTTTTTATTCCCCCGTCTTTCAACTTTAACTAAAAAAGGTTGTCAAAAAGTCCGGGAATAAAATGGAGATCGTTTGTATCTCACATTTATTCTTATCTCCTACATTACTGCCTCTATTCATTTTCTAATCCTTAAAGAGTCTGCTTCATTTAACTTCTCGGCCCTTTTTGTCCTCCTTTTTAAGTCGTATAATTCAAAGAACAATTACTTGACAATTATTTGTATATCGTCAACATTTCTTGAAAAGTGTAATTATTTAAGATATAGTCTTAATGGATAAAACGGAGTGAATTGGAGGCCTGCTCATGTCTAATCGTTACGCAATAATATTGGCCGCAGGTCAGGGCACAAGAATGAAATCGAAGCTCTATAAAGTTCTTCATCCTGTTTGTGGCAAACCGATGGTTCAACACGTAGTAGATCAAGTATCTCAGCTTAAAATAAACAAAATCGTTACAATAATTGGTCACGGTGCGGAAAAAGTAAAGGCTCAGCTTGGTGAATCAGTTGAATATGCATTACAGGAAGAGCAGCTTGGAACTGCTCATGCAGTGATGCAAGCCAAAGAGATATTAAAGGACAGGGACGGCGTAACAATTGTTGTTTGCGGTGATACCCCGCTCATTAAGTCGGAAACGATGGAAGCGCTTTTTAATCATCATGAAAAAATGTCAGCTAGTGCGACGATATTAACGGTGTTGACAAAAGATCCCGAAGGTTATGGGAGAGTTATTCGTAATTCTGAAGGGTTAGTAGAAAGAATAGTAGAACAGAAAGATGCAACAATTGAAGAGCAAAAAATAAATGAAATTAATACTGGTACATATTGTTTCGATAATAAATCATTGTTTGCTGCTCTTAATGAAGTATCAAATGAAAATGCTCAAAGTGAATACTATTTACCTGATGTGATTGAAATTTTACGACAGCAAGGAAAGGTAGTTACTGCCTTTCAAACTGAAGATTACGAGGAAACGCTAGGAGTAAATGACCGAATTGCCTTAGCTGAAGCAGAAAGAATAATGAAGGAAAGAATTAACAAATCCCATATGAAAAACGGAGTCACAATTATAGACCCCGCAAATACATATATCGGTGCAGATGTAAAAATTGCTTCAGATACGGTTATCTATCCAGGAACAATTATCTCCGGTCACACAGAAATTGGCCAAGATTGCGAAGTTGGTCCTAATTCTGAACTAAAAGACTGCATAATTAAAGATCGTACTGTTGTTCGTCAGTCTGTTGTTCATGAAAGCACCATCGCATCAGAAGTAAAAATTGGTCCATTTTCTCATATTCGTCCGCAAACAATTGTCCATGATCATGTGAAAGTCGGCAATTTCGTGGAATTAAAAAAATCGAGTATAGGAAGCGGTAGTAAAATTTCTCATTTAAGTTATATTGGTGATGCCGAAGTTGGGGATAATGTAAATATAGGTTGTGGCTCAATAACTGTCAATTATGATGGGAAGAACAAATATTTAACAAAAATTGAAGATGAAGTATTTATTGGTTGTAACACAAATTTAGTCGCTCCAGTCACTATCGGTAAAGGAGCCTATGTAGCAGCCGGTTCTACAATTACAAAAGATGTCCCTAGTGAAGCACTATCAATCGCTCGTGCCCATCAAGTTAACAAAGATCATTATGTTCAAAAGCTAAATGCTAAGAAATAAAGCAATTGGAGGTCCATCATGTCTAATCGATATTTAGATCCAAGCTTAAAAGTTTTTTCACTCAATTCTAATCGTGAACTGGCAAATGAAATTGCAAAAGAAATTGGTTTAGAACTAGGGAAATGTTCCGTAACACGTTTTAGTGATGGTGAAATTCAGATCAACATCGAGGAAAGTATTCGCGGTTGTGAAGTATTCGTCATTCAATCTACCAGTTCACCAGTTAATGAAAATTTAATGGAATTATTAATTATGATTGATGCATTGAAACGAGCATCTGCAAAATCAATTAATATTGTTATGCCATATTACGGATATGCTCGTCAAGATCGCAAAGCGCGTTCTCGTGAACCTATTACCGCAAAATTAGTCGCCAACTTACTGGAAACTGCTGGAGCTGCACGAGTGATTACACTTGATTTGCATGCCCCACAAATTCAAGGCTTTTTTGATATTCCAATTGATCATCTTATGGGTGTACCAATTTTAGCGGAATACTTCCGAAGCAAAAATATTAATAAAGACATAGTCATTGTTTCTCCAGATCATGGCGGAGTAACACGTGCACGTAAAATGGCAGAGCGTTTAAAGGCACCAATTGCTATTATTGATAAACGGCGTCCAAAACCAAATGTCGCTGAGGTCATGAACATTGTTGGTATCATCGACGGAAAAGTCGCCATTTTAATTGATGATATTATCGATACTGCAGGTACTATAACACTCGCTGCTAGCGCTCTTATAGAAAACGGAGCTGCTCAAGTATACGCGTGTTGTACTCACCCAGTTTTATCTGGACCTGCAATTGAGAGAATAGAAAATTCAAAAATAAAAGAACTTGTTGTAACAAATACAATTGCATTATCTGAAGATAAAAAATCAGATAAAATCGTACACCTTTCGGTTGCTCCATTAATAGCAGAAGCGATTGTTCGGGTTCATGAAAAACAATCTGTAAGTAAACTATTTGACTAAAATGTTTAGTCCTTCCTAAAATAGGGTATTTTTAAAAAGAGTACTTGTAATTTAATTAGGAAGGTGACTGTAATGACTACTGTTTTACAGGCAAGGAAGCGAACTGAGTTTCGACGTTCTTCATTAACAAAAATAAGGGAAGAGGGAAAGATACCAGCCATCATTTACGGTACAAAAATGGATAGTGTCCCAATAGTGGTCCAATATGCTGATCTTATTAAAACCCTTCAAATAGTTGGAAGGAACGGTGTGATTGCACTAGATCTTAATGGAAATAAACAAAATGTTGTTCTAAGTGATTTTCAAGAGGATCCCCTTAAAAACAGAATAATTCATGCTGATTTTCTAGCTGTTGATATGTCGACTGAAATAACAGTCGATGTTCGTGTTGTATTAGTAGGGGATGCAGCAGGTGAAAAGGATGGTGGAGTATTGCAGCAACCACTTCATCAAGTTTCACTCACTGCTACACCGAATAATATCCCTCAATCAATTGAAATTGATATTTCTACGTTGCAAGTGGGTGAAACAATTGCAATCAAGGATATAACAGCCGAGGGGAAATATATGATAAATCATCATGATGAAGAAGTTATTGTTTCCATACTGCCACCTAAACAGGAAGAAGAAATTAATTCTGGTGAAGAACAGGAAGCTGGTACTCCTGAAAATGAAGAAGGACGGGAAACCGAGGCAAGCAATGAATAATTAAAAAAACTGGTTCTCAAAAGGATGGTACTCCCTCAAAGATTTCTTTTCTTGAGGGAGCTAACACTTTTGGTTTTGACAGTCTCTTTATACTTTTCCTGATTTTAGTGAATTAACAGAAAAATATATAAAGAAGTTTATTCGGTCGATTTCGTTTTTTTTTTACGGTAAGGGGGATATAGTGTTGAAGCTAGTTGTGGGTTTAGGAAATCCTGGGAAGCAATATGAGGAAACAAGACATAATATTGGATTTAAAGTAATAGATGAATTAAGTCATCGTTTAAATATTCCTTTGGATCAAACAAAGTTTAAAGGAATTTATGGGATAGGTTTCTTAAATCAAGAGAAGATTATATTGTTAAAACCTCTTACATATATGAATTTGTCTGGTGAGTCAATACAAGGTGTTATGAACTATTATCATATTGATTTAGACGATCTATTAGTTATTTATGATGACCTTGATCTTCCAGTTGGTAAAATTCGTTTACGTCAAAAAGGAAGTGCAGGCGGGCATAATGGAATAAAATCTGCCATTTTACATGTCGGTTCCCAGCACTTTAAGCGGATTCGTGTTGGAATTGATCGCCCTCGCAATGGAATGAGCGTATCTGATTATGTATTAGGCCGATTTACGAGCGAAAAACTAAAAAAAATGAAACATTGTATTCATAAAAGTGCTGATGCGTGTGAAGAATGGTTTAAAAATCCATTTTTACAAGTAATGAATGATTTTAATCAGTAAATTTCTTCATGTTTCCTTAACTTATTCATACAATACAATAACTGAAAATCAGCAGCATTCAGGATAAGTTTGAAAACGAATAAGTTTCCCTGGAACTGTTAATAATAACAGTGATGTAGCGCTTTATAAATAAGGGTCAACTAGTAATAGTAAGCGCTAACTTCCTAGTAGGTTTCTCAAGTGGGAATATTCATTCGAATCTCTACTAGTCAATACTGTTTTCCAGGGGGGACAGACATGGCGATTTTGTACTATTGTCGACATTGTGGAATTAAATTGGGTAAACTCGATAAATTATCTGTTCATACTGAGAGCCTTGGTTTTAGTGCATTAACCGAGGAGGAACGGCAAGAAATGATCTCATATGACCATTCGGGTGATATCCATATAAAATCAATTTGTGAGGATTGCCAGGAGTCATTAGAACGAAATCCGGCTCTTCATCAGTACGATTACCTCATTCATTAGCAAGCTTTGGACCTTACTCCAAAGCATTTTTCTGTTTGGCGCGCCCAGCAGGCCGTTAATTGCTAGTTGGTGAAAGTCCAACCTGAGTAAGTGCCAAGACGCTCAGTAGCTGACAGGCAACTGGTGGAGAAATCCTAAGGTTGAAGCCCTGTGACAAAGTAATTCATTCGTGAGTGCGAGCAACCTAGCAGGTCGTAACATGAAGTGAATCCTGCCGCCTCGTCAATTACAACCCTCGTTGAGGACAAAGGGAAGTTGAGCCTGGTGAACATGGGCGAAAACCATGGAAGGTGTGAGGAACTTGGAATTCAGCACTGAAGAATCCCTCGGGGTAAGGGGAACGACATGTTAGGAAAGTAGTTAACGGAACTGGGGATACCCTCCTCGGTCACTTCTAAAGAAGTAACACAGAAACCTATAAGCATGAAGCGAAGTGGTGGATGGACTGAGAGGGAGTCGGAGGGGGTCATAGTACCAATGATGACAATGCCAACACAACGTTGTCTAGGGAAGGACGGCAAAAGCCAATACCCTACTTCGTTCATATATTCAAGGAGGTAAGAGTCAGTGAATGCCAAGAAAATGGCTAACTACACCAATTATGCAAAAGCTCAAGAACTCTGGAAAACATTATACCTTTGTGCCAAGGAAAGCAAGACACGCCGGTTTCATGCCTTATATGATAAGATTTATCGACCTGATATCTTGTGGGAAGCATGGCAAAGAGTAAGAAGAAATCGAGGGAGTAGTGGAGTAGATTCTCAGACTATGGAAAATATTGAGATCTATGGGGAGGATAGATTTCTTAATGAGATTTATCTTGAACTGAAGGAAAATCGATATCATCCACAACCAGTTTTACGTACTTACATCCCTAAAGATGATGGAAAGAAACGTCCATTAGGAATCCCAACCATCAAGGACAGGGTTGTACAAATGGCAACCAAGCTAGTCATAGAACCTATCTTTGAAGCTGACTTTAAAGATTGTTCTTATGGTTTCCGTCCCAAAAGGAATGCGCATCAAGCCATAGCGAAAATCAGGAAAGAGAGCAAGAAAAGCTATTGGGTATTAGACGTCGATATCCAAGGTTATTTTGATAACATCAACCATGATAAATTGATGAAACTTGTAGAACAGCGAATTAGTGACCGCAAAGTGCTGAAATTGATTCGCAAATGGCTACAAGCAGGAATCATGGAAGAAGGAAAAGTGAGGAATTCTGTCTTGGGGGCCCCTCAAGGCGGTGTGATTTCACCATTTACTTTCGAACATATATTTAGATGTGATGGATTCCCTCTGGGAAAAGAAATTCAGCCATCTAGGTTCTCTTATTCGTTATGCGGATGACTTTGTCATTTTGTGCAGGACAAAACAGCAAGCGCTAGAAGGTATACGAGTCATCCAAGCAATTATGGGAAAACTTGACCTCTCACTACATAAGGAGAAATCAAGACTCGTCAACATCTGGGATGACAGTGACGGATTTGATTTTCTGGGATTCCATCATCGAAAATTCCCCATTCGTAAAAAGGGTGGTCGAACATTCTTAATCATGAACCATGTCCCGAGTAAGAAGGCTATGAAGAAGATGCGAAAGAAAATCAAGGATTTTACGGAACCACGACATAAACTATTTATGGACATAAAAGAATTGGTGAAGGGACTGAACCGAAGGTTACAAGGATTCAAGAATTACTACCAACTTTCTCCAATGTCCAAGAGGTGGTTGAATCGCATTGACTGGTATGTGTTACAACGTTTAAATCTTTTTCATAACAAGAAAAGAAATAAACGACATAAACATGCCTATCTTCAAGATACAGTAAATAAAGTCCAATTCATATTGGTGAAATTAGCGAATTAAATCCGTAAAGCCAAAGGAAGAAGAACGTCGGAAAGCCGTATGAGGGAAAACTTCACGTACGGTTTGATGAGGGGGAGCAGGAAAAGGAATTGCCCTCTTGTCTGGCTTAGTAAGGTGGAACACCCTGAACCCCGAGGACAAAGAAGGCAGTATCTAATTCCTGTTTTCTACTCTACTTGTATTCAACACTAGAGAAATTTTTCTGTGATGTAGGAGAGGAGGGATACTGTGAAAGGATTAAAGCAGTTTTTCTACAAAACAGATGATGTTAAGTCGATCATAAGTGGAGTTGACGAGGGATTAAAAGAACAGCTGATAGCTGGATTATCCGGCTCGTCTAGATCTGTTCTTATGGCTAGTCTATACCAAAGGACAAAAAGGCCTTTACTAGTAGTTCCCCATAATCTTTTTCAAGCACAGAAAGTATATGAAGACTTAACATATTTATTAGACGAAAAAGAAGTATTTTTATATCCAGCTAATGAATTAATTGCAACTGAATTAGGAATTGCCAGCCCTGAATTAAGAACTCAGCGCATTGAAGTGCTAAATCATTGGAGTAACCGTTCTGATGGGATTGTCGTCGTTCCAATTGCAGGATTAAAAAAGCTGTTACCAGCAAAATCTCTATGGATGAAGTACCAATTAACTTTAAAGCTTGGCGAAGATTTACCGATTGAACAAGCATTAAATAAGCTCGTCCAAATGGGATATGTGCGGTCAGAAATGGTGTCTTCCCCAGGGGAATTTAGTGTTCGGGGTGGAATTATTGATATATATCCTTTAACGGAACAAGACCCAATTAGAATAGAGTTATTTGATACAGAAATTGACTCAATTCGTTCATTTTCAATTGAAGATCAGCGCTCAAAAAATAAGCTGACTGAAGTTTCAATTGGACCGGCTACAGAAATAATATTAGAAAATGAACAAATTGAACGAATAATTGATCGACTTGAAAAAGGGCTCTCAAATAGCTTGAAAAAATTGAAAAATGAAAGCATTAAAACAGAGCTTAGTCAGACTGTTAGTTATGAACTTGAATTATTAAAAGGCGGACAAAAGCCTGAACAGTTGTTCAAATATACTTCACTAGCATATGAGACGGCCTATAGTTTGATAGATTATTTACCGTTTAATGGTTTATTGATGATAGATGAAGTTAGCAGAGTACAAGAAATGAACGATACATTAAATAAAGAAGAAGCGGAGTGGCTTACAAGTCTTTTAAGTGAAGGGAAAATCATTCATGATGTGAATTTGTCCCATAATTTCCCGATTTTGCTGCAAAAAGCTTCAAATCCGGTATTATATTTATCGTTGTTTCTTCGCCATGTTCCGAATACAAATCCACAAAATATTATCAATTTATCGTGTAAACAGATGCAAAATTTCCACGGGCAAATGCACGTTTTAAAGACAGAACTTGAAAGATGGAAAAAAGGAAACTACACCGTTATTTTCCTTGGAGCGGATCCCGAAAGAGAAAAAAAACTACAGCGAGTTTTTGATGATTATGAAATTGATGCGATCGTAAATAAAGAAAATAATATGATTATTAATGGTAAAGTGCAAATTATCCAAGGGAGCTTAAATGCTGGATTTGAACTTTCATTAGAAAAATTAGTAGTTATAACAGAAGAGGAACTCTTTAATAAAAAGCAAAAGAAGACACGGCAAAGACAAAAGTTATCGAACGCTGAAAGAATTAAAAGCTATTCTGAACTGCGTGTTGGTGATTACGTTGTCCACGTCAATCATGGAATTGGTAAATATTTAGGGATTGAGACATTAGAAATTAATGGAGTCCACAAAGATTATTTACACATCCTTTATCAAGGAGACGACAAGCTATATGTACCAATTGAGCAAATAGACCTTGTACAAAAATATGTTGCATCAGAAGGAAAAGAGCCGAAAGTATACAAACTAGGCGGAAGCGAATGGAAACGAGTTAAGAAAAAAGTACAATCTTCTGTTCAAAATATTGCAGATGATTTAATAAAATTATATGCGGAACGAGAAGCTCAAAAAGGCTATGCCTTTTCTCCTGATGGAGATATGCAGCGAGAGTTTGAAGCTGCATTTCCATATGAAGAGACCGAAGATCAGCTTCGTTCAATTAATGAAATAAAAAAGGATATGGAACGCGATCGACCGATGGATCGCTTACTATGCGGTGATGTCGGTTATGGGAAAACGGAAGTAGCAATCCGTGCGGCTTTTAAAGCAATAGCAGATGGAAAACAAGTAGCCTTCCTTGTTCCGACAACGATTTTCGCGCAGCAACATTATGAAACAATACGAGAACGATTTCAAGACTACCCAATTAATATTGGTTTGTTAAGCCGTTTTCGAACAAGAAAGCAGCAAACAGAAACAATTAAAGGACTAAAGGCTGGTACAGTTGATCTTGTAATTGGGACACATCGTCTTCTATCAAAAGATGTTGGCTATAGGGATTTAGGATTATTAATTATCGATGAAGAGCAAAGGTTTGGTGTTACACATAAAGAAAAAGTAAAACAAATTAAAACAAATATTGATGTGTTAACTTTAACAGCAACGCCAATTCCAAGAACACTTCATATGTCAATGCTCGGAGTTCGTGATTTATCTGTCATTGAAACTCCGCCTGAAAATCGTTTTCCAGTACAAACATACGTTATGGAAAATAATGCAGCGTTAGTAAGAGAGGCGATAGAACGAGAGCTTGCCAGAGATGGCCAAGTATATTATCTTTATAACAGCGTTGAGGATATCGAGCGTAAAGCGGAGGAAATATCATTGCTAGTTCCTGAAGCTCGTGTAACATATGCTCATGGACAAATGTCGGAAAATGAACTTGAATCAGTAATGCTCGGTTTTCTAGATGGGGAATTTGATGTACTTGTAAGTACAACGATTATTGAAACTGGTGTTGATATTCCAAATGTAAATACGCTAATTGTTCATGATGCAGATAAAATGGGTCTTTCGCAGCTTTATCAGCTGCGTGGAAGAGTAGGACGCTCAAATCGGGTTGCATATGCTTATTTTACATATCGGAAAGATAAAATTTTAACAGAGGTAGCAGAAAAACGCCTTCAAGCAATTAAAGAGTTTACTGAGCTCGGCTCAGGATTTAAAATTGCAATGCGTGATCTGTCAATTCGAGGAGCAGGAAACATATTAGGTGCTGAGCAGCACGGATTTATCGATTCTGTTGGATTTGATTTATACTCTCAAATGTTAAAAGATGCGATTGAAGCACGTAAAGGCACTAAACCGATAGAAGAAGAAAAGCAGCAGCTTGAAATTGATCTCGAAGTAGACGCTTACATTCCTGATCGTTATATAGTAGATGGACACCAAAAAATAGAAATGTATAAACGATTTAGAGGTGTCCTCACTTTAGAAGATGTTGCTGAGCTTAAAGAAGAAATGGTAGATCGTTTTGGTGATTATCCGGATGAGGTCGGTTATCTCTTCCAGGTTGCTGAAATGAAGGTTTTAGGTATGGAAGCTGGTGTAGAATCAATTAAGCAGGTAAAACAAGAAGTGACCATTTTATTATCAGAGCAAGGAAGCAACCAAATAGATGGACAAAAGATTTTTCAACTTAGTAATAAATATAGAAAAATTATTGGTTTAGGTATGGATGGCAATAAGCTCAAAATGGTTCTTCATATAAAAGGAATCGCATCAACTGAATGGTTAGTAATTACTTATGAGATGATTAAAGGTCTTTATAAAATAAGCCACGAAAAAAATTAGCTATAAAATAAGGTAGTTTGTTTTTAAAAAATGTGGTTTTCATTCTAATAGACAAGGGTATTTTATGATAAGGGTATGTAGGGATTTTAAATTCCAATCATTGGAAGGGCTCTTTTTTAACAGAATATATATGTTTGTGTATAGAACTTTTTGTATGTCAGATACTATATTCAAGCATGCGATGATTTCATTTAGTAAAACTTTCATTAGTTGAGATTTATCTCTTGCTAGAAGCATGTGAACGAAAGCGATGAATCATTGCATTATAAAAAAAATCATCAGATGAAAGTGAGGCAACATTGGATGAAAGCAACTGGTATTGTTCGTCGGATTGATGATTTAGGTCGTGTTGTTATTCCTAAAGAGATTCGCAGAACTTTGCGTATTCGCGAAGGAGATCCGCTAGAAATTTTTGTTGATCGAGATGGGGAAGTTATTTTGAAAAAATACTCTCCGATTAGTGAATTAAGTGACTTTGCAAAGGAATATGCAGATGCTTTATATGACAGCTTAGGAAACCCGGTATTAATATGTGACCGCGACACGTATATAGCTGTATCTGGCGGCTCAAAAAAAGATTACCTAAATAAAAACATTAGTGAAAAAGTTGAACAAACAATGGAAGACAGTAGTTCTATATTATCAAACGAAGAAGGAAACATTTCTTTAGTTGAAGGATTTGAGGAGCAAGTAACTGCTTATACAATAGGTCCGATTATTGCAAATGGAGACCCAATTGGTGCTGTTATTATTTTTGCAAAAGAAGGAAACCTTGGAGAAGTTGAACAAAAAGCAGTCGAAACGGCTGCAAGCTTTTTAGCGAAACAAATGGAACAGTAAATAATCGATTTACAAATCCCATTCGTTGCTATAATTAAAAATTATTTAAGAATACAGAGGTAGTGATACGCTAGGATGTATACAAAAGGCGCCCGAATTGTTCCATTCGGAGCGCCTTTTGTCTCTACCGTTGTTCTTTATCATCATCGAATGTATGTTTTAAAGGAACTTAAAGATGAAGCCTGAAATAGACATATGTGAAGCAAATTTAAAAACAGCATTTATTTTACTATGCTATAATACTTTGGACTTTTGTTTTTCTTTAGTAAAAACCGCTCGAAGGTGGAAAGTAAAGGAAGGGAGAAAAGAAATGCAAAAGCCCGTAATCGAATCAAAATATATGCTAAAAGGGGCTTTTATTTTAACGTTTGCTGCAATATTAACGAAAGTGTTAAGTGCTATTTATAGAGTTCCTTTTCAAAACATAGTGGGTGATGTAGGCTTCTATATTTATCAGCAAGTATACCCCTTTTATGGAATTGCATTAGTTTTCTCTACATACGGTTTTCCAGTTGTGATTTCAAAGTTATATGTAGAATTTAGCGAAAAAAAAGATCAACAATTATTAAAAAAATTTATTCTTGTTTCATTTACTGTATTATTTTTAGTTGGCTTGCTAGCTTTTTTTGTTTTATATATTGGAGCTGATTGGATCGCTTTAAAAATGAAAGACCAGAACCTTGCTATGTTATTGCGAATCAGCTCAATAGCATTTTTATTTATGCCCTTTATTGCATTAATAAGAGGGATTTATCAAGGGAAAGGGGACATGGTACCAACCGCAGTATCCCAAGTAGGGGAACAATTTATTAGGGTAGCGACTATTTTAGTTGTTTCAGCGGTTTTATTGAATAATGGTTATTCCCTCTACTTTGCAAGCGGGGGTGCAGTATTTGGATCGATTACAGGTGCACTTACATCAACGTGTATTTTAATTATATTTTTAATATCTAGAAAAGAGTATAAAAGGTTCCCAAAAGGTAAGCAGATGATTAAAACTCCCGGGCTCATAAAAGCACTTTTAATTCAAGGGTTTGCAGTCTGTTTTAGTGGGATGCTGTTAATCCTTATTCAGCTTGCTGATTCAATGAATTTATATTCTTTACTTGTATTTTCTGGTATAGATGAATATTCCGCCAAAGAATTAAAAGGTATCTATGACCGCGGACAGCCATTAATCCAGCTTGGAACGGTTGCAGCAACATCTATTTCGTTATCTTTGGTGCCGTTAATTTCAAGTGCAAAAATAAATAAAACAAACGAGTTTTTGAAGGAACAAATCCAGCTTGCGCTTAAAATAAGTATCGTAATTGGGGCAGGTGCAACAGCAGGCTTATGGTGTATTATTGCCCCAGTAAATACGATGCTGTTTGAAAATAGCGATGGTTCGGAAATACTTGGGACTTTATCTTTGATGATTGTATTGATGTCGGTTATTATGACACTCATTGCAGTTTTACAAGGGTTGGGATATATGTTTTTCCCGGCTGTTATCGTAATGGTTGGTGCAGTATTAAAATATTTCTTAAATCGGATATTTGTCCCTGACTATGGAACTTTAGGTGCAGCCATTGCTTCATTATTGGCATTATTTTTAGTGTTCGTTATTTTTACCATAAAAATTATTTTTATTTTAAGAGTTCCTTTATTAAGCAAACGATTCTTCATCATAACTATATTGGCAATTAGTTCAATGGTGATTTTATTAGAAGGTTATTTAGGAGTAACGAACTTTTTATACAGCTTGGTGTACTCTGATCGGTTAGCATCAACGGTTCAAGCATTAAGTGCTGTCATCATTGGCGGGGGTGTATATCTTTTTATCATTATAAAAAGCGGGGTTTTTCAAGCAAATGAGTTAAAGGTGCTTCCTTTTGGAAGAAGGTTGTTACGTTTATTACCAAAAAAGTTGGGATAAGGAGACGGAATCATGTATGGGAAAATTGAAATTATTGGTTTAGGTGCTGGTGATATCGGGCAATTATCCTTAGGGGTTTATCGAAAATTAAAAAGTGGAAAGAATGTTTTTTTTTTTTTACGGACAAAGGAACATCCGGTCGTTTCAAAGTTAGAAGAGGAAGGCATTCTTTTCAATTCATTTGACGATATTTATGAAAAATATGATCGGTTTGACTTAGTTTATGAAGACATATGCGCAAAGTTACTTGAGTCGGCTTTAAATAAGTCAATCATTTATGCTGTCCCAGGCCACCCGTTAGTTGCAGAAAGAACGGTGCAGCTCTTATTAGAAAGAGGGAAACATCAAGGCCTTGATATTAAAATTATTGGCGGTCATAGTTTTTTAGATGCATTATTCGAAGCGGTTAAAATTGATCCGAGTGAGGGATTTCAATTATTAGATGGAACAATATTAAATTCTGAACAGCTTCAATTAACGAATCATATGATTATTGCTCAAGTATATGATTCTTTTATTGCCTCAAATGTTAAGCTAGCGTTAATGGAAAAGCTCCCGGATGATTATGATATATATATCATAAGGGCAGCTGGCAGTAAAAATGAGGTTATTAAAAAAGTTCCATTATATGAGTTGGATCGTGAAATAACATTAAATAATTTAATTTCTGTGTATGTTCCCCCAGTTAAAAATGAATCGATACTATATAAGCAATTTTCTCAGTTGCGGCAAATTATCGCTGATCTTCAGGGACCTAATGGTTGTCCATGGGATAAAAAACAAACACATCGCACATTGAAAAAATATTTAATTGAGGAAGCTTACGAATTAATTAGAGCGATAGAAGCAGATGATATTGAGAATATGATCGAAGAGCTTGGCGATGTGTTACTGCAAGTCATGCTTCATGGACAAATTGGAGAAGATAATGGATATTTTAATATTGATGATGTAATTGAAGGTCTATCGAAAAAGATGGTTCGGCGCCATCCTCACGTTTTTGGAAATGTAAAGATACAAAATGAAGAAGATGTGTTAGAAAACTGGGAACAAATAAAACGTGCTGAAAAGTCTTCTCTTTCTCCAGCTTCTTTGTTGGATGATGTTAATAAAACTGCGCCTAACTTGTTAAGGGCAGCTGAGTTACAAAAAAAAGCCGCTAAAGTAGGCTTTGATTGGGACCATCCAAAACAAGCTTGGGAGAAAGTGAAAGAAGAGATAACAGAGTTTGAGGATGAGATGGAAAATCCCAATCATAACGAAAATCTTCAAAAGGAGTTTGGCGATATATTATTTGCGTTAGTGAATGTAGCACGATTTTATAAAATAAATGCAGAGGAAGCATTATTCTTGACAAATGAAAAATTTTACAATCGATTTTTATATATTGAAGAGCAAGTAAAAAAAAGCAATAAAGCATTTTCAGATTTTACGTTACAACAACTTGATGTTTTATGGGAAGAGGCGAAGAAAAAAGGTTTATAATTGGAAAAAGGGGGAATATAAATGACAATGCGTCTAGATAAATTTCTGAAGGTGTCAAGATTAATTAAACGGAGAACGCTTGCAAAAGAAGTTGCAGACCAGGGACGAATTTCTATTAATGGACAGCAAGCTAAGGCAAGTTCAAATGTAAAGGTCGGCGACGAGTTATGCATTCGTTTTGGACAAAAGCTGATAAAGGTAAGAATAGATAAATTACAGGAAACAACTAAAAAGGAAGAAGCAGCGAATATGTATTCAGTTATAGAAGAATCTCAAATTAAGTAATTATTAAAGGCTTTTTACTAAAAGAAGTTTTTGCAATTGAAGTGAAGGCTTGTTCTATTCTCCTCATTTTATTCATACAAATGTACAAAAGAAGAAGTTGTACAATGTGATTGTGAGGGATGAAGATGAGTCAATACTATGAGACTAATTCAGTAAAAAGCAGCAATGCGATTCCAGAGCATGATGTTATTATGAGGGGACGCCGTATATTAGAGATTACAGGTGTGAAACAAGTAGAAAGCTTTGATAATGAGGTATTTTTATTAGAAACAGTTATGGGATTTTTGGCGATAAAAGGCCAAAATTTGCAAATGAAAAATCTCGATGTTGATAAAGGAATTGTCTCTATTAAAGGAAAAATTTTTGACCTTGTCTATTTAGACGATCAACATGGGGAGAAAGCTAAAGGACTCTTTAGCAAGTTATTTCGATGACATTATCAAGCCAATTTATCACAATGCTTTCCATGATTGGTATGGGAAGCTTTTTTGGAGCAGCATTCGATACGTATAACCGGTTTTTACAACGTTCAAAAAGAAACAAGTTCATTGTGTTTATAAATGACATATTGTTTTGGTTGCTTCAAGCACTGATCATCTTTTATGTATTGTTCATCATAAACCAAGGTGAAATTAGATTTTATATATTTTTAGCATTACTTTGTGGCTTTGCAGCTTATCAAAGCTTATTAAAAGGTATATATTTGTATTTATTAGGAATGATCATATCGATTTCTATTTCAATTTTTCGTTTTCACGTAAAAGCTTTTAATTTTGTTATTTTTAAACCTATATACTGGTTGACGTTAACCATTTTCTCTATTTTTGTTGTGATTGGAAAAGGACTTTTCGGACTTGTGCGAATGTTTAGTAGGATGTTAATTTTTTTATTAAAAATAATTACTCGGCCGTTTAAATGGATGGGATTTATATTATGGGAACTTTTGCCGAAGGGCTTTCAAAGTTTCATTAAGTCATTATATAATAAAGGAACGACATATACACTTCAATTCAAAAATAAAGTTTGTAAATGGGCAAAATTTAACCGGAAAAAATAAGGAGGTTAACGGCAGTGAGTGTAATCAAAAAACGAAATGAAGCAAATGTCACGAAAATTCAAACAACTTATGCACAACAGTATGAAAATGCAGAAATCAAAGCTGCTAGAAGACGGAAGCTCCTAGTCAGACGCTTAGTAGCCTTTTTTATTTTTGTTACGGTAGTTTCATATATCATGGTTTCAACGCTTATTTCTAAAGCAGCTACGATAGAAGCAAAAAAAGAGGAAAAAGTAAAGCTTGAAAAAAAATTAGCTGATCTGAAAATAGATCAATCTATTCTAGAAAGTGAAATTGAAAAATTAAATGATGATGAGTATTTGGCGAAAATCGCCAGAAGAGATTACTTTTTATCACGGGAAAATGAAATTATTTTTAATCTTCCTCTTTCCGAAAAAGAAAAAGAGAAAGAAACTTCAACAGAGTAGTCCTTTTGTTGACACTTAATTTTGATTATCTGTATAATATAGAGTAAGTATGATTTTTTATATTTTTAAGGAGGATCATTTTTTAATGTCAATCGAAGTAGGAAGCAAGTTGCAGGGTAAAGTAACAGGCATTACTAATTTTGGAGCGTTTGTGGAGCTTCCAGAAGGCTCAACGGGACTCGTTCATATCAGTGAAGTTGCCGACAATTATGTAAAAGATATTAACGATCATTTAAAAGTCGGCGATCAAGTTGAAGTGAAGGTCATTAATGTTGAGAAGGACGGTAAAATCGGTTTATCTATTAAAAAGGCAAAAGAGAGAAGTGAGTCACAACATTCACAACGTTCACGTCAAGGAAGACAAAACGACTATCGAGCTAAAGAAAGCTTTGAAGCAAAGATGTCAAGATTTCTTAAAGAAAGTGAAGATCGTTTGTCTTCTTTAAAACGTAACACTGAGTCTAAACGCGGGGGCAGAGGTGCTAGACGAGGCTAACTTGCTGCTTATTTAAGAATAGATAGCAAGGTCTTATCAATTGCGGTAAGAATAAAAAGACAGGCATAGTGCTTGTCTTTTTATTTTGTTAAATGATCATAAAAAATAGCTGTCGAGAGTTCGACAGCTAATGGCATCGGTATTTTAGCCGGTGCTTTTTCTATGTAGAGCTTATCAAGCAATTATTTCTACTTCATCTAACCTAATTTTAAAAAGATAGCGGCGGAGGGGATCGAACCCACGACCTCACGGGTATGAACCGTACGCTCTAGCCAGCTGAGCTACGCCGCCATATTTTAATCTCACAAAGTCGATTTTAAGACACATGAAATATCATAAACAATTTAAATGAAAAAGTCAATAAAATTTTAAATCAAATAATTTTCATTTAACTTAACAACTTTAAATGAGGAATTTTTTAAAAAAAAATAAAAAGAAACAAGGGAATTGTGTACTTTTTGGTAAATACGCTGAAAACGGTCGAACGATTTTTTAAAACTTGTCCGCTAATTTGACAAATTTTGATGAAGACTCACTTTATAATAGTTTCCAACGATAAGGGAACTTGTTAAAAAAGTAAAAGGGAGTGTTCATCTAATGGAAAAGGTAGAACGGAATTTAATAGAATCGCCAATTGGAGAGGTTGATTTTGATGGAACAAAGCTTGAACTATCCAATGGTGTAAAAAAATTACAGCTGAAAATAGAGTCTATTCTATTTAAAAAGGGACTTATTCTTTTATTGATCGGATTTTTATTAGGGAGAGCATTAATAATAGCTCAACTAACACCTTTTGCACTTCCATTTTTTGCATCAGTTTATTTAATGCGACGAGATCGTGCACCGTTAGCTTTAATTGGTTTAATTGGAGGAGCAGCAACATTATCAGTAATGAACACTGCATATACATTTTTTATTAGTTTTTTGTTCTTACTTGCTTTTCGAATAACAAAAAAGTGGCTAAGAGATGAGGTGAGAGCGCTTCCTTTTTATGTATTCGGTACATTATTATTAGGAAAACTTGCAGTGAGTTATATTACGGCACATCAATTAACTGTATATCACGGATTGATGGCAAGCGTCGAAGCAAGCTTAGGGTTTATTTTAACACTTATTTTTTTACAGGGTTTACCGTTGTTATCATTAAGCAAACGAAAACAATCGTTAAAAACGGAAGAGATTGTTTGCCTGATCATTATGCTTGCATCAGTCATGACGGGAACAATTGGTTGGCATTTTTATGAACTTTCAATAGAGCATGTAATGTCAAGGTATCTTGTGTTATTGTTTGCTTTTGTCGCAGGTGCAACGGTCGGATCGACCGTTGGGGTCGTAACTGGACTTATTTTTAGTCTTGCTAGTGTATCTAGTCTATTCCATATGAGTTTACTGGCATTTTCCGGTCTTTTAGGTGGACTATTAAAAGATGGTAAGAAGATAGGCGTTTCTATTGGATTATTTATTGCAACATTATTAATCGGTATGTATGGAGAAGCTCATGGCTCTTTAACAAAAACAATTCTAGAATCATCAGCTGCTATTTTGTTATTTTTTTTAACACCGCAATCATTTACAGAAAAATTAGCTAAATACACCCCTGGGACACCTGAGTATGCTGCTGAACAGCAGCAATATATGAGAAAGGTTCGTGATGTGACAGCTCAGCGTGTTGCCCAATTTTCAACAGTATTTCAAGCGTTATCAAATAGTTTTTCTCAATATAGTGGAATAGCCGATGAAGAGGATACAGAACGAGAGCTTGATTTTTTTTTAAGTAACGTAACTGAAAAAACATGTCAAACTTGTTTTAAAAAAGAGTATTGCTGGTCAAAGAACTTTACTACAACTTATGAATATATGGCGAAGATTATGCATGAAATGGAGGGAAATAATCAAAGTTTACCACCAAATTTATCACGAGATTGGAGTAAACACTGCACACGTTCAGGAAAAGTAATTGATGCTGTGAAACAAGAGTTAACATTTTTTAAAGCAAATAAAAAACTGAAAAAGCAGGTGAAGGAAAGTAGAAGGCTTGTCGCAGACCAATTATTAGGAGTATCTGAAGTGATGGGGGATTTTGCAAAAGAAATTCAGAGAGAACGAGAAAACCATCATAAACAAGAAGAGCAAATTTTCGATGCATTGCATGATTTTGGCATTCAAATTGAACAAGTAGAAATTTATAGTTTAGAACAGGGAAGTGTTGATATAGATATGACCATTCCATATTGTCAAGGAATGGGAGAATGTGAAAAATTAATAGCTCCGATGTTATCAGATATTTTAGGAGAAATGATTATTGTGAAAAAGGAGGAATGTTCAAAGTACCCTAATGGATTTTGCAATGTCACATTTCGCTCAGCGAAAGCTTTTGTTGTTGAAACAGGTGTAGCCCATGCAGCAAAAGGCGGTGGGCTTGTTTCAGGAGATAGTTACTCAATGATTGAGTTAGGGAGCGGAAAGTATGCAATTGCTATTAGTGATGGAATGGGGAACGGAGAACGTGCTCATTATGAAAGCAACGAAACACTTGAGTTACTTCAAAAGATTTTACAATCAGGGATAGAGGAAAAAATAGCCATTAAGTCTGTTAATTCAATTTTATCGCTTCGAACCACTGACGAAATTTTTTCTACCCTTGATTTAGCGATGATTGATTTGCAAGATGCGAAAGTTAAATTTTTGAAAATTGGTTCAACCCCGAGCTTTATCAAACGGGGAAATAAAGTAATAAAAATAGAAGCAAGTAATTTACCGATAGGAATTTTGCAGGAGTTTGATGTTGATGTTGTAAGCGACCAACTAAAAGCTGGTGATTTATTAATTATGATGAGTGATGGTATTTTTGAAGGGCCGAAGCATGTCGAAAATAGTGATTTGTGGATCAAAAGGAAAATTTGCGAGATGCAAACAGAAAATCCACAAGAGGTTGCAGATCTATTAATGGAGGAAGTGATTCGTTCTAGATCGGGAAATATACAAGATGATATGACGGTCGTTGTTGCAAAAATACAGCGTAATACACCAAAGTGGGCTTCAATTCCAGTTGATATTTCCAAAAAAGAAGCTTAATATCATTTTTTTTGCTTATATAAAATCATGTATAATTCCCCTTTGTCTCGTCGAAAATGATTACCAATTCATTTATAGAGGGGAGTTAGATGAGTACTGTGACATTACGACAAATTTTACTTATAACAGATGGGAACTCAAACCATGGAGAAGATCCAATTGCAGTTGCTGCCCTAGCTAATGAACAAGGTATGACTGTAAATGTAATTGGTGTTATGGAACAAGATGTAATTGACGAGGAAAGTTTGAGGGAAATTGAAGGAATTGCGATGTCAGGAGGCGGGATAAGCCAAGTTGTATATGCACAAGCATTATCTCAAACTGTACAAATGGTTACAAAAAAAGCGATGACACAAACTTTACAAGGAGTTGTCAATAAAGAATTACAACAAATTTTAGGTAAAGAAAAAACGATGGAAGATCTCCCTCCTGAGCAAAGGGGGGAAGTGATGGAAGTTGTTGATGAGCTTGGAGAGACAACTGCACTCGATGTGTTAATTCTTGTCGATACAAGTGTAAGTATGAAACATAAGCTTCCAACCGTTAAAGAAGCGCTATTAGATTTATCTTTAAGTTTAAATGCTCGTGCTGGGGAAAATCGTTTTTCCGTTTTTATATTTCCCGGGAAAAAGAAAGATGTCGAAAAATTACTTGATTGGACACCAAAGCTTGAATCTTTAAGAAGTGTTTTTTCAAAATTAACGACTGGGGGAATAACACCGACTGGACCAGCACTTCGCGAGGCTTTAACTTATTTTAACAAAAAACGTTCATTAAGGAGTTTGATTTCTCGTGATGATGAACAATACTATGAAGAATCAATGTAGAGTGCCAGATAATACAATTGTTGAGGGTAAATGGCATCGAAACCAATATAAAATTATAAAAGAGTTGGGCTTTGGTGCGAATGGTATTGTTTATTTAGCTCAGTTTCAAAATAGATATGTTGCTTTAAAAATGAGCGAGAATAATTTATCAATCACTTCAGAAGTGAACGTGTTAAATTCTTTTGCAAAGGTCCAAGGGTCTGTCCTCGGACCTTCTTTACTAGATGTTGACGATTGGGTTAGAAAAGATAAAAATATATCTTTTTATGTAATGGAATATATACACGGGCCAGATTTCCTAACTTTTATCAAACAAAAAGGGCAAGTATGGATAGGTGTATTAATTCTTCAACTTCTAAGTGATTTACAGCGGATGCATGAAAGAGGTTGGATTTTTGGTGATTTAAAACCTGAAAATTTAATTGTAACAGGGCCTCCGCCGAAAATTAGATGCATTGATGTCGGAGGTACAACGATGGAAGGGAGAGCAATTAAAGAATTTACTGAATTTTATGATCGGGGTTATTGGGGACTTGGCACAAGAAAAGCTGATCCCGCATACGATTTATTTGCTGTCGGAATGATAATGATAAATTGCGCATATCCAAAACTTTTTCCGAAGCGGGAGGGCGGAATAGAACAATTAAAACAAGCTTTGCACCAAAGTCATCAACTACATGAATATAAACCAGTTATTTTGAAGTCGTTACAAGGAAGCTACCGTTCTGCTAAAGATATGCGTGAAGATTTGTTGCTTTTATCAAGTGGAAGTAAAGGGAGCAAATCCTCGAAACATGTTACAATGTCAAGACAACAAACAAGAGCAAATAACCGTTCTGTAACACCAGCAAAAAAAAAAAGGTGGAATAATTGAAACAGCAATGATTTTAAATTATTGTTTCACTATTTTATACCATTTATTTATATATACAAGTAATGTAATATACATTTTAAGTGGAAAAATCTGAAGAATGTTTAAAATACATGATTGATGATAAATTTATTAAAAACTAGTGATATTTTTTGAATGTTTTCAATAATAAATGGTACTATTATAACAGTAAAGATTTTTTAAAAAACAAAGTTACTATAAGGAAGATATGCATGCTTGAAAAAAAAGTCGACCGCTTTATTGACCGCCACTCCCTTATCTCTGAAGGGGCTCGAATTCTTGTTGGGGTGTCAGGTGGTCCGGATTCACTCTCCCTGCTTCACTACTTATGGGAAAGGAAAGAAAAATGGAATTTAACAATGAGAGTGGCACATGTAGACCATATGTTCAGAGGTAGGGAATCGTTTGATGATTTAATCTTTGTTAAAGAGTATTGTAACAATTTACACATCCCAATTGAGACTGCTCAACTAAATGTCCCTAAGTATATAGAAGAAACAGGAGAGAGCCCACAAGTTGCTGCTAGAAAATGCCGTTATTTATTTTTTAAAGAAATGATGGCAAAGCATCAACTAGATATACTTGCATTAGGACACCACGGTGATGACCAAGTTGAAACGATTTTGATGAGATTAATACGGGGAAGTACGGGAAAAGCGCGAGCGGGTATTACAGTTAAACGATCTTTTTATAAATGGGAGCTCATCCGCCCTTTTTTAACAGTTAATAAGGAGGAAATAACTGATTACTGTTTACGGCATCATCTGAAACCAAGAACGGATCCAAGCAATGAGAAAGGAATTTATACAAGAAATCGATTGCGTAAAGAAGTGCTCTCTTTTTTAAAGAAAGAAAATGCGCATGTTCATGAACATTTCCAACGGTTTAGTGAAGAACTTCTAGAGGATGAAGCTTTATTACAGGAATTAACTATCGAAAAAATGAAAACGGTAATGGAAATAAAAAATATAAAAAATATTACCTTAAATATTCGTCCATTTCAATCCATGCCAATTCCTTTACAAAGAAGGGGGATTCAACTAATATTAAACTATCTTTATCACGAAAAACCCTCTTCATTATCTGCTATACATATTGATCAAATATTTTCTTTAATTTCCAGTTCTCAACCGTCTAAAATGCTTCATTTTCCACTTGGATTACTCGTTTATCGTTCATATGAAAAATGTCACTTTCAATTTTCAAAAGAGGAAAAACAGTGTTATCGGTTTGAATTACATAAACCTGGGAAAATACAGCTTCCGAACGGTTCTGAAATCTCGCTTCAATATACGAATGATTCTAAAAGAGTTGATCATTATTCAATTTTACTTGATCCTCTAAAAGTGAAGTTACCAATTATTATTAGAACTCGGAAAGAAGGGGATCGAATCATTCCAAAAGGGATGCAAGGATCAAAAAAGATAAAAACAATTTTTATCGACGAAAAAATTCCGAGAACTGAAAGAAAAGATTGGCCTGTCATTACAGATTGCGAGGGAGAAGTTCTTTGGCTTCCTGGATTAAAGAAATCTAACTGGGACATGAGTAACAAAACTTTATCCAACTATATGTTATTAACATTTGAAAAGCATTGATCTTCTAGGAGGCAAGCATAAAATGAAAAATGATATTGAGAAAATATTAATAACAGAAGAAGAAATTCAAAGCAAGATTCGCGAGCTTGCTTTACGATTGACAGAAGAATACAAAGACCGTTTTCCATTAGCCATTGGAGTGTTAAAAGGAGCTATGCCATTCATGGGTGATCTTTTAAAACGGGTGGATACATATTTAGAAATGGATTTTATGGACGTATCGAGCTACGGGAATTCAACTACTTCTTCTGGAGAGGTGAAAATTTTAAAGGATTTAGACACATCTGTTGAAGGACGAGATATTTTAATTATTGAAGATATTATTGACAGCGGGTTAACGTTGAGCTATTTAGTCGAGCTTTTCCGTTATCGAAAAGCTAAGTCAATAAAAATTGTAACGTTAATTGATAAGCCTTCTGGAAGAAAGGCTAATATTAAAGCTGATTATGTTGGTTTTAATGTTCCTGATAAGTTTGTTGTCGGGTATGGATTAGATTATGCAGAAAAATATCGCAACCTTCCATATATTGGGGTTTTAAAACGTGAGGTATATAGTCATAATGATTAAATGAACAAACAAAAAAATTACGAACTTTTGAATGTAATTTCTTGTCTTGACGCAATTTCCTATGATACTATTGAATATAGTTTGTTTACTGTGGGAGGAGGAAAGGGATGAATCGGATCTTCCGTAATACCATCTTTTATTTATTAATTTTTTTAGTGATTATTGGCGTTGTCAGTTTCTTTAATGGAACAAACGAGCCAACCGAACATAAATCATATGATGAATTTATCAACCATTTAGAAAGCGGAGAAGTAAAATCACTTTCTATGCAGCCCGAGCGACTCGTATATGAGATAAAAGGGCAGCTTAAAAGCTACAATAAGGATAAATATTTTCTAACATATATACCAAGCAGCGGAAATATGCTTGAACGGATTGATACAGCTGCTAAAGAAGCAGGGGTAGAAGTAAAAGTAATGCCTGCAAAAGAAACGAGCGGCTGGGTAACATTCTTCACCTCCATCATTCCATTCATCATTATTTTCATTTTATTCTTCTTCTTGTTAAACCAAGCCCAAGGCGGCGGAAGCAGAGTAATGAACTTTGGAAAAAGTAAAGCAAAGCTTTACAATGATGATAAGAAAAAGGTCCGTTTTAAAGATGTAGCAGGTGCTGATGAAGAAAAGCAAGAGCTTATTGAAGTGGTTGAATTTTTAAAAGATCCACGAAAGTTCTCAGAAGTTGGGGCACGTATTCCAAAAGGAGTTCTGTTAGTCGGACCCCCAGGAACGGGTAAGACTTTACTAGCTCGAGCTGTAGCAGGAGAGGCTTGTGTACCTTTCTTCTCAATTAGTGGATCAGACTTTGTAGAAATGTTCGTTGGTGTTGGTGCTTCAAGGGTTCGTGATTTGTTTGAAAATGCAAAGAAAAACGCACCTTGTATTATTTTTATTGATGAGATTGATGCTGTTGGCCGTCAGCGTGGTGCAGGGCTAGGCGGAGGTCATGATGAACGGGAGCAAACATTAAATCAGCTACTTGTTGAAATGGATGGTTTTGGAGCGAACGAAGGAATTATCATTATCGCTGCAACAAATAGACCTGATATTTTGGACCCAGCATTATTACGTCCAGGCCGTTTTGACCGTCAGATTACGGTAGACCGTCCAGATGTAAATGGGCGTGAAGCAGTATTGAAAGTACATGCACGGAACAAACCTCTTGATGAATCTGTGAATTTAAAAAATATTGCGATGCGAACACCAGGTTTTTCCGGTGCGGATCTTGAAAACTTGTTAAACGAGGCAGCTTTAGTAGCTGCAAGACGCAATAAAAAGAAAATTGATGCGACTGATATCGATGAAGCAACGGATCGAGTGATTGCAGGTCCTTCTAAGAAAAGCAGAGTCATTTCTGAGAAGGAAAGAAGAATCGTTGCTTTTCACGAAGCGGGACATACAATTATTGGGCTTGTGCTAGATGAGGCGGAAATGGTTCATAAAGTGACAATTGTGCCAAGGGGCCAAGCTGGTGGATACGCAGTAATGCTTCCAAAAGAAGATCGTTACTTAATGACGAAGCCAGAGCTACTCGATAAAATTACTGGTCTTCTTGGAGGTCGTGTTGCTGAAGAAGTTGTCTTTGGTGAAGTAAGTACTGGGGCACATAATGATTTTCAAAGGGCTACTGGTATTGCACGGCGAATGATCACTGAGTTTGGAATGAGTGAAAAGCTTGGACCGCTTCAGTTTGGACAGTCACAAGGCCAAGTATTTCTAGGCAGAGATATTAACAGTGAACAAAACTATTCAGATGCGATTGCATATGAAATTGATTTAGAAATACAAACGTTGATTAAAAACTGCTATGCAAAAGCGAGAGAAATTATAACCGAAAACCGTGATAAGTTAGACGTTATTGCCAAAACGTTATTAGATGTTGAAACTCTTGATGCAGAACAAATCAGACATTTATTCGACCATGGAACACTTCCGGAACGTAAGATTGATGATGTCAAAGTAAACATCAATAAGAAGGAAGAGACTGCTGAAAACGATAAACCAGCACAGTTAGACAAAAATGATATTGATAACTCAACAGTTCAGAAAAATGACGCTGTTGATGAAAAAGACTCACAACATGACGAAGATCAAAAGGATAAATAAATACTAAGGGTGCTCTTACAAGGGCACTCTTTAGTTTTTAGTAAGGTGACTGTTTGAAAATGCTTTTATTAATCGAAGCGAAAGTGGATAAAACTTGCGGTTTATGAGTTGGAAACGAAGTGTAAGTAACGGAGAACGTAAGCGTTTGTTCATATCTGAAAGGTGCTCTTAATAAGGGCACCTTTGTTGTCGTTATAATTGAAATTAACGATGTTTAAGCATTAAAAACTTTGTTTATAAAGTAATAATTTTGGTTGTTAAAGTTGCAAGATTCCCTATATATTATGATATGATGTTTGCAGAATATAAACGAATATATTGATAAGTGGTGAGAATGTTGATATTTGTTTTTGACGTAGGTAATACGAACATTGTCTTAGGAGTATATGAGGGAGATTATTTAAAGCACCATTGGAGAATTGAGACGAATCGACATAAATCTGAAGATGAATATGGCATGCAAGTAAAAGCATTGTTCGACCATGCTCAGTTAAAATTTTCGGATATTAATGGTATAATCATTTCTTCTGTAGTACCGCCTATTATGTCTGCTCTCGAAAGAATGTGCGAAAAATACTTTCATCTAAACCCTGTTATAGTTGGACCAGGGATAAAAACAGGATTGAATATAAAATATGAAAATCCTAGGGAAGTTGGAGCTGACCGTATTGTGAATGCGGTTGCGGCTATTCATGAATATGGAAGTCCATTAATTATTGTCGATTTCGGAACTGCTACTACATATTGCTATATTAATAAACACAAACAGTATATGGGAGGTGCAATTGCTCCAGGGATCACAATTTCAACAGAAGCTCTTTACTCAAGAGCAGCTAAACTTCCACGAATTGATATTGTTAGTCCAGATGGAATTATTGGGAAAAATACTGTTGCTGCTATGCAAGCGGGGATATTATACGGTTATGTTGGACAAGTTGAAGGAATAGTCCAACGAATGAAGGACTATGGAAAGCAAAATCCGACCGTTATTGCAACAGGCGGTTTAGGCGTTTAGCCGATCTAATTGCAAAGGAATCTAAAGCTATTGATATTGTAGATCCTTTTTTAACATTAAAAGGTCTTCAGCTTATTTATAAACGAAACGTGGAAACGATAAAAAAGTAAGCGAACAATCAATCTTCCAGAAGGGAGCTTTTATAATGAGTGATTATTTAGTGAAAGCCCTTGCCTTTAATGGGAAAGTACGTGCTTATGCCGCAAGAACTACTGATACTGTTGGAGAAGCGCAACGTCGTCACGGAACTTGGCCGACTGCATCAGCTGCACTAGGGCGCGCATTAACAGCTGGTGTTATGATGGGGGCGATGTTAAAAGGCGAAGATAAAATAACAATTAAGATAGAAGGCGGCGGACCACTTGGCTTAATCTTAATAGATAGTAACGCAAAGGGTGAGGTTCGCGGATATGTAACAAATCCGCAAACACATTTTGACTTAAATAAGCAAGGGAAGCTTGATGTTCGAAGAGCCGTTGGAACATCGGGGTCTTTGACGGTTGTAAAGGATATCGGTTTAAGAGAATACTTTACGGGACAAGTTGAACTTGTTTCAGGGGAACTCGGTGAGGATTTCACTTATTATTTTGTTGCTTCTGAGCAAGTTCCTTCTTCAGTTGGGGTCGGGGTATTAGTGAATCCAGATAACACCATTTTGGCTGCAGGGGGGTTTATTTTGCAATTACTTCCAGATGCGGACGAAGAAACAATTACTTTACTTGAAAGCCGTATACAAGCCATTCCCCCAGTGTCAAAATTGATCCAACAAGGTTTATTACCTGAACAACTATTAGAACAACTATTTGGAGAAGAAAATGTAAATATTCTCGAAAAAATGCCAGTAACATTTAAATGTAATTGTTCTAAAGAACGATTTTCTAATGCAATAATTAGTTTAGGAAAAGCAGAAATAAATGATATGATCGAAGAAGATGGTAAAGCAGATGCTCAATGTCATTTCTGTAATAAAACATACCATTTTACAATTGACGAACAAAAGAAGTTAGAGAAAATGTCAAAATAATTATTCGGGGGAGGATATGTTGACAAGGAAACAGTTGTGGATCATCATTGGCGCTCTCATTTTGGTGAACTGTATAACTATTGTTTTTTTTATTGCAAAGGATAAGTTTGGAAAGGCGGATGAAACTGTAGCAACAGTCGGCAAAGAAACGATTACAAGGCAAGAGTGGTTAAAAGAGATAGAAGTCCGTTATGGTCGAGAGGTATTAGAAGATTTAGTCAATCAAAAAGTGATTGAATTAGCGGTTGATAAATATGGGATTAAAATGTCTGATAAAAAACTTGAGCAAGAGTTAACAATGTTAAAGACAATTTATGGCCCTTACTATCAGAACCAATCAATAGATGAAGAAAGATGGAAAGAACAAATAAAGTATACTCTATTTCTTGAAGAACTCTTAACGAAAGATGTTAAAGTATCTGAAAAGGAATTAAAAAAATATTACCTGAAAAAAAAAAGACGGTTTAATATTCCTCCTCCTTCTTATCATATATCCCAAATTATTGTGAAAACAAAAAAAGAAGCAGAACAAGTGATAAAAGAATTAAAGGACGGATCAAATTTTTCGGTGTTAGCAATGGAACGATCTATTGATGAATTTTCCGCTAACCAAGGTGGGGATCTTGGATATGTAAGTAAGGATGATGAACGATTTTTCACAGCGTTTTTTTTTTTTAGAAATAGAAAAACTAAAGCCTGGTCAATGGAGCAAACCGTCAAAAATCGAACAAGGTTATGTAATCGTTTTATTACATGAGCGAATTAAGGGGAAAAAGTATTCATATAAAGAAGTTAAAGATCAAATTCGTCGACAAATTGCGCTTGAGCAAATGGACATGCCCATTTCAACAAAACCTTTTTGGAAAGAAATCGGTGTAGAATGGTTTTATGGTAAAAAGGAAAAGTGATTTCTGATTTCAGCATAGACATGGAATTTGTAAGAATTAAATATTTGACAAATGATTTACCTAATGTTAAAATTATAATAAACCAATAAATTTACTCGGAATAGGAAGTGTCATTCATGGTCAGCATAGCAAATTCTATAGCTGAGTTAGTCGGTAATACGCCGATTGTAAAGCTAAATCGGTTAGTTGATGATCAAAGTGCAGATGTGTTTTTAAAGCTTGAGTATATGAATCCTGGGAGCAGTGTGAAAGATAGAATTGCTCTTGCGATGATTGAAGATGCGGAAGCGAAGGGATTATTAAAGCAGGGAGATACTCTTATTGAACCTACGAGTGGAAACACTGGAATTGGTCTTGCAATGATTGCTGCTGCTAAAGGATACAAAACAATACTTGTAATGCCGGAAACAATGAGTATGGAAAGACGCAACTTATTAAGAGCATATGGTGCCGATCTCGTCTTAACCCCTGGATCAGAAGGAATGGGTGGAGCAATCCAAAAAGCAGAAGAATTATCAACAGAAAAAGGTTACTTTATGCCGCAACAATTTGAAAATGAGGCAAACCCGGAGATACACCGGAAGACAACTGGTAGAGAGATCGTTCAACAAATGGGAGACCAGTTGGACGGATTTATATCTGGAGTTGGAACTGGCGGAACGATAACAGGTACAGGGGAAGTCCTTCGTGAAAAATACCCAAATATTAAAATTTATGCTGTTGAACCAGCTGATTCACCTGTTTTAGCAGGGGGACATAAAGGTCCGCATAAAATTCAAGGAATCGGTGCTGGTTTTGTACCTAAAATTCTTAATACAAAAATATATGATGATATAATAGCTGTAAATACAGATGAAGCCTTTGAATATGCGCGGCGAGCAGCCCGTGAAGAAGGTATTCTTGGCGGAATATCCTCTGGTGCTGCTATATATGCAGCATTAGAAGTTGCTAAAAAACTAGGAAAAGAGAAAAAAGTATTAGCGATTATTCCTAGTAACGGGGAACGTTATTTAAGTACACCTCTTTATCAGTTTGAAGCAGAATAAAATAAACAAAATGTCGTTTACAGGAATTGATGAAGCCATCAGTTCCTGTTTTTTGTGGTGCGCCCGGCATGCGCATGAACTATAGGGTGCAAGTCCCGAACCCCGAAGACAGAAGTAGAGGTTAGCCAAGAGCAAGGGTGTCCGTGGTGACATGGAATCTGAAGGAAGCTGGAGGCAAAACACCGATCCGAGGAACACGAATCTCATACAAGGCTAGATATGATTGAGTGAGTTTGCCAAACAAAATAAAGCTCTTTCTGTCGAAGGTCATATCAAGTAAATGAGGCGGATAGATGGTGTGAAAGTGGATGCGCTTACCCGGGGAGGTCTGACAAGGGTTATTGAATTAACAATGGTATTAGTGATAATCCAATGAATTGTGAGGAGTCAGCAGACGCCATAGTAGTTTCTAAGGAAATGAAGGGCTGAACAATCTTACCGAATTCCTTGAAAAGGACTTAGGACTCACGATAAACCAGAAGAAAAGTAAAGTGTGTGGGGCGACATCGGCCAGATTCCCAGGATTTAACATACAAAATTTAATGGGAAAGTGAATTGCCGACCTAGTAGGTCGGCGAAACGAAAATTTAAAGATAAGCTAAGGAAACTAACGAGTCGAAAACGACCAGGAACATTCCACGAAATAATTACAAAGATAAATCAAACGACAACAGGATGGATTAACTATTATGGTATCTCAAATATGAAATCATTCATAAAAGATATTCAACAGTGGTTACATCATCGATTAAGACAATTGATATGGAAGCGTTGGAAGCTAGTACGTACAAAGTACAAAATGCTTCGTAAATATGGAATTAATCATGAGGATGCGATGAAATTAGCCAATACCCGTAAAGGATATTGGTGAGTATCACTTAATGACATCATCCATCGTGCCATACCAAATGAAAAGCTCAGAAAATGGGGATTAAAAGATTTGTCCACACTCTATGAGCTTCGATACTTAAAAGGTTGAACCGCCGTATACGGAACCGTACGTACGGTTGTGTGAGAGGTCGACTAATCAATTAATGATTAGTCTCCTACTCGATTAGTTTCCAAAAGAGTAAATATTGTTTTATTCTTGAATGTATACTTTTAATACTGTAAAACAGTAATATAAGATTAACCTAGGGGGTTCCATAATGGATAACAACGTGATGAAGTGTGGATCATACACACTCGACTATCAAAAGAAAACAATTCTAATGGGCATATTGAATATAACACCAGACTCTTTTTTCAGATGGTGGAAAATTCAATCATATAGAAAAAGCGGTAAAACGAGCAATTGAAATGGTAGAAGCGGGTGCTGATATTATTGATATTGGAGGCGAATCGACTCGGCCTGGGTCAGAAAAAGTAACGGCGGAGGAAGAACTTTCAAGAGTAATTCCAGTTATAGAAGCTATCGCTGACAAGGTAAATGTCCCTATCTCCATTGATACATATAAAGGAAAAGTAGCTAAAAGAGCAATCGAAGCAGGTGCTCATATAATTAATGACTTTTGGGGGGCAAAGGCTGATTCAAATATGGCTGAAGTTGCAGCAGAAAGCAACGCTCCTATTATTTTAATGCATAACCGTCACAATCGTCATTACAAACACTTTATTCGAGATGTGTTTAATGATTTGTTTGAAAGTATTTCATTAGTGAAACAAGCAGGTGTAAAGGATGACAACATAATATTAGATCCTGGTATTGGTTTTGCCAAAAACACTCAAGAGAATCTTGAAATGATGCGAAACCTAGATAAATTGGTTGCCATCGGGTACCCGGTTTTATTAGGAACATCTCGAAAGTCAATGATTGGCAATATTCTTGATTTACCAGTTACAGAACGAATAGAAGGAACAGCGGCTACTGTTTGTTATGGTATTCAAAAGGGTTGTCAAATCGTTCGTGTTCATGATGTGAAAGAAATGGGGCGTCTTGTGAAAATGATGGATGCTCTTATTGGAAAGGATAAATCTAATGGAAAAAATATATTTAAATAAAATGGAGTTTTATGGTTACCATGGTGTGTTTCCTCAAGAAACACATCTTGGTCAACGCTTTTTTGTCGATTTAACAATTGAAATGAATTTGAAATCTGCCGGTCAAAGTGACAGGTTAGAGGATTCGATTAATTACGCTGAGCTTTATCAACTTTGTAAAGAAATTGTAGAGGGAAAACCTTTTAAGCTTGTTGAAGCTATCGCAGAAAAAATCGCATCTTCATTGTAAAAACAATATAAAAAAATTGAAAGTTGTACAGTAAAAGTAATTAAGCCAGATGCGCCAATACCAGGTCACTTTGAATCTATAGCGATAGAAATAACAAGGAGAAGAACTCAGTAATGAAGCATACAGCATATATTGGGCTTGGTTCAAATATTGAAAACCGAATGGAATATTTAGAGATAGCTGTTAAAACACTTCACCAACATAGTGAAATAAATGTGGTAAATACTTCTTCGATCTATGAAACTGATCCAATTGGTTATGAAGAGCAAGCACTGTTTTTAAATATGGTAGTACAAGTGACTACAAACTTAAACCCTTTTGATTTGTTAAAGGTGTGTTTAAATATTGAAAATAAATTAGGGAGAAAAAGGGATATAAGATGGGGACCACGGACAATAGACCTTGACATTCTCCTCTATAATCATGAAAATATTAAAACAGAGGAACTAATAATTCCTCATCCGCGAATGGACAATCGTGCTTTTGTTATTGTACCATTATTAGAAATTAAACAAAGTAGCAAACTTCCGATCGCTGAAGATCCATTTATTATAAAAGAAGAAAACAAACTTAATAAAGAAGGTGTTCGAATATGGAAGCAGAAAAATGGGGAAGACGTATTCGCGCTTTTCGAAAATTAAAAGGCTATACTCAAGAAAGCTTCGCAAAACAATTGTGCATTTCAGTGTCTATATTAGGTGAGATTGAAAGAGGGAATCGCGTACCTTCTAATGAATTTCTTCACCAAGTGGCTCATCTTTTAAATATAACTGTGGAGGAATTAGCTCCCCCTGAGTTAGAAAACTAAATTTTTAACATTGTAAAGGATGTTGCATTATGCTAAAGATCGGAAATATTAACATAAAAAACCCTGTTGTTTTAGCACCGATGGCTGGTGTTTGCAATTCTGCCTTTCGTCTTACAGTCAAAGAGTTTGGAGCAGGGCTTGTTTGTGCAGAAATGGTTAGTGATAAAGGTATTGTATTTAAAAATGAAAAAACGATGAATATGCTCTATATTGATGAACGAGAAAAGCCATTAAGTCTTCAAATATTTGGCGGTGAAAAAGAAACTCTAGTAGAAGCAGCTAAATTTGTTGAGCAAAATACAAATGCTGATATTATAGATATAAATATGGGGTGTCCCGTTCCGAAAATAACAAAATGCGATGCAGGCGCAAAGTGGTTACTTGATCCAAACAAAATTTACGAAATGGTATCTGCTGTAGTAGATGCTGTAAAAAAACCTGTTACAGTAAAAATGCGTATGGGCTGGGATGAAGATCATATTTTTGCAGTAGAAAATGCAAAGGCTGTTGAGCGGGCTGGAGGTCAAGCAGTGTCTCTACATGGGCGTACTCGTGTGCAAATGTACGAAGGAAAGGCAAATTGGAATATTATTCGTGAAGTTAAGCAAGCAGTTAATATTCCTATTATCGGAAACGGTGACGTTCAAACCCCGCAGGATGCAAAGAGAATGCTTGATGAAACGGGTTGTGATGGTGTAATGATTGGTCGTGCTGCCTTAGGTAATCCGTGGATGATATATCGCACAGTTCAATACCTTCAAACAGGTGTGTTAATGGATGAACCTTCTGTTCGCGAAAAAATCGATGTCTGTATTTTGCATCTGGACCGTTTAATTGCTTTAAAAAACGAACATATTGCTGTAAAAGAAATGCGTAAACATACTGCGTGGTATTTAAAAGGCATTCGTGGTAATGCGAAGGTGCGCAATGCAATAAACGAATGTCATACACGTGATGAACTTGTGTCTTTATTAAACAATCTTGTAACCGAAGTTGAAGAAAAGCAAAAAAATGTACGAGCAGGATAAAGATTTTTAATAAGGAGCTGTCAGTCAATAGCTGACAGTTTTTATTTATAATTATGTAATGTTTGATTGCCTAAGATTGTGTAAAATAATAAAGTATATATAAGATCGATAAAACCTTTTTGAGCGAAATGATTAGATAAAATATTGGAGTTGATTAAGTAATGGGATTAGAAGAGCTGAATGACCAATTAAAAGTAAGACGGGAGAAATTAAGTGCATTACGAGAAAAGGGGATAGACCCGTTTGGAAAGCGGTTTGAACGATCCCATACGGCTAAACAACTATTAGAACAGTATGGGGAATTAGAAAAAGAGGATATTGCAGCTAAAGGTGTTTCTGTTACAATAGCTGGCCGGATTATGACAAAACGAGGAAAAGGAAAAGCAGGTTTTGCCCATATTCAAGATTTAACTGGACAAATCCAAATTTATGTTCGAAAAGATACTGTAGGTGACTCTCAATATGAAGTTTTTAATACAGCAGATATCGGAGACATTGTAGGGGTTGCTGGAACACTTTTTAAAACAAAAGTAGGAGAACTTTCTGTTAAAGTAGGAGACTTCGATCTATTGACAAAATCGTTACGTCCACTCCCTGAAAAATTCCATGGATTAAAAGATGTTGAACAACGTTATCGTCAAAGATACTTGGATTTAACAATGAATCCAGAAAGCAGAGAAACATTCATTACACGCAGTAAGATTATTCAATCTATGCGACGCTACCTTGATAATCACGGTTATTTAGAGGTAGAAACGCCGATGATGCATACAATTGCTGGTGGAGCTTCAGCACGCCCATTTATTACTCACCATAACGCTCTGGATATGCAGTTGTATATGAGAATTGCCATTGAACTTCATTTAAAACGTTTAATTGTTGGTGGATTAGAGAAGGTTTATGAAATTGGTCGAGTATTTAGAAACAAAGGGATATCTACACGCCATAATCCTGAATTTACGATGATCGAGCTATATGAAGCTTATGCAGACTATCGAGATATTATGAGCCTAACAGAAAATTTAATCGCCCACATAGCAAAAGAAGTTCTTGGAACAACAACTATTCAATATGGCGAATATGAAGTTAATCTTGAACCTGAGTGGACTAGACTTCATATGGTAGACGCTATAAAAAAAGAAACTGGAGTCGACTTTTGGAAAGAAACAAGTACCGAAGAGGCCCGTAAATTAGCCGAGGAACATCATGTTGAAATTAACGAAAATATGACTTACGGCCATATCGTCAATGAATTCTTTGAACAAAAGGTGGAAGAAAAGTTAATTCAGCCTACATTTATATACGGGCATCCTGTAGAAATATCACCATTAGCAAAGAAAAATGTGGAGGACCCACGTTTTACAGATCGTTTCGAATTATTTATTGTAGGTCGGGAGCATGCAAATGCATTTACTGAGTTAAATGATCCAATTGATCAACATGAAAGATTTAAAGCTCAGTTACAAGAGCGAGAACAAGGAAATGATGAAGCTCATATGATGGATGATGATTTTATAGAGGCGCTAGAATACGGAATGCCGCCAACAGGTGGATTAGGAATTGGAGTTGACCGTTTAGTGATGCTATTAACAAACTCACCTTCTATTAGAGATGTTTTATTATTTCCATTAATGCGACACCGTTAACACAAATGAAAGGCAAAGCATTTTTTAGAAAAATGCTTTGCTCTTTTGATAATGTAAACAATTTTGGAAAAAAAACTATTGTAATCTTAATTTAAAGGTGGTATATTAATTCCTATCGCCAAAAAAATCAAAAGTTAATTTTTAAAAAAGACATTGACTTTAAAAAAAAAACTTGGTAGACTGTAAAAGTCGCTTATGAGCGACTAACGCAAATTGCTCTTTGAAAACTAAACAAACAAACGTCAACAACAATTTAAACAATTTAAAGTGGAGGCAACTAACCATTTGTTAGAAGCTGACACTTGCCAACGTTAATTTTTTTATTATGAGCGAATCAACGCTCCAAGTTTATTGGAGAGTTTGATCCTGGCTCAGGACGAACGCTGGCGGCGTGCCTAATACATGCAAGTCGAGCGAACTGATCAAAAGCTTGCTTTTGAACGGTTAGCGGCGGACGGGTGAGTAACACGTGGGCAACCTGCCTGTAAGACAGGGATAACTTCGGGAAACCGGGGCTAATACCTGATACTCCTTCTCTTCGCATGGAGAGGAGTTAAAAGATGGCTTCGGCTATCACTTACAGATGGGCCCGCGGCGCATTAGCTAGTTGGTGAGGTAAAGGCTCACCAAGGCGACGATGCGTAGCCGACCTGAGAGGGTGATCGGCCACACTGGGACTGAGACACGGCCCAGACTCCTACGGGAGGCAGCAGTAGGGAATCTTCCGCAATGGACGCAAGTCTGACGGAGCAACGCCGCGTGAGCGAAGAAGGTCTTCGGATCGTAAAGCTCTGTTATTAGGGAAGAACAAGTACCGTTTGAATAAGGCGGTACCTTGACGGTACCTAACGAGAAAGCCACGGCTAACTACGTGCCAGCAGCCGCGGTAATACGTAGGTGGCAAGCGTTGTCCGGAATTATTGGGCGTAAAGCGCGCGCAGGCGGTCCTTTAAGTCTGATGTGAAAGCCCACGGCTCAACCGTGGAGGGTCATTGGAAACTGGGGGACTTGAGTACAGAAGAGGAGAGTGGAATTCCACGTGTAGCGGTGAAATGCGTAGAGATGTGGAGGAACACCAGTGGCGAAGGCGGCTCTCTGGTCTGTAACTGACGCTGAGGCGCGAAAGCGTGGGTAGCGAACAGGATTAGATACCCTGGTAGTCCACGCCGTAAACGATGAGTGCTAAGTGTTAGAGGGTTTCCGCCCTTTAGTGCTGCAGCAAACGCATTAAGCACTCCGCCTGGGGAGTACGGCCGCAAGGCTGAAACTCAAGGAATTGACGGGGGCCCGCACAAGCGGTGGAGCATGTGGTTTAATTCGAAGCAACGCGAAGAACCTTACCAGGTCTTGACATCCTCTGCCACTCCTAGAGATAGGACTTTCCCCTTCGGGGGACAGAGTGACAGGTGGTGCATGGTTGTCGTCAGCTCGTGTCGTGAGATGTTGGGTTAAGTCCCGCAACGAGCGCAACCCTTGATCTTAGTTGCCAGCCTTTAGTTGGGCACTCTAAGGTGACTGCCGGTGACAAACCGGAGGAAGGTGGGGATGACGTCAAATCATCATGCCCCTTATGACCTGGGCTACACACGTGCTACAATGGATGGTACAAAGGGCAGCGAAACCGCGAGGTCGAGCCAATCCCATAAAACCATTCTCAGTTCGGATTGCAGGCTGCAACTCGCCTGCATGAAGCCGGAATCGCTAGTAATCGCGGATCAGCATGCCGCGGTGAATACGTTCCCGGGCCTTGTACACACCGCCCGTCACACCACGAGAGTTTGTAACACCCGAAGTCGGTGAGGTAACCTTTTGGAGCCAGCCGCCGAAGGTGGGACAGATGATTGGGGTGAAGTCGTAACAAGGTAGCCGTATCGGAAGGTGCGGCTGGATCACCTCCTTTCTAAGGAATCATTAAAGGTTGATCGTTTGTTTGTTTAGTTTTGAGAGAGCAATCTCTCAAATATTGTTCTTTGAAAACTAGATAATAAATGAAGAAGGCAAAAGAAAGAAACCGAGTATCACCAAAGATATCTCTTAAAAAAAAAGGAAAAGAGAAGCAAGTAGTTCTAGGAAGCAAATGAACGACAACCGGAGCGTACTAAAAGTACGTGAGGATTGGAGTGAGCGTAGCTGGCAACGAAATACGTAGCTTATCTTTTACCGAAAAAAGACAATTTAGAAGCGAGTTATTCAAGGAAACAAGTGATCGAACACCGGAGCGTACAAAACGTACGTGAGGATGTGAGAGAGCGCAGTTGACGCGGAAAAACGAAGCTTATCAATTGTCGTAAGGTTAAGTTAGAAAGGGCGCACGGTGAATGCCTTGGCACTAGGAGCCGATGAAGGACGGTACTAACACCGATATGCTTCGGGGAGCTGTAAGTAAGCTTTGATCCGGAGATTTCCGAATGGGGAAACCCCCTATCCGTCATGGGATAGGATCATAACCTGAATCCATAGGGTTATGAAGGCAGACCCGGGGAACTGAAACATCTTAGTACCCGGAGGAAGAGAAAGCAAAAGCGATTCCCTAAGTAGCGGCGAGCGAAAAGGGAACAGCCCAAACCAGAGGCTTGCCTCTTGGGGTTGTAGGACACTCAACATGGAGTTACAAAGGAACGAGGTAGATGAAGCGGTCTGGAAAGGCTCGTCAGAGAAGGTAACAACCCTGTAGTTGAAACTTCGTTCCCTCCTGAGTGGATCCTGAGTACGGCGGGACACGTGAAATCCCGTCGGAATCTGGGAGGACCATCTCCCAAGGCTAAATACTCCCCCTAGTGACCGATAGTGAACCAGTACCGTGAGGGAAAGGTGAAAAGCACCCCGGGAGGGGAGTGAAAGAGAACCTGAAACCGTGTGCTTACAAGTAGTCAGAGCCCATTCATGGGTGATGGCGTGCCTTTTGTAGAATGAACCGGCGAGTTACGATTTCATGCAAGGTTAAGTTTAAAGACGGAGCCGCAGCGAAAGCGAGTCTGAATAGGGCGAAAGAGTATGAGGTCGTAGACCCGAAACCAGGTGATCTACCCATGTCCAGGGTGAAGTCCAGGTAACACTGGATGGAGGCCCGAACCCACGTACGTTGAAAAGTGCGGGGATGAGGTGTGGGTAGGGGTGAAATGCCAATCGAACTTGGAGATAGCTGGTTCTCTCCGAAATAGCTTTAGGGCTAGCCTCAAGTGTAAGAGTCTTGGAGGTAGAGCACTGTTTGGACTAGGGGCCCTCATCGGGTTACCGAATTCAGACAAACTCCGAATGCCAAAGACTTATCCTTGGGAGTCAGACTGCGAGTGATAAGATCCGTAGTCGAGAGGGAAACAGCCCAGACCACCAGCTAAGGTCCCAAAGTATACGTTAAGTGGAAAAGGATGTGGAGTTGCTTAGACAACCAGGATGTTGGCTTAGAAGCAGCCACCATTCAAAGAGTGCGTAATAGCTCACTGGTCGAGTGACTCTGCGCCGAAAATGTACCGGGGCTAAACGTATCACCGAAGCTGTGGATTGACACCGTAGGTGTCAGTGGTAGGAGAGCGTTCTAAGTGCGTTGAAGCTAGATCGTGAGGACTGGTGGAGCGCTTAGAAGTGAGAATGCCGGTATGAGTAGCGAAAGAAGGGTGAGAATCCCTTCCACCGAATGCCTAAGGTTTCCTGAGGAAGGCTCGTCCGCTCAGGGTTAGTCGGGACCTAAGCCGAGGCCGAAAGGCGTAGGCGATGGACAACAGGTTGATATTCCTGTACCACCTTATCGCCGTTTGAGCAATGGGGGGACGCAGGAGGATAGGGTAAGCGTACAATTGGATGTACGTCTAAGCAGTTAGGCTGGTAATGAGGCAAATCCCATTACCGTAAGGCTGAGCTGTGACAGCGAGGAAAATTATTTTCCGGAGTTCCTGATTCCACACTGCCAAGAAAATCCTCTAGCGAGGAATAAGGTGCCCGTACCGCAAACCGACACAGGTAGGCGAGGAGAGAATCCTAAGGTGATCGAGAGAACTCTCGTTAAGGAACTCGGCAAAATGACCCCGTAACTTCGGGAGAAGGGGTGCTCTGATAGGGTGCAAGCCCGAGAGAGCCGCAGTGAATAGGCCCAGGCGACTGTTTAGCAAAAACACAGGTCTCTGCGAAGCCGCAAGGCGAAGTATAGGGGCTGACGCCTGCCCGGTGCTGGAAGGTTAAGGGGAGCGCTTAAGCAATCGCTGAAGGTGTGAACCGAAGCCCCAGTAAACGGCGGCCGTAACTATAACGGTCCTAAGGTAGCGAAATTCCTTGTCGGGTAAGTTCCGACCCGCACGAAAGGCGCAACGATCTGGGCACTGTCTCAACGAGAGACTCGGTGAAATTATAGTACCTGTGAAGATGCAGGTTACCCGCGACAGGACGGAAAGACCCCGTGGAGCTTTACTGTAGCCTGATATTGAATTTTGGTGCAGCTTGTACAGAATAGGTAGGAGCCGTGGAAACGTGAGCGCTAGCTTACGTGGAGGCGTCGGTGGGATACTACCCTTGTTGTACTGAAATTCTAACCTGCGCCCCTTATCGGGGTGGGAGACAGTGTCAGGCAGGCAGTTTGACTGGGGCGGTCGCCTCCTAAAAGGTAACGGAGGCGCCCAAAGGTTCCCTCAGAATGGTTGGAAATCATTCGCAGAGTGTAAAGGCACAAGGGAGCTTGACTGCGAGACTTACAAGTCGAGCAGGGACGAAAGTCGGGCTTAGTGATCCGGTGGTTCCGCATGGAAGGGCCATCGCTCAACGGATAAAAGCTACCCCGGGGGGGATAACAGGCTTATCTCCCCCAAGAGTCCACATCGACGGGGAGGTTTGGCACCTCGATGTCGGCTCATCGCATCCTGGGGCTGTAGTCGGTCCCAAGGGTTGGGCTGTTCGCCCATTAAAGCGGTACGCGAGCTGGGTTCAGAACGTCGTGAGACAGTTCGGTCCCTATCCGTCGTGGGCGTAGGAAATTTGAGAGGAGCTGTCCTTAGTACGAGAGGACCGGGATGGACGCACCGCTGGTGTACCAGTTGTCTTGCCAAAGGCATAGCTGGGTAGCTACGTGCGGAAGGGATAAGTGCTGAAAGCATCTAAGCATGAAGCCCCCCTCAAGATGAGATTTCCCATTTGAGCTCCCTGAAAGATGATCAGGTTGATAGGTCTGAGGTGGAAGCGTGGCGACACGTGAAGCTGACAGATACTAATCGAGCGAGCACTTAACCAAATAAACATGATACTTTCTTTCTTACTTCTTCACATTATCTAGTTTTGAGAGAACAAATTGTCTGGTGACGATGGCGAGAAGGTCACACCCGTTCCCATTCCGAACACGGAAGTTAAGCTTCTCAGCGCCAATGGTAGTAGAGGGCATCCCTCTGCGAGAGTAGGACGTTGCCGGGCTAAGTACGGAGGATTAGCTCAGCTGGGAGAGCACTTGCCTTACAAGCAAGGGGTCGGCGGTTCGATCCCGTCATCCTCCATTAGCTATGCCGGCCTAGCTCAATTGGTAGAGCAACTGACTTGTAATCAGTAGGTTGGGGGTTCAAGTCCTCTGGCCGGCATTATTCAAAAATTAGTTTAAGTAATGAGCCATTAGCTCAGTCGGTAGAGCATCTGACTTTTAATCAGAGGGTCACAGGTTCGAATCCTGTATGGCTCACCAGCTATTATGCGGGTGTGGCGGAATTGGCAGACGCACCAGACTTAGGATCTGGCGCCGTGAGGCGTGGGGGTTCAAGTCCCTTCACCCGCACCATTTGCGGAAGTAGTTCAGTGGTAGAACACCACCTTGCCAAGGTGGGGGTCGCGGGTTCGAATCCCGTCTTCCGCTCTTGATATTTGCCGGGGTGGCGGAACAGGCAGACGCACAGGACTTAAAATCCTGCGGTAGGTGACTACCGTACCGGTTCGATTCCGGTTCTCGGCACCATAAAAAAAAGCGCCCGTAGCTCAATTGGATAGAGCGTCTGACTACGGATCAGAAGGTTATGGGTTCGACTCCTTTCGGGCGCGCCAATATCCCATTCTATACGGGAAGTAGCTCAGCTTGGTAGAGCACATGGTTTGGGACCATGGGGTCGCAGGTTCGAATCCTGTCTTCCCGATCATAAATTTTTAATGGGGCCTTAGCTCAGCTGGGAGAGCGCCTGCCTTGCACGCAGGAGGTCAGCGGTTCGATCCCGCTAGGCTCCACCAAATAAAGTATTGACACAGTATAATATATTTGATATACTATAGAAGTCGCTTATGAGTGACTGATACAAATTGCTCTTTGAAAACTAAACAAACAAACGTCAACAACAATTTAAAGTGGAGGCAACTAACCATTTGTTAGAAGCTGACACTTGCCAACGTTAATTTTTTTATTATGAGCGAATCAACGCTCCAAGTTTATTGGAGAGTTTGATCCTGGCTCAGGACGAACGCTGGCGGCGTGCCTAATACATGCAAGTCGAGCGAACTGATCAAAAGCTTGCTTTTGAACGGTTAGCGGCGGACGGGTGAGTAACACGTGGGCAACCTGCCTGTAAGACAGGGATAACTTCGGGAAACCGGGGCTAATACCTGATAACCCTTCTCTTCGCATGGAGAGGAGTTAAAAGATGGCTTCGGCTATCACTTACAGATGGGCCCGCGGCGCATTAGCTAGTTGGTGAGGCAAAGGCTCACCAAGGCGACGATGCGTAGCCGACCTGAGAGGGTGATCGGCCACACTGGGACTGAGACACGGCCCAGACTCCTACGGGAGGCAGCAGTAGGGAATCTTCCGCAATGGACGCAAGTCTGACGGAGCAACGCCGCGTGAGCGAAGAAGGTCTTCGGATCGTAAAGCTCTGTTATTAGGGAAGAACAAGTACCGTTTGAATAAGGCGGTACCTTGACGGTACCTAACGAGAAAGCCACGGCTAACTACGTGCCAGCAGCCGCGGTAATACGTAGGTGGCAAGCGTTGTCCGGAATTATTGGGCGTAAAGCGCGCGCAGGCGGTCCTTTAAGTCTGATGTGAAAGCCCACGGCTCAACCGTGGAGGGTCATTGGAAACTGGGGGACTTGAGTACAGAAGAGGAGAGTGGAATTCCACGTGTAGCGGTGAAATGCGTAGAGATGTGGAGGAACACCAGTGGCGAAGGCGGCTCTCTGGTCTGTAACTGACGCTGAGGCGCGAAAGCGTGGGTAGCGAACAGGATTAGATACCCTGGTAGTCCACGCCGTAAACGATGAGTGCTAAGTGTTAGAGGGTTTCCGCCCTTTAGTGCTGCAGCAAACGCATTAAGCACTTCCCCTGGGGAGTACGGCCGCAAGGCTGAAACTCAAAGGAATTGACGGGGGCCCGCACAAGCGGTGGAGCATGTGGTTTAATTCGAAGCAACGCGAAGAACCTTACCAGGTCTTGACATCCTCTGCCACTCCTATAGATAGGACGTTCCCCTTCGGGGGACAGAGTGACAGGTGGTGCATGGTTGTCGTCAGCTCGTGTCGTGAGATGTTGGGTTAAGTCCCGCAACGAGCGCAACCCTTGATCTTAGTTGCCAGCCTTTAGTTGGGCACTCTAAGGTGACTGCCGGTGACAAACCGGAGGAAGGTGGGGATGACGTCAAATCATCATGCCCCTTATGACCTGGGCTACACACGTGCTACAATGGATGGTACAAAGGGCAGCGAAACCGCGAGGTCGAGCCAATCCCATAAAACCATTCTCAGTTCGGATTGCAGGCTGCAACTCGCCTGCATGAAGCCGGAATCGCTAGTAATCGCGGATCAGCATGCCGCGGTGAATACGTTCCCGGGCCTTGTACACACCGCCCGTCACACCACGAGAGTTTGTAACACCCGAAGTCGGTGAGGTAACCTTTTGGAGCCAGCCGCCGAAGGTGGGACAGATGATTGGGGTGAAGTCGTAACAAGGTAGCCGTATCGGAAGGTGCGGCTGGATCACCTCCTTTCTAAGGAATCATTAAAGGTTGATCGTTTGTTTGTTTAGTTTTGAGAGAGCAATCTCTCAAATATTGTTCTTTGAAAACTAGATAATAAATGAAGAAGGCAAAAGAAAGAAACCGAGTATCACCAAAGATATCTCTTAAAAAAAGGGAAAAGAGAAGCAAGTAGTTCTAGGAAGCAAATGAACGACAACCGGAGCGTACAAAAGTACGTGAGGATTGGAGTGAATGCAACTGACAACGAAATACGTAGCTTATCTTTTACCAAAAAAAGACAACTTAGAAGCGAAGCTTATTGTCTAAAGTAAGGAAAAGAAGAAGCGAGAAGCTCAAGGAAGTGAACGACGAACGAAGACAGGAGCGTAATAAACATACGTGAGGATCTGAGTGAGGGAAACTGACGCAGAGATTCGACGCTTTTTTAAAAAAGGGAAAAGAGAAGCAAGTAGTTCTAGGAAGCAAATGAACGACAACCGGAGCGTACAAAAGTACGTGAGGATTGGAGTGAGTGCAGCTGACAACGAAATACGCAGCTTATCTTTTACCGAAAAGGTTAAGTTAGAAAGGGCGCACGGTGAATGCCTTGGCACTAGGAGCCGATGAAGGACGGTACTAACACCGATATGCTTCGGGGAGCTGTAAGTAAGCTTTGATCCGGAGATTTCCGAATGGGGAAACCCCCTATCCGTCATGGGATAGGATCATAACCTGAATCCATAGGGTTATGAAGGCAGACCCGGGGAACTGAAACATCTTAGTACCCGGAGGAAGAGAAAGCAAAAGCGATTCCCTAAGTAGCGGCGAGCGAAACGGGAACAGCCCAAACCAAGAGGCTTGCCTCTTGGGGTTGTAGGACACTCAACATGGAGTTACAAAGGAACGAGGTAGATGAAGCGGTCTGGAAAGGCCCGTCAGAGAAGGTAACAACCCTGTAGTTGAAACTTCGTTCCCTCCTGAGTAGATCCTGAGTACGGCGGGACACGTGAAATCCCGTCGGAATCTGGGAGGACCATCTCCCAAGGCTAAATACTCCCTAGTGACCGATAGTGAACCAGTACCGTGAGGGAAAGGTGAAAAGCACCCCGGGAGGGGAGTGAAAGAGAACCTGAAACCGTGTGCTTACAAGTAGTCAGAGCCCATTCATGGGTGATGGCGTGCCTTTTGTAGAATGAACCGGCGAGTTACGATTTCATGCAAGGTTAAGTTTAAAGACGGAGCCGCAGCGAAAGCGAGTCTGAATAGGGCGAAAGAGTATGAGGTCGTAGACCCGAAACCAGGTGATCTACCCATGTCCAGGGTGAAGTCCAGGTAACACTGGATGGAGGCCCGAACCCACGTACGTTGAAAAGTGCGGGGATGAGGTGTGGGTAGGGGTGAAATGCCAATCGAACTTGGAGATAGCTGGTTCTCTCCGAAATAGCTTTAGGGCTAGCCTCAAGTGTAAGAGTCTTGGAGGTAGAGCACTGTTTGGACTAGGGGCCCTCATCGGGTTACCGAATTCAGACAAACTCCGAATGCCAAAGACTTATCCTTGGGAGTCAGACTGCGAGTGATAAGATCCGTAGTCGAGAGGGAAACAGCCCAGACCACCAGCTAAGGTCCCAAAGTATACGTTAAGTGGAAAAGGATGTGGAGTTGCTTAGACAACCAGGATGTTGGCTTAGAAGCAGCCACCATTCAAAGAGTGCGTAATAGCTCACTGGTCGAGTGACTCTGCGCCGAAAATGTACCGGGGCTAAACGTATCACCGAAGCTGTGGATTGACACCGTAGGTGTCAGTGGTAGGAGAGCGTTCTAAGTGCGTTGAAGCTAGATCGTGAGGACTGGTGGAGCGCTTAGAAGTGAGAATGCCGGTATGAGTAGCGAAAGAAGGGTGAGAATCCCTTCCACCGAATGCCTAAGGTTTCCTGAGGAAGGCTCGTCCGCTCAGGGTTAGTCGGGACCTAAGCCGAGGCCGAAAGGCGTAGGCGATGGACAACAGGTTGATATTCCTGTACCACCTTATCGCCGTTTGAGCAATGGGGGGACGCAGGAGGATAGGGTAAGCGTACAATTGGATGTACGTCTAAGCAGTTAGGCTGGTAATGAGGCAAATCCCATTACCGTAAGGCTGAGCTGTGACAGCGAGGAAAATTATTTTCCGGAGTTCCTGATTCCACACTGCCAAGAAAATCCTCTAGCGAGGAATAAGGTGCCCGTACCGCAAACCGACACAGGTAGGCGAGGAGAGAATCCTAAGGTGATCGAGAGAACTCTCGTTAAGGAACTCGGCAAAATGACCCCGTAACTTCGGGAGAAGGGGTGCTCTGATAGGGTGCAAGCCCGAGAGAGCCCGCAGTGAAATAGGCCCAGGCGACTGTTTAGCAAAAACACAGGTCTCTGCGAAGCCGCAAGGCGAAGTATAGGGGCTGACGCCTGCCCGGTGCTGGAAGGTTAAGGGGAGCGCTTAAGCAATCGCTGAAGGTGTGAACCGAAGCCCCAGTAAACGGCGGCCGTAACTATAACGGTCCTAAGGTAGCGAAATTCCTTGTCGGGTAAGTTCCGACCCGCACGAAAGGCGCAACGATCTGGGCACTGTCTCAACGAGAGACTCGGTGAAATTATAGTACCTGTGAAGATGCAGGTTACCCGCGACAGGACGGAAAGACCCCGTGGAGCTTTACTGTAGCCTGATATTGAATTTTGGTGCAGCTTGTACAGAATAGGTAGGAGCCGTGGAAACGTGAGCGCTAGCTTACGTGGAGGCGTCGGTGGGATACTACCCTTGTTGTACTGAAATTCTAACCTGCGCCCCTTATCGGGGTGGGAGACAGTGTCAGGCAGGCAGTTTGACTGGGGCGGTCGCCTCCTAAAAGGTAACGGAGGCGCCCAAAGGTTCCCTCAGAATGGTTGGAAATCATTCGCAGAGTGTAAAGGCACAAGGGAGCTTGACTGCGAGACTTACAAGTCGAGCAGGGACGAAAGTCGGGCTTAGTGATCCGGTGGTTCCGCATGGAAGGGCCATCGCTCAACGGATAAAAGCTACCCCGGGGATAACAGGCTTATCTCCCCCAAGAGTCCACATCGACGGGGAGGTTTGGCACCTCGATGTCGGCTCATCGCATCCTGGGGCTGTAGTCGGTCCCAAGGGTTGGGCTGTTCGCCCATTAAAGCGGTACGCGAGCTGGGTTCAGAACGTCGTGAGACAGTTCGGTCCCTATCCGTCGTGGGCGTAGGAAATTTGAGAGGAGCTGTCCTTAGTACGAGAGGACCGGGATGGACGCACCGCTGGTGTACCAGTTGTCTTGCCAAAGGCATAGCTGGGTAGCTACGTGCGGAAGGGATAAGTGCTGAAAGCATCTAAAGCATGAAGCCCCCCTCAAGATGAGATTTCCCATTTGAGCTCCCTGAAAGATGATCAGGTTGATAGGTCTGAGGTGGAAGCGTGGCGACACGTGAAGCTGACAGATACTAATCGAGCGAGCACTTAACCAAATAAACATGATACTTTCTTTCTTACTTCTTCACATTATCTAGTTTTGAGAGAACAATTGTCTGGTGACGATGGCGAGAAGGTCACACCCGTTCCCATTCCGAACACGGAAGTTAAGCTTCTCAGCGCCAATGGTAGTAGAGGGCATCCCTCTGCGAGAGTAGGACGTTGCCGGGCGACTTTAAGTAAAGAGAACAACTTTTCTGTTGTTCTCTTTTATTACTTTGTATAAAAATAAAGGATCAGTCAAGCTTTTTTTACAAGAAGCAATGATTGATCCTGTTTTTTTAGCCTGAAATAGCTGTTGTATTTTCTTCAAAATAGCGCAATTTTGAAGGAATCAGTACTGTGAGGAGGAGTATGCTTGCAATCAAAGTTCCTATAATCGTAAAGATCAGGCACACAAGTTGGACTGAAAACCATTCGGCCATTAATCCTAAAAGTAGTGTTAATCCAATTTGAATCATTCCCTGAACCATATCTGCGATACTTCCGAATCTCCCCATAATTTTTACCGGCACGTTATTTTGAAAAAAAGTTGCATATCCTGTATTGGCAAATGCCAAAAAAAAGCCCAAAAATACAAATGCTAATGTTGCAGTAATAAAGTTAAAAGAAGCATAAAACATAACGTATCCTAAAGATGTTAATAGCATTCCAACACCAATAAATAGGCGGAGATGTATTTTTTTAGATGTAATAGCAGCAACAGCAGCCCCGGTTAATGAACCAATCCCTGTTATACTTACAATTAAGCCATAATCTCTGTCCGATAGTTTTAAATGTTGTTTAATAAAAGTAACTTCTTGTGAATCAACAGCAAAGGCAATTAACATAGCTGATTGGAACAATATATAAACTGAAATAAAATATTTAGTTTGTTTAATAAATTGTTTAACTGCTTTCCAGTCATTTAAAATAGTTTTCCAATGTACCCGTTCACGTATATTATTTAAATCTTCATCTACATTAGGAAGTAGATAAATAAAAAATGCACAAACGAAAAAAGAAACAGCATTAATGATAATACAAATATCTGGACTAACGTACATAATTAATATCCCAGCAATTGCTGGACCTAATAAAAATGCACCAGGGCTAGTCATACTCATGATTGAATTAAATCTTTTTCGATTTTCCTGGGGGACAAGTTTCGTAATGTATACTGATGAGCTTGGGCCGAAAAATGCACCTGCAATATTAACCAAAAGGAGAACAATATAAATTGCCCATAAAGATCCTATAAAGGGAATGCAAATTACTAAGGTTCCTCTTATTATATCGATAAATATCATTAATTTTCTTTTATTCACACGATCAATGACGCTTCCAGACCAAGTATTGGTGATTAAAATTGCTACGGGTCTTATAATATACAGTCCAGCTACCGCAGCGGCCGAGCCAGTTAAGTTTAAGATTAAAATATTAAGTGCTATAAAGTAAATCCAATTTCCTAGATGTGATACACCTATTCCTAAAATTAAAAAAATGGAATTTTTCCAGGATGTCATTTTCCCACCCATTTCTTTCAAAATTGATTAACATTTTTTCCTAATTGCACCATTTTAAACATGTTAAAGTAGAATAAATTATGGATAAAATGTGAATAAATTTTGTAAATTCCAATAGTTTTTCCGTTAAAGAAATAACTTTTAAATTTCATAAGTATATCGTGATGTACTTTATAAAATATATTTTTTAAAATAAAGTTCTATTAAACAATATTGTTCTTTTAGGCTTATTCGTGCCACAAATGCCTTTTAGCTATGCCGGATGATATGAAAAAGAAATTATTTCTCTTTATCGTTCTATCTGTAGGAGGAAATGAGAAATTAATTAAATAACCTTAAATAAATCATAAATGCTACGTTTTGAGATGAAATAAATTGGGGAAAATAAGAATATTGCAATGAAGGAACTATTTCGTGTATAATTAATGTCAAATATAGTCAAAGTCAGATAGGGGGAGGCTGGGTGAGAAACATATCAGATATAATTGAGAGCTATTTAAAAAAAGTATTGGAAATGAGCGAACAAGAGGCTGTAGAAATCAAAAGAAGTGAAGTTGCAGATAAGTTCCAATGCGTTCCATCACAAATTAACTATGTCATAAATACAAGATTTACAATAGAAAGAGGCTATGTAGTTGAGAGTAAACGGGGTGGCGGTGGCTATATACGGATTATGAAAGTCAAACCTCACGATGATGCCCATCTAATCAATGAACTTATATCAATTATTAAAAATCGAATTTCCCAAACTAGTGCAGAACATATTATTTATCGTTTACTTGATGAAGAAATTATCACGGAACGAGAAGCAAAGATTATTCTTAGTGTCATTGATCGATCCACTTTATATATTGATTTACCTGAAAGAGATGAACTCCGTGCCAGAATGTTAAAGGCAATATTGACATCTATAAAATATAAATAAAATAGTGAGCTTAGAGAGGGTGAAATGGATTGATATGTCAGGAATGTAATCAAAGACCTGCAACACTTCATTTTACGAAAATTGTAAATGGGAAAAAAGCTGAAATTCATTTATGCGAAAAATGTGCCCATGAAAAAGGTGACATGTTTATGTTTAATAGCGGACCAGGGCTTTCTATTAGCAACCTTTTAGCAGGATTATTGAATGCAGATCCAGGATTTCAACAAGCGAAGCAAAATTCTTTTCAACAAGATGAAATTATTCAATGCAAACATTGCTCAATGACTTTTCCACAATTCGTTAAAGTGGGTCGATTTGGCTGTGCCCACTGTTACAAAACTTTTCAAAATCAATTAAATCCAATATTACGGCGTCTCCATAGTGGAAATTGGAGTCATAATGGAAAGATTCCAAAACGCATTGGGGGTAATATGCATTTGCGTAAAAAAATTGAAGACTTAAAACTAAAATTAAAATATTTAATTACCCAAGAAGAATTTGAGCAAGCTGCACAAATTCGTGATGAAATTCGATTATTAAAAAAGAAACTAACGGAAAGACACGAGGGAGGGGAATAAGTGGTGTCTTTAGAACGTTTTATCAATCAAGCGATTAGTCCTTGGATGAATGAGGATGGTGCCGATTCAGATATTGTGTTAAGTTCTCGTATTCGGTTAGCCAGAAATTTAAAGGAACATACTTTTCCAACCCTTTATTCAATCGAGGAAGCTAAGAATGTAATAAATAAAGTTGAGAAGGCTGTTTCAAGCGGTTACCCTGATTATTTAGGAAAATTAGAGGTTCTTAAAATGGAGGAGCTTCAACCGCTACAAAAAAGGGTGCTCGTTGAAAAGCATTTAATTAGTCCGCATTTGGCAGAGGATTCAACGTACGGTGCTTGCCTTCTTTCAGAAAATGAATCAATAAATATTATGGTCAATGAGGAAGACCATATTCGGATACAATGTTTATTTTCAGGTTTTCAATTAACTGAGGCATTGAATTTAGCAAATGTAATTGATGATTGGATTGAAGAACAAATTGACTATGCATTTGATGAAAATAGAGGTTATTTAACTAGTTGTCCGACAAATGTAGGAACCGGATTAAGAGCATCTGTAATGATGCATTTGCCTGGTTTAATATTAACCCGTCAAATGAATCGTATAATACCTGCAATAAATCAGCTTGGTTTAGTTGTCCGAGGTATTTATGGAGAAGGCAGTGAAGCATTAGGGAACATATTTCAAATATCAAATCAAATTACCCTTGGAAAATCTGAGCATGACATCGTTAATGATTTAAAAGGTGTTGTCGTTCAGTTAATTTCACAAGAAAGGTCTGCACGAGAAGCATTAGAAAAAACATCAAACATACAATTAGAAGATAGAGTATTTCGCTCGCTCGGTGTATTGGAAAACAGCCGTATTATAGAAACGAAAGAAGCGTCTCGTTGCTTATCAGATATCCGATTAGGAATTGATATAGGTTATATAGAGAATATTTCCAAAAATATTTTAAATGAACTAATGATTTTAACACAGCCGGGGTTTTTACAGCAATATGCCGGTGGATCTTTGCGGCCAAACGAACGGGATATCCGTCGTGCTGCTTTAATTCGTGAAAGATTAAAAATGGAAAAAGATAAATAGTTAGGAGGATGAAAAAATGATGTTTGGACGTTTTACAGAAAGAGCCCAAAAAGTATTAGCATTAGCTCAGGAAGAGGCTGTACGTTTAGGTCATAATAATATTGGAACAGAACATATATTATTAGGGCTTGTTAGAGAAGGAGAAGGGATAGCAGCAAAGGCTTTATATGCACTTGGACTAGGTCCTGAAAAAATTCAGCAGGAAGTTGAAAATTTAATAGGGAAAGGCCAAAGCGTTGCTCAGACAATTCATTATACTCCTCGTGCAAAAAAGGTAACGGAGCTTTCAATGGATGAAGCTCGAAAACTTGGGCATTCTTATGTTGGAACAGAACATATATTGCTTGGATTAATTCGTGAAGGTGAAGGCGTTGCAGCAAGAGTATTAAATAATTTAGGAGTAAGTTTAAATAAAGCACGGCAACAAGTGCTTCAATTACTTGGGAGTAATGAGGCGGGAAATCACCAAGCAGGGAATGCTGCTAGTGCTAACACCCCTACATTGGATAGTTTAGCTCGTGACTTAACATCGATAGCTCGAGAAGGAAGTTTAGATCCTGTTATAGGAAGAAGCAAGGAAATACAACGGGTAATCGAGGTATTAAGCCGTCGTACTAAAAACAATCCTGTTTTAATCGGTGAGCCGGGAGTAGGAAAAACAGCAATTGCCGAAGGATTAGCACAACAAATTGTCCAAAATGAAGTACCTGAAATATTACGTGATAAACGCGTAATGACACTTGATATGGGAACAGTTGTAGCAGGTACGAAATATCGCGGGGAATTTGAAGATCGTCAAAAAAAAGTGATGGATGAAATTCGTCAAGCCGGAAATATTATTTTATTTATTGATGAGCTTCATACTTTAATTGGTGCTGGAGGGGCTGAAGGTGCAATTGATGCATCAAATATATTAAAGCCTTCATTAGCTCGGGGTGAACTTCAATGTATTGGGGCAACTACGTTAGATGAATATCGAAAATATATTGAAAAAGATGCCGCTCTTGAACGGCGTTTCCAACCAATTACGGTTGATGAACCAACACTAGAGGAATCTGTGCAAATTTTATACGGCTTACGGGATAGATATGAGGCGCATCATCGCGTTTCGATAACAGATGAAGCGATTGATGCAGCAGTAAAATTATCAGACAGATATATTTCAGATCGCTTCTTACCTGATAAAGCAATCGATTTAATTGATGAAGCTGGATCTAAAGTCAGATTGCGTTCTTATACTACCCCTCCTAAATTAAAAGAGCTTGAATTACAGCTGGAGGAAGTTAGAAAGGAAAAAGATGCAGCAGTACAGAGTCAAGAGTTTGAAAAAGCGGCTTCCTTACGTGATTCAGAACAACGATTGCGAGAAAAACTTGAGAAAACGCAAAAAAGTTGGAAGGAAAAACAGGGGAAAGAAAATAGTGAAGTTACCGTTGAGGATATTGCCCATGTAGTATCAAGCTGGACCGGAATTCCTGTCTCAAAATTAGCTCAAACGGAAACACAAAAGCTCCTAAAATTAGAAGAAATTTTACACTCTCGTGTCATTGGTCAAGAAGAGGCAGTGATTGCTGTATCGAAAGCCGTTAGAAGAGCCCGAGCAGGATTAAAAGACCCGAAACGCCCAATTGGATCATTTATTTTTCTTGGGCCAACAGGGGTTGGAAAAACAGAATTGGCGCGTGCACTTGCAGAAGTTATGTTCGGTGATGAAGATGCGATGATTAGAATTGATATGTCGGAGTATATGGAAAAGCACTCAACATCTAGATTAGTTGGTTCTCCTCCAGGGTATGTCGGTTATGATGAAGGGGGACAACTAACGGAAAAGGTGCGTAGAAAACCATATTCTGTCGTTTTATTAGACGAAATTGAAAAGGCGCATCCTGATGTATTCAATATCCTCCTTCAAGTGTTAGAGGATGGAAGACTTACGGATTCAACTGGACGTACTGTTGATTTCAGAAATACTATTTTAATTATGACATCAAATGTTGGAGCAGAAGCGTTAAAGCGAAATAAGTATGTCGGTTTCAATATTCAAGATGGCGAGCAAGATTATAAAGATATGAAAGGAAAAGTTCTTGAGGAGCTGAAAAAAGCATTTCGCCCAGAGTTTTTAAACCGGGTAGATGAAATGATCGTCTTCCATGCACTTGAAAGGAAACACCTAAAAGAAATTGTGTCATTAATGTCTGAACAATTAATCAATCGATTAAAAGAGCAACATATTGAATTAGAATTAACAGAAGCTGCATTGAAAAAAATTACCGAAATAGGCTATGATCCTGAATACGGGGCTCGACCTCTTCGCAGAGCGATTCAGAAGCATATTGAAGATCGGCTGTCAGAGGAATTGTTAAAAGGAACTGTTTTAACAGGACAGAAAGTTGTCATTGATGTAGAAAATGAAGAGTTTATTGTAAAAACAACGAAAACAGTAAATGTATAAATTAAAAATTTATAAAGGACTGACTCAATTTGAAAGAGAGTCAGTCTAACTTTTTCATTTCAAACTTCAAAATATGAAACTAGAGTGAGAAAAAATTCGTCTATAATGTTTAGGGAATATTTTTTTGGCAAGGCGTTCATTTTAAAATATTAAATTTTATCCCCCAACAAGATAACCCTAATATCTTCCTAATGTTTTTAATACTTTAACATATAGATTCATATAATATATAAATTTAAGAATTGGGGAAATGATTATGGCAGTCAAGACTTGAAAGAAACCGAAAGTTAGATGCATAAGTAGTTCAATACTTGCTATTTTTTTAACAATAAGAGAGCGAAGATCATTCAATTAAAAATAGAAAATATTGCTGGCGATGTTAAAGCGAAAGCTAAATAAGAAATTGCACTTTTTGTTACTAAACAAACCAATATTAACAGGTTAGATTAAAACGATTTGTGCACGCTTTCGATCTGATTGTATGGTACTGCGGTTGCTCATTCCTTCAGTATTTTTTATTTCCTCCATTCCGTACTCTATTTAAGCTGTTTCTATAACGGGCAAATGAGATGAAAATAAACAGTAAATACCTCGTTGTTTCCAAAACAGAACAACTATTTCGGTTCAATGTTATTTTTACATAATAATAAGAAAAATAACGCTGTTAAAAATGATCAATTACAGCTGCTTTTTGAGAGGAAGAGAGAAATGTCAAAGCGGAAAACGAAATACATTTGTCAAGAATGTGGTTATGAATCTCCAAAGTGGATGGGAAAATGTCCAGGATGCAACCAGTGGAATAAAATGGTTGAAGAAATTGAGCATACAGGAAGAGGTAGACGGGGGGCTTTTGCGCATTCTTATGATGATAGTAGTGTATTATCAAAAGCAACACCCATTACATCAATAGAAACGGTATCTGAGCCGCGAATTCAGACAGAACTCATTGAATTAAACCGAGTTCTTGGCGGCGGTGTTGTAAAAGGATCACTTATTTTAATCGGCGGTGACCCAGGAATTGGTAAATCGACGTTACTTTTACAAGTTTCTGCTCAATTAGCTAAAAAAGGTCAGTCTGTCTTATATATTTCTGGCGAGGAATCGTTAAAGCAAACGAAACTTCGAGCAGATCGGCTTAAGGTTTCTTCAGATACGCTCCTTGTTTATTCAGAGACGAATCTTGAGGAGATCAATAGAACAATTGAAAAAATGAATCCGAATTGTGTAATTGTTGATTCAATACAAACAGTTTTTCATCCAGATGTTACTTCTGCTCCAGGCAGTGTATCCCAAGTTCGTGAATGTACTGCAGAGTTGATGAGAATAGCTAAAACGAAAGGAATTGCGATCTTTATTGTAGGGCATGTAACGAAGGAAGGTTCGATTGCAGGTCCCCGGCTTTTAGAGCATATGGTAGATACCGTGCTTTATTTTGAAGGGGAACGACATCATACATATCGCATTTTACGGACAGTGAAAAATCGTTTTGGTTCAACAAATGAAATAGGGATATTTGAAATGAAAGAGCTTGGGCTTGAAGAGGTAGCGAATCCTTCAGAGATTTTTCTTGAAGAAAGATCAGAAGGCGCATCTGGTTCGACTGTTGTTGCATCAATGGAAGGCACTCGCCCTGTTCTAGTAGAGATTCAGGCATTAATCTCTCCAACAAGCTTCGGAAATCCAAGGCGAATGGCTACAGGTATTGATCATAATCGCGTTTCTCTTCTAATGGCAGTATTGGAAAAACGTGTTGGTCTTTTATTACAAAATCAAGATGCGTATTTAAAAGTTGCGGGTGGAGTAAAATTAGATGAGCCTGCAATTGATTTAGCAATTGCGGTCTGTATTGCTTCTAGTTTTCGAGATAAACCGACAAAACCTTCTGATTGTATTATAGGAGAAGTTGGTTTAACAGGTGAAGTAAGAAGGGTATCAAGAATAGAACAAAGGGTTAACGAAGCGGCTAAATTAGGATTTGAAAGAGTCATTTTACCAATGAATAATCTTGGCGGCTGGAGAGGACCTAAAGGTATTGAGTTAATAGGTGTGTCTTCAATTAGTGAGGCTCTTCAAGTAACTCTAGAGGGTTAAAAGGCTCATTCTATAAATAGTTCATAAAAAAGCCATAATTTTTATTAAAAAATTTAAAAACCAAAGAGAGAATAATAGGGAAGTACTTAAAAGTTGTGTTAGAATAATAACTCCCTAGGTCAAAAACTTAATTTTCACCGCCTATGAAAAGCATGGACAGGAAAAAAACGGCTGTTTTTAGACGCCTAATTTATGTAAAAAGACATGTTTTTAAATTAAAAATAGAAGTATTTATTGATATAAAGACCTATTTGTGCTAAAATTATCTGTTATTATTTGACATGTAAAAATAGTGGTGCTACTCTTATAGTAAAGATAATTCATCTATTTATATGTTTTGATTGCTATTTTTAATATTTCAAAATAATTTTTTGATTGCATTCTTTTTACAAAGATAAAAAAAACGTAATAATAGGTTTCGATTCATGTAATTTGTTTATAATGAGTAAAAGGAGGTGTAGGAATGTTAAAACGTATTGTGCAAGCATGCTTCCTTATAAGTGGAGGAACACTAGGTATTATTTTAATGTCAGACTTACTAGTATTTTTTAAAATAGACGACATTCCTGTTATAAATAATCCTTATACCGCTGCTGTTTTAGGTGCAATTATTTTTTATCTCATAACGTTTTGGGCGGTTGATTATGTAGTGGGCTTTGTAAAGTGGCTGGAGGAATTATTAGTCAAGCTGCCCATTACTGATATTATTTTTGGCAGTCTTGGGTTAGTCTTCGGTCTTCTTGTAGCATTTCTAATTGGATTTGCATTAACTTCAATAGAGGTTCCGATTATCAACACTGTAGTACCGATCGTCCTAACATTATTGTTTGGATATTTAGGTTTCCAAGTAGGCTTTAAAAAACGTGATGAGCTATTATCTCTTTTTTCAAGTCGCAAGAAAAAAGTTGGTGAAGAGGAACTAGAACAACAAAATAATAATGTGCTGAAAATATTAGATACGAGTGTTATTATTGATGGTAGAATTGCGGATATTTGTCAAACTGGTTTTTTAGAAGGGACAATCGTTATTCCGCAGTTTGTACTTGAAGAGTTGCAGCATATAGCAGACTCATCAGATGCATTAAAACGTAATCGTGGTAGAAGGGGTTTAGATATATTAAATCGCATTCAAAAAGAACTTGCAGTTAAAGTGGAAATATATGAAGGGGATTTTGAAGAAATTCAAGAAGTTGACAGTAAGCTTGTCATGCTTGCTAAATTAACAGATGGTATCGTGGTCACAAATGATTTTAATTTAAATAAAGTTTGTGAACTACAAGGCGTTTCAGTTTTAAACATTAATGATCTTGCAAATGCAGTTAAACCGGTAGTTTTACCAGGAGAAGAGCTAAATGTACAAGTAATTAAAGATGGGAAAGAACATCATCAAGGTGTAGCTTATCTTGATGATGGTACAATGATTGTTGTAGAAGACGGGCGGGATTATATTGGTAAGCAAATTGATGTATTAGTAACAAGTGTGTTACAAACATCTGCCGGTCGGATGATTTTTGCTAAACCAAAGCTGCTCGAAAAAGCATTATAATAAGATAGGGGTTTCAAGCATGGCTTATAAAGTCATCATTCCTGCAGCAGGTCAAGGTAAAAGAATGGGAGTAGGGAAAAATAAACTTTTGCTACAGTTGTGTCAAATGCCCGTTATTATTCATACGTTAAAAGTATTTGAAAAGGACGAACGGTGCAGCAACGTTATATTAGTTATCAATCCACAAGAAAAATATATATTTGAGGAAATGTTAAATAAATATAAAATAAAAAAAGTAACGGAGCTTGTGACTGGCGGAAAAGAACGGCAGGAAAGCGTATATAACGGCTTAAAAACAATGGAGTCAGAAGAAGGGATTGTTCTTGTTCATGATGGGGCCAGACCATTTATTGATTTGGAAATCATTGATCAATTACTCTCTTCTACTCAAATAAATGGTGCTTCTATTGTCGCTGTTCGGTTGAAGGATACGATAAAAAAAGCACAAGACAATACCGTACTTGAAACAATTGAGCGATCTAGCTTGTGGGCTGTTCAAACCCCACAAGCTTTTCGTATTTCACTCCTTCGAAAAGCTCATGAAAAGGCCAAGGAAGCGTCATTTGTTGGAACAGATGATGCAAGTTTAGTTGAACAAATAGGCCATAAGGTAGCAATAGTAGAAGGGAATTATGACAATATTAAGCTTACGACGCAAGAGGACCTCTTTTTTGCTGAGGCAATTATTCGAAAAAGACAAAGGAGACTAACTAATGATGTTTCGTATAGGTCAAGGTTTTGATGTCCATAAACTAGTAGAAAACCGGCCACTCATTATTGGCGGGGTTGAAATTCCTTATGAAAAAGGATTAACAGGACACTCTGATGCAGATGTACTTTTACATACAATAACCGATGCTTGTCTAGGTGCCGTTGGAGAAGGAGATATCGGGAGACATTTCCCTGACATTGATCCAACATATAAGGATGCAGACTCTGCAAAGCTGTTGAAGCAAATTTGGGAAATGATTAAGGAAAAAGGCTATAAGCTAGTGAACGCAGATTGTACTATTATTGCCCAAAAACCAAAGATGGCACCATACATTAATGAAATACAGGCAAAGATAGCTGAATTATTAGAAGCAACACCAGATCAAATCAATGTGAAAGCAACTACGACTGAAACACTTGGCTTTACTGGCCGAGGAGAAGGTATTGCTGCGCAGGCAGTAGTGTTATTACAAAAAGATAAATAACCCTTTAATTTGCTTTCATTCTTAAGAGCATGAGTGATAAAATAAGCAAAGGGTCATGGTGAAATTCTTTTAAAATATGAGGAGGAGTCATTCATGTCAAATGGTGTTCGTGTGCGCTATGCGCCTAGTCCAACAGGACATTTACATATCGGTAATGCTCGAACAGCCTTATTCAATTATTTATTTGCCCGCAACCAAAACGGGAAGTTCATTATTCGTATTGAAGATACAGATAAAAAACGAAATATTGAAGGCGGAGAGCAAAGCCAGTTAAAATATTTAAAATGGCTTGGAATCGATTGGGATGAAAGTGTTGATGTTGGTGGAGAGTACGGACCGTATCGTCAATCTGAGCGGACAGAAATATACAAAAAATATTATAAAGAACTTCTTGATAAAGGACTAGCTTACAAATGCTACTGTACTGAAGAAGAACTAGAAGCTGAGCGGGAGGGGCAAATTGCCCGAAGCGAAATGCCTCGTTATTCAGGGAAATGCCGTCATTTAACGAATGATGAGCAAACACGACTTGAAGAAGAAGGATGCCAACCTAGTATTCGCTTTAAAGTACCTAAAGGAAAAATTTACTCCTTTGAAGATATGGTAAAAGGATCCGTTTCATTTGAATCAGATGGGATAGGCGATTTTGTCATTGTAAAAAAAGATGGAACACCAACATATAACTTTGCTGTTGCGATTGATGATCAATTAATGGAGATATCCCATGTTTTACGTGGAGATGATCATATCTAAAACACACCAAAACAATTGATGATTTTTGAAGCATTAGGCTGGAAAGCGCCTGTTTTTGGACATATGACATTAATTGTTAACGAAAATCGAAAAAAATTAAGTAAACGAGATGAATCGATCATTCAATTTATTGAGCAATATGAAGAACTTGGCTATTTACCTGAGGCATTATTCAACTTTATTACTTTATTAGGATGGTCACCGTCAGGAGAAGAAGAAATCTTTTCTAAAGAAGAGTTAATTTCTATTTTTGATCCAAATCGTTTATCTAAGTCACCTGCATTGTTTGATAAACAAAAGCTTACTTGGATGAATAATCAATATATTAAAAGGCTTGATCTTAATAAAGTGATTGAACTTTCACTACCTCATCTTATTCATGCGGGTCGGGTGAGTGAGAGCATGTCTGATGAGGAAACGAAATGGATACATAACATCATTGCTCTATATCAAGAACAAATGAGTTATGGTGCAGAAATTGTTGAATTATCTGAAATGTTCTTTAAAGATGAGCTAAATTATGATGAAGAAGCAAAGGCAGTGCTAGCAGAAGAACAAGTGCCCGAAGTGATAAAAGCATTTCAACATGAAATTGAGAAGCTTGAGGAGTTTCAAGCAGATAAAATCAAGGCTGCCATTAAAGCAGTTCAAAAGGCAACTGGCTACAAAGAAAAAAAATTATTTATGCCAATTCGTGTTGTAACAACAGGACAAACCCATGGTCCTGAGCTGCCTTTAGCAATAGAGCTGTTAGGAAAGGAAAAAGTAATTAAACGGTTATTAAGTATTATTAGTTAACATTTATTAAAAAATATAATATATTAAACATAATTCTATATGGTTAAAACGATGATGAGGAGAAGTAAAAGAACGAAGTTTCACAGAGAAAACCATCACCGGCTGAAAGTGGTTTAGGCCTCTCGTTTTTTGAAATGCACCTCAGAGTCTCTTTTCGAACAGTTTGTTTATTTATGTTAAGACTTATTAGAAAAGGGCGGGACCTTCCGTTAGTAGGATCAAGTTGAGACTATCGTTAATAATGGTCTAAACAGAGTGGAACCGCGTTATTAAGCGTCTCTGTCCTTATGACAGAGGCGCTTTTCTTATGTAGTTAAACAATATTGTTGTTTTAGGTTAGACATGATGAAAGATAAAAAGGAATGTAAGGAGGATAGAAAAGTGTTTAAAACTTTAAAAGAAGATATTAAAGTCGTTTTTGATCAGGACCCAGCTGCAAGAAGTTATATTGAGGTAATATTAACGTACTCCGGTTTACATGCGATTTGGGCACACCGATTCGCTCACTCATTTTACAAACGGAAATTTTTCTTTATTGCTAGAGCTATTTCGCAAATTAGCCGCTTTTTTACTGGAATTGAAATTCATCCGGGAGCTAAAATCGGCAAGCGGTTTTTTATCGACCACGGTATGGGTGTTGTTATTGGAGAGACGTGTGAAATAGGTGATAACGTAACTGTCTTCCAAGGGGTTACTTTAGGAGGAACTGGGAAAGAAAAAGGAAAGAGGCATCCAACAATTAAAGATAATGCATTGATTGCAACCGGGGCAAAAGTACTTGGATCAATTACAATTGGGGAAAATTCAAAGATTGGTGCAGGCTCTGTCGTTCTACGCGATGTCCCGGATAACTCAACAGTCGTCGGAATTCCAGGCAAAGTGGTTATACGTGATGGAGTAAGGCTTAAAAAAGACCTTAATCATTGTGATTTACCAGATCCTATCGCAGATCGTTTTCATGAACTGGAACATAAAATAGCGGAATTAACAGCAGAGCTTGATGAGTTAAAAAAAGAAAGGATTCTGAATCATGGCGATTAAAATTTATAATACTTTAACACGGAAAAAAGAGATATTTGAGCCTATAGAGGAAGGCAAGGTTAAAATGTATGTATGCGGGCCGACGGTATATAATTATATTCATATAGGAAATGCTCGGCCGGCAATTGTGTTTGATACGATTCGTCGCTACTTAGAATATAGAGGTTACGATGTTCAGTTTATCTCTAATTTTACTGACGTAGATGATAAATTAATTCGTACTGCAAAAGAACTTGGAGAAGATGTTCCAACAATCGCAGACCGCTTTATTCGTGCTTATTTTGAAGATGTATCAGAACTTGGGTGCAAAAAAGCTGATGTGCATCCCCGAGTAACTGAAAATATCGGCACCATTATTGAATTTATTCGGATTTTAGTTGAAAAAGGATATGCTTATGAATCAAATAAAGATGTTTATTTTCGGACACGAAAATTCAATGATTAGGGAAAATTATCGCATCAATCTATTGATGAATTACAGTTAGGGGCACGGATTGATGTTGATGAAAAGAAACAGGATCCGTTAGATTTTGTTTTATGGAAAGAAGCAAAGGAAGGTGAAATTTCCTGGGATAGTCCATGGGGGAAAGGGCGTCCAGGCTGGCATATCGAATGTTCAGCAATGGCGCGAAAATATTTAGGAGATACAATTGATATCCACGCCGGGGGACAAGATTTAACCTTTCCGCATCATGAAAATGAAATTGCCCAATCAGAAGCTTTGACAGGTAAAACCTTTGCTAATTATTGGATTCATAATGGTTATATTAATATAGATAATGAAAAAATGTCAAAATCACTCGGTAACTTTATTTTAGTTCATGAAATTATAAAAAAATATGATCCTCAGCTGTTACGATTTTTCATGTTAGCCGTACATTATCGAAGCCCAATAAACTTTAGTGAAGAACTGCTTGAAGCAACAAAGTCATCACTGGATAGATTAAAGACATCTTACGAAAATTTAAAACATAGAAAAGAAGCGAGCGCTAATTTAACTGAAGATAATAAAGAATGGCTTCAAAAAATATCAGCTTATCATGAACAATTTATTGAAGAAATGGATGATGATTTTAATACGGCAAATGGCATTTCTATTCTGTTTGAACTGTCAAAGTTAGCTAATCAATATTTACTGAAGAAAAATACTGCTGTAGAAGTGATTGATGCTTTCATCAATGAGTTTGACGAATTGTTACAAATACTTGGACTTTCTTTCCAAAGCGAAGAGTTATTAGATGAGGAAATCGAAGAATTAATCGAGAAGCGAATTCAAGCGCGAAAAGAAAGAAATTTTCAACTAGCAGATGAAATACGTGACAAGTTAAAAGAGATGGATATTGTGCTTGAAGACACACCGCAAGGAACTAGATGGAAAAGAGGCAAATAAGAGAATGCTCCACTATGAACGGAAAATAGATGAAAAACAATTAAACAGCCTGGCGTTAGCTTACATGGGAGATGCGGTATTTGAACTATATGTACGCCGTCATCTCCTTCAAAGCGGAAAGGTGAAGCCTCATCAACTTCATCGGGAAGCAACGCATTATGTATCGGCAAAAGCACAGTCAATGGCTATTCATCAGCTATTAGACAATTCTTTTTTAAGTGAAGAGGAGACTGCTGTTGTTAGAAGAGGACGAAATGCTAAATCAGGAACAGTCCCGAAAAATACCGATATACACACATATCGATACAGCACAGGTTTCGAGTCGTTATTAGGGTATATTTACTTATCAGGGAATGAAGAACGACTTGATGAGATCGTCATAGAAACCTTTAACATAATCGAAAAAAAGAAAGGAGGGACAAATTAGAAAACATGGAATATATTTTTGGGAAAAATTCAGTAATCGAAGCATTAAAGTCAAACAGAGACATAAATAAAATTTTAATTGCTGAAGGCTCACAACGAGGCCAAATGCAGCAAGTGATAAAGCTTGCAAAGACAGGAAATGTAACCGTTCAGTTTGTTCCGAAAAAAAAGCTTGATCAAATAGCTGTCGGTAACCATCAGGGAGTTGCTGCTCAAGTTTCCGCTTACGATTATTATGAATTAGATGATTTGTTTTTAAAAGCAGAAAGAAAACAACAACTACCATTCTTTTTATTGTTAGATGAAATTGAAGACCCACATAATTTAGGATCAATTATGAGAACTTCTGACGCAGTTGGGGCACATGGGATCATTATTCCGAAACGACGTGCAGTTGGACTAACGGCAACAGTTGCAAAAACATCAACAGGCGCAATTGAACATATTCCAGTAGTCCGTGTAACGAATATGGCACGGACTATCGAAGAGCTAAAAGAACGCGGAATATGGATTGTGGGCACAGATGCGAAGGGAAGCGAGGACTATCGAACATTAGATTTTCATTTACCTCTTGGGCTTGTCATTGGCAGTGAAGGAAAAGGGATGGGTCGACTGATCAGAGAAAAGTGTGACTTCCTCGTTCATTTACCGATGTCTGGTCATGTCACTTCATTGAATGCTTCTGTAGCCGCTGCAGTACTCATGTACGAAGTTTACCGCCAACGCAATCCAATTGAGGCGTAAAAAATGGATATTTTAATTGTTGATGGCTATAACATCATTGGTGCATGGCCGGAATTAATCAAATTAAAACGAAAGAATTTATCCGCTGCGAGAGATCGGCTAATAGAAAAAATGGCTGAATACAGGGCTTACACAGGGTTTCGAGTTATTATTGTATTTGATGCTCACTTTGTAAAAGGGATTGAAAAAAAACATAAAAATTATCAAATTGAAGTTATTTTCACACGTGAAAATGAAAGTGCAGATGAGTGTATTGAGAAACTAGCAATTAAATTAAGTAACATTAAAACTCAAGTTCATGTCGCAACATCTGATTACACCGAACAATGGGCTATATTTGGACAAGGAGCCTTAAGAAAGTCAGCGCGCGAGCTGTTAAATGAAATGAATATGATAGAAAAGCAGATTGAAAAAAAGGTTGGGAAAATTCAAGAAAAACAGCCTATTTCAAAAATAGTTTTAAGTGATGAAATTGCGGAAATTTTCGAAAAATGGCGTCGAGGAGAGAAATGAACGGTTGACGTTTAAAATTATCCTACTGTATAATATTGCTATCTACGTGTCGGTCGGAGGGATCTGAGTGAGAGCTGACTTAAAGTCGAAAAGTAATGAAAATTTATTGCGGCTTACAGACGAAGAACTAGTGGATCTAGTACATAAAGGGGAAAGCGATGCATTGGATTTTTTAATTCACAAGTATCGTAACTTTGTGAGGGCAAAAGCTCGTTCTTATTTTCTGATCGGAGCGGATAAAGAAGATATTGTTCAGGAGGGTATGATCGGGCTATACAAGGCAATCCGTGACTTTAAAGAGGACAAACTATCCTCATTTAAAGCATTTGCAGAACTTTGTATAACGAGGCAGATTATTACAGCAATTAAAACAGCAACTAGACAAAAGCATATCCCGTTAAATTCATATGTTTCGCTGGACAAGCCTATTTATGATGAGGAATCAGATCGAACACTTATGGATGTTATTTCTGGAGCTAAAGTAATGGATCCAGAAGAGCTAATTATCAACCAAGAAGAATTTGATCATATTGAAATAAAAATGGGCGAACTCCTAAGCGATCTGGAAAGAAAAGTACTTGCCTTGTATTTAGACGGGCGATCATATCAGGAAATTTCTGAAGAACTAAATCGACATGTTAAATCAATCGATAATGCACTTCAGCGAGTAAAAAGGAAGCTGGAAAGATATCTAGAGGTAAGGGAGTTCTCAATTTAAAAAATTTAAAAAAATGTGCCTGTAAATGGCACATTTCTGTCGCGTTCTAACTTATATTGACTTTGGAATTAGTGCGTGTTACATTTTAAAGGCGAAAAAAGCATGCTAGAAGGTGTTTTAATGAGAGGAAAAGTAGTATTAGCGTGTACAAAATGCGGGTCGAGAAACTATGTTACGATGAACAATCGACAAGGACAAACAACCCGGCTTGAATTGAAGAAATTTTGTAAAACATGTAACAGTCATACGATTCATCGCGAAACAAAATAACAATGGTTTATATAAATAAATGCAATTCCTTTAGTTGGAGGGTACAGAATGCAACGAATAGTAAATTTTTTCCGCGGGGTTGGCCGCGAGATGAAAAAAGTTAGCTGGCCGAAACGTAATGAACTAGTCCGTTACACAATTACAGTATTAACAACTGTTATATTCATGACTGTGTTTTTTGCTATTTCAGACATAGGGATTTCTAAACTTATTCGTTTAATTCTTGAATAACCCTTGTATACTCATGGTATAATGGAAAATAAACAAAAGCATGTGTGTAAAGCCCGGTTGACACGGGTTTTTTCATTTGGAAAATTTTTTACAGACGGTTAATTTTTAAAATGCAGGGAGGGAAGGACGATCAAGTCCTCTTGAATGGAAAAGAACTGGTATGTCGTGCATACGTATTCGGGTTACGAAAATAAAGTAAAAACCAACCTAGAAAAACGTGTAGAATCAATGGGAATGCAAGAAAAAATTTTTCGTGTTATCGTTCCTGAAGAAGAAGAATCAGAAATAAAAAACGGAAAGAAAAAAATAGTAAAGCGAAAAGTCTTTCCTGGATATGTTTTAGTTGAATTAGTCATGACGGATGATTCTTGGTATGTTGTCCGTAACACACCCGGTGTGACAGGGTTTGTAGGTTCTGCTGGATCGGGATCGAAACCAACCCCGCTATTACCTGAAGAAGTTAATACCATTTTAAAACGGATGGGTGTAGAAGAAAAACGAATCGATATTAACTTCGAATTAGGGGAGACAGTTCGTGTAAATGAAGGTCCTTTTGCAAACTTTACAGGGGTCATTGAAGAAATTGACAAAGATAAAGCGAAACTTAAAGTTTTAGTTAATATGTTTGGGCGAGATACCCCTATTGAGCTGGAATACACCCAAATTGAAAAATTATAAGAGGAAAAGAACTTGAAATCAGCAAAAAAAAGTGATAACATTTCAAAGGTCAGTATGTCTCAAAATATGAGACTGAATCACGATTAAGTTCTTTATATAAAGTGAAGCTCCTATTAGTGAATAAATCATTAAAAGGCAGTTGAACCGATACAGTTTTTATAGGCAATCATTGCTTTAGCAGAAATCTTGCCTATAGAAACGGATAAAGACTTTTATGAGTGGGAGGGGGTAACCCCTATTACCACATCACGGACTTTAAGGAGGTGTGTCTCGTGGCTAAAAAAGTAATTAAAATAGTAAAGCTGCAAATACCTGCAGGTAAAGCAAACCCTGCACCGCCTGTCGGCCCTGCATTAGGTCAAGCCGGTGTAAACATTATGGGATTTTGTAAAGAATTTAACGCTCGCACCGCTGATCAAGCTGGTTTAATTATTCCTGTTGAAATTACGGTGTTTGAAGACCGTTCATTTACTTTTATTACAAAAACTCCTCCTGCTGCTGTCCTACATAAAAAAGCAGCTGGTATTGAGTCTGGTTCAGGTGAACCAAATCGTAATAAAGTAGCAACAGTAAAGCGTGACAAAGTACGCGAGATTGCTGAAATGAAAATGCCTGACTTAAATGCTGCAAGTGTTGAAGCGGCTATTCGTATGGTTGAAGGCACTGCACGCAGCATGGGTATTGTTATTGAAGACTAATCCACTTGTGTATTGCAATATTGATTGGGGTTGCGAAGATGGAAAAGATTTCATTCGCAACCTTTATTCGTGGGAGGTTATTCCGCTAAAACCACAGTCAAGGAGGAAATAGTAAATGGCTAAAAAGGGAAAGAAATATTTAGAAGCTGCTAAGCTTGTTGACCGTTCAAAAGATTATCCGATTGAAGAAGCAATCGAACTAGCAAAGAAAACAAACTTTGCTAAATTCGATGCAACTGTTGAAGTTAGCTTCCGTTTAGGAGTAGACCCTAAAAAAGCTGACCAACAAATTCGCGGAGCAGTAGTTCTTCCGAACGGTACAGGTAAAACACAACGAGTACTTGTGTTTGCAAAAGGCGAGAAGTTGAAAGAAGCTGAAGCAGCTGGTGCTGATTATGTAGGAGATGCAGAATATATTAACAAGATCAATCAAGGATGGTTTGATTTTGACGTAATCGTTGCAACACCTGATATGATGGGCGAAGTTGGTAAACTTGGCCGTATATTAGGACCAAAAGGCTTAATGCCAAACCCTAAGACAGGTACTGTTACATTTGATGTAGAAAAAGCTGTAAAGGAAATTAAGGCAGGTAAAGTTGAATATCGCATCGACAAAGCTGGTATTATCCATGTTCCGATTGGTAAAGCTTCCTTTGAGAGCGAGAAGTTACTTGAAAACTTTACTACAATTTTTGACACAATGTTGAAAGTAAAACCTCCAGCAGCTAAAGGAACATATATGAAGAGTATAACGATTACAACAACAATGGGACCGGGAATTAAAATCGATCCGACATCTGTTACATTAAAAAGCTATTTTGACAACAAAAAACACTTTTAGTATAATTGTCTCTGTTGTAAAAATAAATAACATTTATACCGTAGACAGTAGGTGCAAAAAAGCTTAATTTCCTACCGAGGTAATACGATAGATAACGTTAGATCATTTATAAATGACTATTGTATACAACCTCCATGTCTATTCTCGATATGGAGGTTTTTTATTGGAACGGTATGAATGTGTTACAGCACAATATAGGGGGTGTAATGATGAGCGGCGCTATCGAAAAAAAGAAACAAGTAGTTGCTGAAATTACTGACAAATTAAAAGCTAGTAAATCAACAATTATCGTTGACTACCGCGGTCTGAAAGTTTCAGAAGTAACTGAACTTCGTAAGCAACTTCGTGAAGCTGGAGTCGAGTTTAAAGTATATAAAAATACATTCTCTCGTCGTGCGGCTGAAGCGGTTGAATTATCAGGTTTAAATGAAGCGTTAACTGGTCCGAATGCAATTGCGTTTAGCACTGAAGATGTAGTAGCTCCTGCGAAAATTTTAAATGAGTTTTCGAAAAAGAACGAAGCTCTTGAAATTAAAGCTGGTGTTATTGAAGGAAATATTGCAACAGTTGAGGAAATTAAGGCTCTTGCAGATTTACCATCTCGGGAAGGTTTACTTTCTATGTTGCTTAGCGTTCTTCAAGCTCCAATCCGTAACCTTGCTCTTGCTGCAAAAGCAGTGGCAGATCAAAAAGAAGAACAAGGCGCGTAAATTCGTTTATTAATACGTTTAAACTTTAACTTAAGGAGGAAAAATGATTATGACTAAAGAACAAATTATTGAAGCAGTCAAAAATATGACTGTTTTAGAACTAAATGATTTAGTAAAAGCAATTGAGGAAGAGTTCGGTGTAACTGCTGCTGCTCCTGTAGCTGTAGTAGGTGGCGCTGCTGGTGGCGAAGCTGCTGCTGAGAAAACTGAATTTGATGTTGTGCTTGCTGAAGTAGGCGGTCAAAAAATTAAAGTTATTAAAGCAGTTCGTGAGATCACTGGTCTTGGACTTAAAGAGGCAAAAGAACTCGTTGACAACACTCCAAAGCCAATTAAAGAAGGCGTTTCTAAAGAAGAAGCTGAAGAGATCAAAGGTAAGCTTGAAGAAGTTGGAGCAGGCGTTGAAGTAAAATAATGCCGCTTAAAAGTCCGCTTAACAAAAGCGGGCTTTTTTAGTAGGGGTGTCGAGCTTCATTAGACACCCTAACTGAAAAAAAAAATTTTTTCTCCTTTTCTCCTTCTTTCTTGTAATCCCCTGTGGAGGTGAATGATGAACGATCATTATTATTCTCGTACTCAAAATGCCGATAGTAAACCATTGTTTTGGAATTACACATTAAAAAATCATCCATTTCGGTTTAAAACCGACAATGGTGTATTCTCAAAAAAAGAAGTTGATTTCGGTTCTCGCTTATTAATTGAAACATTTGAAGCCCCGAAAATAAATGGGTTATTTCTTGATGTAGGTTGTGGATACGGTCCGATTGGTTTAGCGGTTGCATTGTCATATCCTAACGAAATTGTACATATGGTTGATGTGAATGAACGGGCAATATCGTTAGCAAAGGAAAATGCTAAAATAAATCAAGTTTCTAATGTTCTAATTTATGAGAGTGATCAACTTTCAAATGTGAAAGAGAAAGATTTTGCTGCTGTTATAACAAATCCACCTATACGTGCTGGTAAAAAAATTGTGCATGGAATTTTCACACAAGCATTAGATCATTTAAAGCCTAATGGGGAGCTTTGGGTAGTCATTCAAAAGAAGCAAGGGGCTCCTTCAACTTTGAATAAACTATCTGAACTATACGGAAAAGTTGAAGTTGTTGTTAAGGAGAAAGGATATTTTATTATTAAAGCAGTAAAGCATTGACTTTAAACATTGACTATGGTAGCATTATAAAATGCCAATGTTTTTTCTCTTTAACCTACCTAAAATAATCTTTTATTGTATATTTTTGGGATGTAAAGGAAAAAATAACAAAATAATAGTTCGTTTGTGAAAATGTGGTTTTTGGGAGAAAACCCTTTTTCTTTTTTGTCTTATGAAGTGTCCAACTAATAAGACAAAATGATAGATGTAATTATTACGCTTGATTTGAGGGGTGAATCAGTTGATAGGTCAACTAGTTCAGTATGGACGACACCGCCAGCGAAGAAGTTATGCGCGTATTAACGAAGTTTTAGAATTACCAAATCTTATTGAAATTCAAACCTCTTCTTATCAATGGTTCCTTGATGAGGGTTTGCGGGAAATGTTTCAAGACATTTCGCCAATCGAAGACTTTACGGGAAATTTGTCACTGGAATTTATCGATTACAGCCTTGGAGAGTTAAAATACTCTGTTGAAGAGTCTAAAGAAAGAGATGTCACATTTTCTGCACCTCTCCGTGTAAAAGTTCGTCTTGTGAATAAGGAAACAGGCGAAGTAAAAGACCAAGATGTCTTTATGGGAGACTTTCCTTTAATGACGGAAACAGGTACTTTTATTATCAATGGGGCTGAACGTGTTATTGTTTCCCAATTAGTGCGTTCCCCAAGTGTATACTACAGTGGGAAAATAGATAAAAACGGGAAAAAAGGTTTTACAGCAACTGTGATCCCAAATCGGGGCGCTTGGCTTGAATATGAAACAGATGCCAAGGATGTTGTATATGTAAGAATTGATCGTACGAGGAAGTTACCTGTTACGGTCCTTTTGCGTGCGTTAGGATTCGGTTCTGATCAAGAAATTATCGATTTGATTGGAGATAACGAATACCTTCGTAACACTCTCGAAAAAGACAATACAGAAAGTACGGAAAAAGCTTTATTAGAAATTTATGAACGTCTTCGTCCAGGTGAACCGCCAACGGTTGATAACGCGAAGAGCTTATTAGTTTCTAGATTTTTTGATCCGAAGCGTTATGATCTAGCAAGTGTAGGTCGGTATAAAATTAATAAAAAACTCCATATAAAAAATCGTCTTTTTGGTCATCGTCTAGCGGAAACGTTAGTTGATCCAGAAACAGGAGAAATTATTGTTGAAAAAGGTACTATTCTTGATCGTCGAACATTAGATCGGATCCTTCCGATGCTGAAAAAAAAAATATTGGTTTCAAAGCATATGATCCTGTTAGAGGAGTCGTTGAAGAGGAGACGGTACTTCAAACGATTAAGATTTATGCACCAAATGAGGATAATGAGAAGGTAATCAATGTTATTGGGAATGCATACGTGGAGGAAAAGGTTAAAAATATTACATCGGCAGACATTATCGCTTCAATTAGCTACTTCTTTAATCTTTTACACGGAGTAGGCATTACTGACGATATTGACCATTTAGGAAATAGACGGCTCCGCTCTGTTGGAGAGCTGTTACAAAATCAATTCCGAATTGGTTTGTCGCGAATGGAACGGGTAGTGCGGGAAAGAATGTCAATTCAAGATACGAATACAATTACACCGCAACAGTTAATTAATATTCGTCCGGTTATCGCATCAATAAAAGAGTTCTTTGGAAGCTCTCAGCTATCCCAGTTCATGGATCAAACAAATCCGCTCGCTGAGTTAACACATAAGCGCCGTCTTTCAGCACTTGGACCTGGCGGTTTAACTCGCGAACGAGCAGGTTTTGAAGTGCGTGACGTTCATTATTCTCACTATGGAAGAATGTGTCCGATTGAGACGCCAGAAGGTCCAAATATTGGTCTCATAAACTCTTTGTCGACATTTGCAAAGGTTAATCGGTTCGGCTTTATTGAAACACCATATCGAAGAGTTGATCCAGAAACGGGAAAGGTTTCAGACAAAATTGATTACTTAACAGCAGATGAAGAAGATAACTACGTTGTCGCACAAGCAAACGCTCGTTTAGATGAAGATGGAAAGTTTTTAGATGAAGAAGTAGTTGCTCGTTTCCGCGGTGAAAACACTGTAGTACCCCGTGATCGTGTTGATTATATGGACGTATCACCAAAGCAAGTTGTTTCAGCCGCAACTGCTTGTATTCCGTTTTTGGAAAATGATGACTCAAACCGGGCATTAATGGGAGCAAACATGCAGCGTCAAGCCGTACCATTAATGCAGCCAGAAGCACCGGTTGTCGGTACTGGTATGGAGTATGTTTCCGCAAAAGACTCTGGAGCTGCAGTTATTTGTAAACATGCAGGTATTGTAGAGCACGTGGAAGCACGTGAAATTTGGGTACGTCGTATAGCTGAAGTTGACGGCACTGAGGTTAAAGGTGATCTTGATAAATATCGTCTTCTTAAATTTATCCGCTCTAACCAAGGGACATGCTATAACCAACGTCCAATTGTTAAACAAGGAGACCGAGTTGTTAAAGGAGAAATTCTTGCAGATGGCCCTTCAATGGATAAGGGAGAGCTTGCCCTTGGCCGAAATGTACTCATCGCTTTTATGACATGGGATGGATACAACTACGAAGATGCGATTATTATGAGTGAACGTCTTGTGAAGGACGATGTGTACACATCAATTCATATTGAAGAATATGAGTCTGAATCAAGAGATACAAAGCTGGGTCCAGAGGAAATTACCCGCGATATTCCAAATGTCGGGGAAGATGCTCTTAGAAACTTAGATGAACGTGGAATTATTAGAATTGGTGCCGAAGTTAAAGATGGAGATTTATTAGTAGGAAAAGTAACACCAAAAGGTGTAACCGAATTAACTGCTGAAGAGCGTTTATTGCATGCGATTTTCGGTGAAAAAGCGCGTGAAGTTCGGGATACTTCCCTCCGTGTGCCACACGGTGGAGGCGGAATTGTTCTAGATGTTAAAGTGTTCAATCGTGAAGATGGAGATGAATTACCACCAGGTGTAAACCAACTTGTCCGTGTTTATATCGTTCAAAAACGAAAGATTTCTGAAGGGGACAAAATGGCAGGTCGTCATGGTAATAAAGGGGTTATTTCAAAAATTTTACCTGAAGAAGATATGCCGTTTTTACCAGATGGAACACAAGTAGATGTCATGCTTAATCCGTTAGGTGTTCCTTCACGGATGAACATCGGTCAAGTGCTGGAGCTTCACTTAGGTATGGCTGCAAGAAGATTAGGTCTACATGTCGCGTCTCCAGTATTTGATGGAGCAACTGAAGATGATGTTTGGTCAACGATTGAGGAAGCTGGAATGGCTCGTGACGCTAAAACCGTTCTATACGACGGCCGCACAGGAGAACCATTTGATAACCGCGTCTCCGTCGGGGTTATGTATATGATTAAGCTTGCTCACATGGTTGATGATAAACTTCATGCCCGTTCTACTGGTCCGTATTCTTTAGTAACGCAACAGCCACTCGGCGGTAAAGCACAATTTGGTGGTCAGCGTTTTGGAGAAATGGAAGTTTGGGCGCTTGAAGCTTACGGTGCTGCCTATACACTTCAAGAGATCCTTACTGTTAAATCTGATGATGTTGTAGGGCGAGTCAAGACATACGAAGCAATTGTTAAAGGAGAAAATGTACCAGAGCCTGGCGTTCCTGAATCATTTAAAGTGTTAATTAAAGAATTACAAAGTTTAGGACTGGATGTAAAAATTCTTTCAGGTGACGAGAAAGAAATCGAAATGCGTGACCTAGAAGACGAAGATGAAATGCACCAAGCAGAAACGTTAACAATTGCCCCTGAACAGAAAGAAACTGAAAAAGTTGGTATGAAAGAATAGCGATGGAAAAGTGGAGCAATAAGGGTAAAAACCTTAGATCAAAAGGGAGGTAGGCCCCTTGCTAGATGTAAATAATTTTGAGTATATGAAAATAGGCCTTGCTTCGCCAGATAAAATTCGTTCTTGGTCTTTTGGTGAAGTTAAAAAGCCTGAAACAATTAACTATCGTACATTAAAACCTGAAAAAGACGGTTTGTTTTGTGAACGTATTTTTGGTCCGACAAAGGATTGGGAATGTCATTGTGGAAAATACAAGCGTGTTCGCTACAAAGGCGTAGTTTGTGATCGATGTGGGGTTGAAGTGACACGAGCTAAAGTACGTCGGGAACGAATGGGTCATATTGAACTAGCAGCACCTGTATCCCACATTTGGTATTTTAAAGGGATTCCTAGTCGAATGGGGCTTGTTTTAGACATGTCTCCGCGAGCACTTGAGGAAGTCATTTACTTTGCTTCATACGTTGTGACTGAATCTGGAGATACGACTCTTGAAAAGAAGCAGCTCCTATCCGAAAAGGAATACCGTGCATATCGTGAAAAATACGGTAATAAATTCCAAGCTTCTATGGGTGCAGAGGCGATCAAAAAGCTTCTTCAAGATATTAACTTAGATAAAGAAGTTGAGATGTTGAAAGAAGAATTAAAGAGTGCCCAAGGTCAGCGTCGGACTCGAGCGATTAAACGTTTAGAAGTATTGGAAGCTTTTCGTCACTCTGGAAACGAGCCTTATTGGATGATCTTAGAAGTCCTTCCTGTTATCCCTCCAGAGCTTCGTCCAATGGTTCAGTTAGATGGCGGACGATTTGCAACATCTGATTTAAATGATTTATATCGAAGAGTCATTAACCGTAATAACCGTTTAAAGCGCTTGTTAGATTTAGGTGCGCCAAGCATTATCGTCCAGAATGAAAAACGGATGCTGCAAGAAGCGGTTGATGCATTAATAGATAATGGTCGTCGTGGTCGACCAGTAACTGGTCCTGGAAACCGACCATTAAAATCACTTTCCCATATGTTAAAAGGGAAACAAGGACGTTTCCGTCAAAACCTGCTCGGAAAACGTGTCGATTACTCGGGCCGTTCGGTAATTGTTGTAGGTCCGAATTTAAAAATGTACCAATGCGGGCTACCGAAAGAAATGGCACTTGAGCTCTTTAAGCCTTTTGTCATGAAAGAGCTTGTAGAAAAAGGGTTAGCGCATAATATTAAATCTGCGAAGCGAAAAATCGAACGTGTTCAACCTGAAGTATGGGACGTTTTAGAAGAAGTGATAAAAGAGCATCCGGTTCTTCTTAACCGAGCTCCAACCCTTCATAGACTTGGTATTCAAGCCTTCGAACCAACACTTGTCGAAGGAAGAGCAATTCGATTACATCCGCTAGTCTGTACAGCTTATAATGCAGACTTTGATGGGGACCAAATGGCAGTTCACGTTCCGCTGTCAGCTGAAGCCCAAGCTGAGGCGCGTGTGCTAATGCTTGCAGCACAAAATATTTTGAATCCGAAAGACGGTAAACCTGTTGTTACACCTTCTCAAGATATGGTATTAGGCAACTACTACCTTACAATGGAACGGGAAAATGCTGTTGGAGAAGGAATGGTCTTTAAAGATTCAGACGAAGCATTAATCGCTTACCAAAATGGCTATGTACATTTGCATACAAGAATAGCTATTCATGCAGGTTCATTGAATAATGAAACGTTTACGGAAGAGCAAAACAATAAACTGTTGCTGACTACTGTCGGTAAAATTATTTTTAATGAAATATTACCGAGCACATTTCCATACATTAATGAACCTACTAAAACGAACTTACGAGTTAAAACACCGGAGAAATATTTTGTTGAAAAAGGTGTAGATGTAAAAGCTCATATAAAAGAGCAGCCTTTAGTAGAACCATTTAAGAAAAAAATTCTTGGTAAAATTATTTCAGAAGTATTCAAGCGATTCCAAATTACTGAGACTTCAAAAATGCTTGACCGAATGAAAGATTTAGGGTTTAAATACTCAACAAAGGCCGGTATTACTGTAGGTGTAGCCGACATTGTCGTGTTATCTGAAAAAGAAGCAATCCTTCAAGAGGCTCAAGACAAAGTAGACAATGTATTAAAACAATTCAGACGTGGACTCATAACTGAAGATGAGCGGTATGACCGAGTTATCTCTATATGGAGTGTTGCTAAAGATACAATTCAAACAAAGCTTATGAAATCTTTAGATAAACTGAATCCAATTTTCATGATGAGTGATTCAGGTGCCCGTGGTAACGCCTCAAACTTTACACAATTGGCTGGAATGCGTGGGTTGATGGCTAACCCTGCTGGACGGATTATTGAATTACCAATCAAGTCAAGTTTCCGAGAAGGCTTAACGGTGCTAGAGTACTTTATTTCAACGCATGGTGCGCGTAAAGGTCTTGCGGACACAGCGTTGAAAACAGCCGATTCTGGTTATTTAACTCGTCGTCTTGTGGATGTCGCTCAAGATGTTATCGTTCGTGAAGATGACTGCGGAACTGATCGTGGTCTACTAGTAGCGGCTTTAAAGGACGGTACAGAAGTTATTGAAACATTAGAAGAGCGCTTAATCGGACGTTATGCTAGAAAAGCAATTAAGCATCCAGAAACAGGAGCTACGATCGTCTCAGAAAATGGTCTGATTACTGAAGATATTGCAAAAGAAATTACTGAACTGAATATTGAAGAAGTATGGATCCGCTCAGCGTTTACATGTAACACAAGACACGGTGTCTGTAAAAAATGCTACGGTCGAAATTTAGCTACTGGACAGGAAGTAGAGGTTGGAGAAGCTGTAGGTATTATCGCGGCCCAATCGATTGGAGAACCAGGAACACAGTTGACGATGCGGACATTCCATACTGGTGGAGTTGCAGGAGACGATATTACACAAGGTTTGCCGCGTGTTCAAGAATTATTTGAAGCCCGCAACCCTAAAGGACAGTCAGTTATTTCCGAAATAGATGGTGTAGTTGTCGATATTCATGAAGGACGTGACCGCCAGCATGAAATCGTCGTCCAAGGTGAAGTGGAAACGAGAACATATAATGCACCTTACACTGCTAGGTTAAAAGTAAGTGTGAATGATAACATAGAGGCGGGTCAAGAGTTAACGGAAGGATCTATTGATCCGAAAGAACTCTTAAAAATTAAAGATGTATCAGCTGTACAAGAGTACTTGCTGAAAGAAGTACAAAAAGTTTATAGAATGCAAGGGGTTGAAATTGGCGACAAGCATATTGAAGTAATGGTACGCCAAATGCTTCGTAAAATACGGGTAATTGATGCTGGAGAGACTGATGTTCTTCCAGGAACACTCCTTGATATTCACCAATTCACTGATGCAAATGAAAAGGCGCTTATTGAAGGAAAGCTTCCAGCAACCGGACGCCCAGTTTTATTAGGTATTACGAAAGCATCTTTAGAAACGGATTCTTTCTTATCAGCAGCCTCGTTCCAAGAAACAACAAGGGTATTGACTGATGCTGCGATTAAAGGAAAACGAGACGAATTACTCGGTTTGAAGGAGAATGTAATAATCGGTAAGCTAGTTCCAGCAGGAACGGGAATGCAGCGTTATCGTAAAGCAGAACCTTTTATAAAGGACGATGAAGTCATCGAGGACTCATTCCTCATCGAGTAGTAAATTTATTGTTGCGGTACTAGCCGTATAGAAGTAGTATTGCGGCTAGTACCGTTTTTAAAATATTTTAAAATGAGTTGACATCTATCTTACAGGATGATAATATAGCAAAGGTGATCCTATACTAACCTGATACTTTGGAGGATAGAAAGGTGTCTTATGATAAAGTATTACAGGCAAACAAAATTATTGTAGGAACAAAACAAACAGTGAAAGCAATAAAAACGGGCAAAGCCTCTGAGGTAGTTTTAGCAAGTGATGCTGATCCTAAGGTGAAGACGATCATATTGAAAACTGCCGAAGAAATGAATGTTCCTGTTGCAAAAGTAGATTCAATGCGCAAACTTGGAAAAGTATGTGGAATTGAAGTGAGTGCTGCAGCTGTAGCAATTATTTATTAGAAACTGTTTTTGCAGACATTTCTGCAAAAACTTTGTTTTTTGCAAAAATGAACCACCTGGATGTGTGGGCTTAAATCTATGCAATGAAGGGAGGAAAATTATTATGCCTACTATTAACCAATTAGTGCGCAAACCTCGTAAATCTAAAGAAGTAACATCTAAGTCACCTGCGCTTAACAAAGGTTATAATTAAAAAAAAAAAGCACAAACAAACACAACTTCACCACAAAAACGTGGAGTTTGTACTCGTGTTGGTACAATGACACCGAAAAAACCGAACTCAGCGTTACGTAAATATGCTCGTGTTCGCTTGACAAACGGAATTGAAGTTACGGCTTATATTCCTGGTATCGGTCATAACTTGCAAGAGCACAGTGTTGTATTAATTCGCGGCGGTCGTGTGAAAGACTTACCGGGTGTACGTTATCACATTGTTCGTGGAGCACTTGATACAGCTGGTGTAGAAAGTCGTAAGCAAGGTCGTTCTAAATATGGTACGAAAAAGCCAAAAAAAAAAAAGTAAGCACACGTTAATAGATAGCATCGCTGAAAGGAGGAAAAAACATGCCACGTAAAGGACCTGTAGCGAAAAGAGATGTATTGCCAGATCCAATCTACAACTCTAAGCTAGTTACTCGCCTGATCAACAAAATGATGGTTGATGGTAAGAGAGGAAAAGCACAGAAAATACTTTATACTTCATTTGATATCATTCGCGACCGTACCGGGAAAGATCCTATGGAAGTGTTTGATCAAGCATTGAAAAATGTAATGCCTGTATTAGAAGTAAGAGCTCGTCGTGTTGGGGGAGCCAACTACCAAGTTCCAGTAGAGGTGCGTCCTGATCGACGTTCAACTCTTGGACTTCGTTGGTTAGTAAACTACTCTCGTCTTCGCGGTGAGAAGACAATGGAAGAGCGTTTAGCGAATGAGATTCTTGATGCAGCTAATAACACTGGATCATCAGTGAAGAAACGCGAAGAAACTCATAAGATGGCAGAAGCAAATAAAGCATTTGCTCATTATCGCTGGTAATTATACCTTCAATAAATTAAAACATTCATATTAAGGAAGGAGAAAGACCCAATGGCAAGAGAGTTCTCCTTAGAAAAGACTCGTAATATCGGTATCATGGCACATATTGATGCTGGAAAAACAACGACAACTGAACGTATTCTTTTCTATACTGGCCGTATTCATAAAGTTGGTGAGACTCACGAAGGTGCGTCACAAATGGACTGGATGGAACAAGAACAAGAACGTGGAATTACAATCACTTCTGCTGCAACGACAGCACAGTGGAAAGGTCATCGTGTCAACATCATTGATACACCAGGACACGTAGACTTTACAGTTGAAGTTGAACGCTCTCTACGTGTACTTGATGGTGCAGTAACAGTTCTTGACGCACAATCTGGAGTAGAACCGCAAACAGAAACTGTTTGGCGACAAGCTACAACATACGGAGTACCACGTATCGTATTCGTAAATAAGATGGACAAGATTGGTGCAGATTTCTTATATGCTGTATCAACACTTCACGATCGATTAGAAGCAAATGCACATCCAGTGCAATTGCCTATCGGAGCTGAAGACCAATTTAACGGAGTTATTGATCTTATCGATATGGTCGCTTACACTTACGAAGATGACCTTGGTACAGTTTCTGAAGCAAAAGAAATTCCTGATGACTATAAAGAACTTGCAGAAGAATGGCGGAATAAGCTAGTTGAGGCTGTTGCTGAAATCGATGAAGATTTAATGATGAAATACTTAGAAGGCGAAGAAATCACGAAGGAAGAGCTAAAAGCTGCGATCCGTAAAGGAACGTTAAATGTTGAGTTCTATCCTGTCTACTGTGGTTCAGCCTTCAAAAACAAAGGTGTACAAATTATGCTGGATGGAGTAATAGATTACCTTCCTGCTCCTATAGACGTAGCGGCAATCAAAGGTACTATTCCTGACAGTGAAGAAGAAGATGTTCGCGAATCAAGCGATGATGCACCTTTTTCTGCATTAGCATTTAAAGTAATGACTGATCCATACGTAGGGAAATTAACATTCTTCCGTGTATATTCAGGTACATTACAATCAGGCTCATACGTTCTGAACTCATCAAAGGGTAAACGTGAACGAATTGGCCGAATTCTACAAATGCATGCAAATCACCGTGAAGAGATTTCAGAAATACATTCAGGTGATATCGCCGCTGCGGTTGGTTTGAAAGACACTGGAACGGGCGACACTTTATGTGATGAGAAACATCCTATTATTTTAGAATCTATGGAATTTCCTGAGCCTGTTATTTCAGTAGCTATCGAACCAAAAACAAAAGCAGACCTAGATAAAATGGGTACAGCACTTGCAAAACTTCAAGAAGAAGACCCTACATTTAAAGCACACACAAACCAAGAGACAGGTGAAGTTATTATCTCAGGTATGGGTGAGCTCCACTTAGATATTATTGTGGATCGCTTAAAGCGTGAATTTAAGGTTGAAGCAAATGTAGGTGCTCCTCAAGTTTCCTATCGGGAAACATTCCGACAAGCTGCACAGGTTGAAGGTAAGTTTATCCGACAATCTGGTGGTCGCGGACAATTCGGTCATGTTTGGATTGAATTTATACCTAACGAAGCAGGTAAAGGCTTTGAATTTGAAAACGCAATTGTCGGTGGGGTTGTTCCTCGTGAATATGTTCCGGCTGTTCAAGCAGGTCTTGAAGACGCAATGCAAAATGGTGTTATTGCTGGATACCCATTAATTGATGTAAAAGCAAAATTATTTGATGGTTCATACCATGATGTTGACTCAAGTGAAATGGCGTTTAAGATTGCTGCATCATTAGCATTAAGAAATGCAGCATCCAAATGTAATCCTGTTTTATTAGAGCCGATTGCGAAAGTTGAAGTTGTCATCCCCGAAGAATATCTTGGCGATATTATGGGTGATATTACTTCTCGCCGCGGTCGGGTAGAAGGAATGGATGCTCGTGGAAACGCACAGGTTGTTCGTGCCATGGTTCCACTTTCAGAAATGTTTGGTTATGCGACATCTCTCCGTTCTAACACACAAGGTCGTGGAACTTACACAATGCAGTTTGATCATTATGATGAAGTACCTAAAAGCATTGCTGAAGAGATCATAAAAAAAAATAAAGGTGAATAATTGATTTTGCCAGATTTTTAAAGTATAACTACTATTGTAAGCTATTGAAGCTGTGAATAGGATAAACATTATTCACAGCTCCACATATATATTTAATCTTATAATTTAAGGAGGATTTCCTAAAATGGCTAAAGAAAAATTTGACCGTTCAAAACCGCACGTTAACATTGGTACAATCGGACACGTTGACCATGGTAAAACAACATTAACTGCTGCTATCACTACAGTGCTTTCTAAAGGCGGCGGTGCAGAAGCTCGTGGATACGATATGATTGATGCTGCTCCAGAAGAGCGTGAGCGCGGAATCACTATTTCTACTTCACACGTTGAATATGAAACTGAAAATCGTCACTATGCACACGTTGACTGCCCAGGACACGCAGACTACGTTAAAAACATGATCACTGGTGCAGCACAAATGGATGGTGCGATTCTAGTTGTATCTGCTGCTGATGGTCCAATGCCACAAACTCGTGAGCACATCTTACTTTCACGTCAAGTAGGTGTTCCATATATCGTTGTTTTCATGAACAAATGTGATATGGTAGATGACGAAGAACTATTAGAATTAGTAGAAATGGAAATTCGTGATCTTCTTTCAGAATATGACTTCCCTGGAGATGACATTCCTGTCATTAAAGGTTCTGCATTGAAAGCTCTTGAAGGAGAAGCTCAATGGGAAGAAAAAATTCATGAATTAATGGCTGCAGTTGACGAGTATGTACCAACTCCAGAGCGTGATACAGACAAACCTTTCATGATGCCAGTTGAGGACGTATTCTCAATTACTGGACGTGGAACAGTTGCTACTGGACGTGTAGAGCGTGGTCAAGTAAAAGTTGGGGATGTTATCGAAATCGTTGGTTTAACTGAAGAGCCTAAGAGCACAACAGTTACTGGTGTAGAAATGTTCCGTAAACTTCTCGACTATGCAGAAGCTGGTGACAACATTGGTGCTCTTCTTCGCGGTGTTTCTCGTGAAGAAGTACAACGTGGTCAAGTATTAGCTAAACCAGGTTCAATTACACCACATACAGCTTTTAAAGCAGAAGTTTATGTTTTATCAAAAGATGAGGGTGGCCGTCATACTCCATTCTTCTCAAACTATCGTCCACAATTCTATTTCCGTACTACGGATGTAACTGGAATTGTTACACTTCCTGAAGGTGTAGAAATGGTTATGCCTGGCGATAACGTTGAAATGAGCGTTGAACTTATTGCTCCAATTGCGATTGAAGAAGGTACTAAATTCTCAATTCGTGAGGGTGGCCGTACTGTAGGAGCAGGCGTAGTTGCTACCATCATTAAATAACAAGTTTCTTAAAACAGACGGATATGTTTATCCGTCTGTTTTTTATTCAAGAGATCAGTCTTAACAATATGAATCTTCTTTTAGCAAGGCTATGTTAGATAACTTATTGGATCATTTCCTTCTTGATGAGACGCCAAGACGCAATTTTTACCAGCCTAAAAAATTGAAATAAGTATGATGAGAATAAAATAAGTTAAAGCTGTTATTGAAATGGAAAACATAACTATGTATAATAGGAAAAGTGTGTAAGACATAAAGAAAGACTATTTTTTTATTGCGATTGCTTTATGTTTTATGTATAATAGACAATGTTGGTCTTTGACTGCGATGATATGGAAGGTTGCTGACACACCCGGCCGCTTTGCCATGGCATGTGTGAGGAAATTTCCATTGAGAATGTCTATTTTTAAAATAGGCGAAAAGGAGGGAAAATAATGGCAAAACAAAAAATTCGTATTCGTTTAAAAGCATATGATCATGGAATTCTTGATCAATCTGCAGAGAAAATCGTTGAAACAGCAAAACGTTCTGGTGCAGCAGTGTCGGGCCCGATCCCACTTCCGACAGAAAAGAACGTATATACAGTTCTTCGTGCCGTTCATAAATATAAAGACGCGCGTGAACAATTTGAAATGCGTACGCATAAACGTCTAATCGACATCATTAACCCTACTCCGAAAACAGTAGATTCATTAATGCGGTTAGACTTGCCGTCCGGTGTAGATATTGAAATTAAACTTTAATAATAAACAGTGGAAAATTAGGAGGTGTGACTGAAATGACCAAAGGAATCTTAGGAAGAAAAATCGGTATGACTCAAGTATTCGCGGAGAACGGTGACCTTATTCCAGTAACAGTTGTAGAGGCTGCTCCAAATGTAGTGCTTCAAAAAAAGACAATTGAAAATGATGGTTACGAAGCTGTTCAATTAGGATTTGAAGATAAACGTGAAATACTTTCAAACAAACCTGAAAAAGGTCACGTTGCAAAAGCTAATACTGCTCCTAAGCGCTTCGTTCGAGAAATTAACGGAGTAAACTTAGAAGAAGTCGAAGTTGGTCAAGAAGTCAAAGTAAATATATTCGCTGAAGGCGATATTGTAGATGTAACAGGAATTAGTAAAGGTAAAGGCTTCCAAGGTGCAATCAAACGCCACGGACAATCTCGCGGACCAATGTCACACGGTTCACGCTACCATCGTGGTCCTGGTTCAATGGGAGCAGTTGATCCAGCCCGTGTATTTAAATCAAAAGCATTACCTGGCCGTATGGGTGGAGAACAAGTGACTGTTCAAAACTTACAAATTGTAAAAGTAGACACTGAACGCAACTTATTGCTTATCAAAGGAAACGTTCCTGGTTCTAAAAAGGCAATGCTTAAAATACAAAGTTCAGTTAAAGGGAAGTAACTTTATAGGAAAGGAGGAACATAAGTATGCCAAAAGTAGCATTATACAGCCAAGACGGATCACAAGTCGGAGAAATCGAACTAAATGAATCCGTATTCGGTATTGAACCTAATAAGCACGTGTTATTCGAAGCTATTATTATGCAAAGAGCTTCTTTACGTCAAGGAACTCATAAAACAAAAAATCGTTCTGAAGTACGCGGCGGTGGCCGTAAACCATGGCGTCAAAAAGGAACAGGTCGGGCACGCCAAGGATCGATCCGCTCTCCGCAATGGCGTGGCGGTGGAACAGTATTTGGTCCGATCCCACGAAGCTACAGCTACAAAATGCCAAAGAAAGTACGTCGTTTGGCAATTAAATCTGCCCTTTCAACTAAAGTAGTTGAAAACAATATTTTAGTATTAGAAAACTTAGTTTTTGAAGCACCAAAAACAAAAGACTTTGCAAAAACTTTAAAAGCTTTATCAGTAGACTCAAAAGCACTTATTGTTACAGCTGACCTAGATGAAAACGTAGCATTATCTGCTCGTAACATCCCTGGAGTTACAGTTGTTACAGCGAATGGAATTAATATTTTAGATGTTGTAAATCATGATAAGTTGATTATGACAAAAGCAGCAGTTGAAAAAGTAGAGGAGGTGCTTGCATAATGGATGCACGTGATATCATTAAGCGCCCCGTTATTACAGAACGTTCTTCAGATTTAATGGCTGACAAAAAGTATACGTTCGAAGTAGATGTAAGAGCAAATAAAACTCAAGTAAAAGATGCGATTGAAAAGATCTTTAATGTAAAAGTTGAAAAGGTTAACATCATGAACTACAAAGGTAAATTCAAGCGTATGGGACGTTTTACTGGATACACAAACAAACGTCGTAAAGCAATTGTTAAGTTGACACAAGACAGCAAAGAAATCGAGTTTTTTGAAGTTTAATTATTTAGAAGAGGAGGGAAATCAACATGGCGATTAAAAAGTACAGACCTACCTCAAATGGTCGTCGCGGAATGACAGTTTCAGATTTTGCGGAAGTTACTACTGATAAACCAGAAAAATCTCTACTGGAGCCTCTTAAAAGAAAGGGCGGCCGTAATAACCAAGGTAAGTTAACTGTTCGTCATCACGGGGGCGGTCATAAGCGTCAATACCGTTTAATCGATTTTAAACGTGATAAAGATGGCATTCCAGGACGCGTTGCTACGATTGAGTATGATCCGAACCGCTCTGCAAATATTGCACTAATTAACTATGTAGATGGAGAGAAGCGTTACATCCTTGCTCCAAAAAATTTAAAAGTAGGAATGGAAGTAATGTCAGGTCCAGATGCTGACATTAAATTAGGAAATGCACTTCCATTAATGAATATTCCAGTTGGTACAGTAGTCCATAATATTGAACTAAAGCCTGGAAAAGGCGGACAATTAGTTCGTTCTGCAGGAACTTCAGCACAAGTTCTTGGTAAAGAAGGAAAATATGTTTTAGTACGTTTATCATCAGGTGAAGTTCGTATGATTCTTGCTACATGCCGTGCATCAGTTGGGCAAGTAGGAAACGAGCAACATGAACTAATTAATACTGGTAAGGCTGGCCGTTCACGTTGGTTAGGTAAGCGCCCTACAGTTCGTGGTTCTGTCATGAACCCTAATGATCACCCACATGGTGGTGGTGAGGGACGTGCACCAATCGGACGCAAGTCTCCAATGACTCCATGGGGTAAACCAACACTTGGATATAAAACCCGTAAGAAAACAAACAAATCTGATAAGTTCATTGTACGTCGTCGTAAAAAATAACGGGATTGGACTACGGTTCAATGAAAGAACCGTAGAGCAATCACGAAGGGAGGTTCAATTATGGGTCGCAGCTTGAAAAAAGGACCTTTTGTGGATGAGCATTTAATGAAAAAGATCGAGAATTTAAATGAAACTGACAAAAAGCAAGTGATTAAAACTTGGTCGCGTCGTTCAACGATCTTCCCGCAATTTATTGGGCACACAGTTGCTGTTTATGATGGTCGCAAACATGTTCCGGTTTATATCACTGAAGATATGGTTGGCCACAAGCTTGGAGAGTTTGCTCCAACACGCACTTACAGAAGCCATGCCGGTGATGATAAGAAAACAAGACGTTAATGAGAGGAGGGCATTTAGATGCAAGCTAAAGCTGTTGCAAGAACAGTTCGTATTGCTCCTCGTAAAGCTCGTTTAGTTGTAGATTTAATTCGAGGAAAGCAAGTAGGCGAAGCGGTATTTATTTTACGCAGTACACAAAAAGCTGCTTCACCAATCGTAGAGAAAGTTTTAAATTCTGCTGTAGCAAACGCAGAACACAACTACGAAATGGACGTAAACAACCTTGTTGTAACTGAGGCCTACGTAAATGAAGGTCCGACATTAAAACGTTTCCGTCCGCGTGCTATGGGCCGTGCGAGCCAAATTAACAAACGAACTAGCCACATTACAGTTGTGGTATCAGAGAAGAAGGAGGGATAATCAGTGGGTCAAAAAGTAAATCCTATTGGTTTACGTGTCGGGATCATCCGTGATTGGGAATCAAAATGGTATGCAGAAAAAGAGTTTGCTGATCTTTTACACGAAGACCTTAAAGTTCGTGATTATATTACGAAGCGTTTAAAAGATGCTTCTGTATCTAAAGTTGAAATCGAACGAGCAGCAAACCGTGTGAACATTACAGTACACACAGCAAAGCCTGGTATGGTTATCGGTAAAGGTGGTACTGAAGTAGAAGCTCTTCGTAAAGCATTAAATCAATTAACTGGAAAGCGCGTTCACATAAATATCCTTGAAATTAAAAAAGCGGATCTTGATGCAAAATTAGTTGCTGAAAATATTGCTCGTCAATTAGAAAATCGTGTATCTTTCCGCCGCGCTCAAAAGCAAGCTATTCAACGTACTATGAGAGCTGGTGCGAAAGGGATTAAAACAATGGTATCTGGTCGTCTAGGTGGTGCAGACATCGCACGTTCAGAACATTACAGTGAAGGAACAGTTCCACTCCATACGCTTCGTGCCGATATCGACTATGCTACGGCTGAAGCAGATACAACATACGGTAAATTAGGAGTAAAAGTATGGATTTATCGTGGTGAAGTCCTTCCTGCAAAGAAGAAATCTGAGGAAGGAGGCAAATAGCATGTTAATGCCAAAACGGGTAAAATATCGTCGTGAACATCGTGGAAAAATGCGTGGCCGTGCAAAAGGCGGAACTGAAGTTAGCTTTGGTGAATATGGCTTACAAGCCACTGAAGCAGCTTGGATTACAAACAGACAGATTGAAGCTGCGCGTATTGCGATGACTCGTTACATGAAACGTGGCGGTAAAGTATGGATTAAAATATTCCCTCATAAACCTTACACAGCAAAGCCGTTAGAGGTACGGATGGGATCTGGTAAAGGTGCGCCAGAAGGTTGGGTAGCAGTAGTAAAACCAGGCAAGATTATGTTCGAAATTGCTGGTGTCCCTGAAGAAGTTGCACGCGAAGCTTTACGCCTTGCTGCACACAAACTTCCTATTAAAAGTAAGTTTGTAAAACGAGAAGAAATTGGTGGTGAAACTAATGAAAGCTAAAGAAATTCGTGATTTAACCACTGCCGAAATTGAACAAAAAGTAAAATCATTAAAAGAAGAGCTTTTCAACTTGCGCTTTCAATTAGCGACTGGACAACTTGAGAATACAGCTCGCATTCGTCAAGTACGTAAAGCGATTGCTCGCATGAAAACCGTTGTTCGTGAACGAGAAATCGGCGTTAACAATTGGGAGGAGGTTCGCAAATGAGTGAACGTAATCAACGCAAAGTTTACATTGGACGTGTTGTTTCGGACAAAATGGATAAAACAGTAACCGTTCTTGTCGAAACTTACAAAAAGCATCCTCTTTATGGTAAACGCGTTAAGTACTCTAAAAAATTCAAAGCTCATGATGAGCAAAACGTAGCAAAAGTAGGCGATATTGTTCGTATTATGGAAACTCGCCCGCTATCAGCTACAAAAAGATTCCGATTAGTAGAAGTAGTAGAAAAAGCAGTTATCATCTAATTGATTTTGTTCGGAAAAAGGCTTATTCCGAAGGGAGGTTACACGCATGATTCAACAGGAATCACGTTTAAAAGTTGCTGATAACTCTGGTGCTCGTGAAGTGCTGACAATTAAAGTTCTAGGTGGCTCTGGTCGTAAAACGGCTAACATTGGTGATGTGATCGTTTGTACAGTGAAACAAGCAACACCAGGGGGCGTTGTAAAAAAAGGTGACATTGTAAAAGCGGTTATTGTAAGATCAAAAAGCGGCGTACGCCGTTCAGATGGTACTTATATTCGTTTTGACGAGAATGCTTGCGTTATCGTTCGTGACGATAAGAGCCCTCGAGGAACTCGTATTTTTGGTCCGGTAGCTCGTGAACTTCGCGACAGTAACTTTATGAAAATTATATCTTTAGCTCCAGAAGTATTATAAATCTTAAATTTTGATATGGCCTTTAAGGAGGTGCGCAAGATGCATGTTAAAAAAGGTGATAAAGTAATGGTCATCTCTGGTAAGGATAAAGGCAAAACAGGGATCATCTTATCAGCTTTTCCTAAAAATAACCGAGTATTGGTAGAAGGCGTTAACATTGTAAAAAAACATTCAAAGCCTTCGCAAGCGAATCCTCAAGGTGGTATTATAAACCATGAGGCGCCTGTTCATGTATCAAACGTTATGCCAATCGACCCTAAAACTGGTAAACCTACTCGTGTAGGATATAAAGAAGTCGATGGCAAAAAAGTACGTGTAGCGAAAAAATCCGGTGAAGTTTTAGATAAATAGTTTTTTAAAGAAGGGAGGTATCCGAAATGAACCGCATGAAAGAAAAGTTCAAAAAAGAAATTACACCTGCTCTAATGAGCAAGTTTAACTATAAATCAGTAATGGAAGTACCTAGTATCGATAAAATCGTCATCAATATGGGTGTTGGTGATGCTGTTCAAAATGCAAAAGCGTTGGATAAAGCGGTTGAAGAGCTTTCCTTAATTTCAGGTCAAAAGCCTGTTGTAACGAAAGCGAAAAACTCAATTGCAGGTTTCCGACTGCGCGAAGGAATGCCAATTGGGGCGAAAGTTACACTTCGTGGAGAGCGCATGTATGAGTTTTTTGACAAATTAATTTCAGTATCCCTTCCACGTGTTCGCGACTTTCGCGGAGTATCGAAAAAATCTTTTGATGGACGCGGTAACTACACTTTAGGGATTAAAGAACAATTAATATTTCCTGAGATTGATTATGATAAAGTAACAAAAGTGCGTGGCATGGATATTGTTATTGTTACCACAGCAAAAACTGATGAAGAAGCTCGTGAACTTTTAACTCAATTCGGAATGCCATTCCAAAAGTAATCTCTAAATAGAGGGAGGCGAAAACGTGGCTAAAAAATCAATGGTCATAAAACAAAAGCGTAAGCCTAAATTTAAGGTTCAAGAATATACACGCTGCGAACGTTGTGGACGTCCACACTCAGTGTACCGTAAATTTAAGCTTTGCCGTATTTGTTTCCGTGAACTTGCATATAAAGGGCAAATTCCTGGTGTAAAAAAAGCCAGCTGGTAAACCTGTGAATCTGGGAAGGAGGTAAATTAAATGGTCATGACAGATCCAATTGCAGATATGCTTACACGTATTCGTAATGCGAACATGGTTCGTCACGAAAAATTAGAGGTTCCAGCCTCTAACGTGAAAAAGGAAGTCGCTGAAATTTTAAAGCGTGAAGGTTTTATTCGTGACGTTGAATACATCGAGGATAACAAACAAGGAATTATCCGCATTTTCTTAAAATACGGTCCGAACAATGAGCGTGTGATAACAGGTCTTAAACGCATCAGCAAACCAGGTTTGCGTGTTTATGCGAAGGCAAATGAAGTTCCACGTGTTCTAAATGGTTTAGGGATTGCAATCGTTTCGACTTCACAAGGCGTTTTTAGCGACAAAGAAGCTCGTTCAAAACAAGTTGGTGGAGAAGTTTTAGCATACGTTTGGTAATCTTATGTTTTTAACGAATGGAGGTGCAGTAAATGTCACGTATAGGTAAAAAGCCAATTGAAATTCCGTCTGGAGTAACTGTTACAATGGATGATAATGTTGTTACAGTAAAAGGATCAAAAGGAGAATTAACATATTCCTTTAATCCTGAAATGGAAATAAAAATAGAAGAGAATCACATTTTAGTGTCTCGTCCGTCAGATGCTAAACAACACCGTGCATTGCATGGAACGACACGTTCAGTGCTTGCAAACATGGTTGAAGGAGTATCAAAAGGTTTCGAAAAGACTCTTGAATTAATCGGGGTTGGTTATCGTGCTCAAAAGCAAGGTAAGAAACTAGTATTAAATATCGGATACTCGCATCCAGTTGAATTTGATCCTGAAGACGGAATTGAAATAGATGTTCCTGTCAATACAAAAGTAATTGTTAAAGGTATTAATAAAGAACGTGTTGGTGAATTAGCAGCTAACATTCGCGCTGTTCGTCCGCCTGAGCCATATAAAGGCAAAGGAATTCGTTATGAAGGCGAATATGTACGCCGTAAAGAAGGGAAAACAGGTAAGTAATGCCGCCTAGGTAAAAGGAAAGGAGTGACGTAAATGATCACAAAGCTTGACAAAAACGTCGTTCGCAAAAAAAGACACGCTCGTGTTCGTTCAAAGTTAAGCGGCACTGAAGCTCGTCCGCGTTTAAATGTGTTCCGTTCAAACAAACACATTTATGCCCAGCTTATAGACGATGCGAGCGGAGTTACTCTTGTAAGTGCTTCTACTTTAGACAAAGAAGTTAGTCTTGAAGCTACAGGTAATATCGAGGCTGCTGCAAAGGTCGGAGAATTAGTTGCAAAGCGTGCTGTAGAGAAAGGCTATAATTCAGTTGTTTTTGATCGTGGAGGCTATCTTTATCACGGAAGAGTAAAGTCACTAGCAGAAGCTGCTCGTGAAAACGGCTTACAATTTTAATAGACAAAGGAGGGAAATTAAAAGATGCGTCGAATTGACCCAAGTAAACTTGAACTTGAAGAACGTGTAGTAACAGTTAACCGTGTTGCGAAGGTTGTGAAAGGTGGTCGTCGCTTTCGTTTTTCTGCTCTAGTTGTTGTTGGAGATAAAAATGGTTACGTTGGTTTCGGTACAGGTAAAGCACAAGAGGTACCTGATGCTATTCGTAAAGCGATTGAGGATGCTAAGAAAAACTTAATCCATGTACCTATTGTAGGTACATCAATTCCACACGAAGTAATTGGACATTTCAGTGCAGGAGAAGTTCTTTTAAAACCAGCTGCTGAAGGTACAGGAGTTATCGCTGGTGGACCAGTTCGTGCGGTTCTCGAACTTGCTGGTATCGGAGATATTCTTTCTAAATCTTTAGGCTCTAGTACACCAATCAACATGGTTAGTGCTACAGTTGATGGTTTAAAACAATTAAAGCGTGCAGAGGAAGTAGCAAAGTTACGTGGAAAATCAGTGGAAGAACTGTTAGGATAAGGAGGGAAATAAAATGGCAAATAAATTAGTAATTACCCTCACTAGAAGTGTTATTGGTCGTTCAAAAGATCAATGCGAAACAGTTAAGGCTCTAGGCTTGCGCAAATTAAATCAAACAGTTGAGCATCAAGATAATCCAGCCATTCGCGGAATGATCAATAAAGTTGCTCACCTTGTTACGGTTAAAGAACAATAAATTAATTTTTCGTTCATAAGGAGGTGCCCAAATGAAACTTCATGAATTAAAACATGCTGAAGGTTCTCGTAAAGAGCGTAAACGTGTAGGACGCGGTCCTGGTTCTGGTCATGGCAAGACTTCTACCAGAGGTCAAAAAGGTCAAAACTCTCGTTCTGGAGGTGGAGTGCGTCCAGGTTTCGAAGGTGGTCAAACTCCGCTTTTTCAACGCTTGCCAAAACGCGGTTTTACGAATATTAATCGTAAAGAGTATGCAATCGTAAACCTTGAAACTTTAAATCGCTTCGAAGACGGGACAGAAGTAACTCCTGAGCTTTTAATTGAGACTGGTATTGTTAGCAAGGAGAAAAGTGGAGTGAAAATCCTTGCTAAAGGAAATGTTGAGAAAAAGCTTACAGTTAAAGCACATAAATTCTCCTCTACTGCGAAGGAAGCGATTGAAGCTGCCGGCGGTAAAACTGAGGTGATTTAATGCTTCGAACAATCTCCAATTTTATGCGCGTGGGTGATATAAGAAAAAAAATCATATTCACCCTTTTAATGTTGATTGTATTTCGTATCGGTGCTTTTATTCCTGTACCCCATGTAAATGCCGATTTGTTAAAAGCAGAAGACCAAATGAACGTTTTCGGTATTCTTAACACATTCGGCGGCGGTGCATTGTTTAACTTTTCTATTTTAGCAATGGGGATTATGCCTTACATTACAGCTTCGATTATCATTCAGTTGTTACAAATGGACGTAGTCCCTAAATTTACGGAGTGGTCAAAACAAGGTGAAGTAGGGCGCCGTAAGTTAGCTCAGTTTACTCGATATTTTACAATTGTACTTGGATTTATCCAAGCTTTGGGAATGTCATATGGCTTTAACACTATGGCACAGGGCAGACTTATCGAAGATCCTGGTATAACAACTTATTTGTTAATTGCAATAGTATTAACTGCTGGTACGGCCTTTTTAATGTGGCTTGGTGAAAAAATCACAGCAAAAGGTGTAGGTAATGGAATATCGATTATTATCTTTGCAGGAATCGTTGCAGGTATTCCTTCTACAATCAACCAAATTTATGCTCAACAATTTGAGAATGCTGGGGAAGAACTATTTTTACGAATAGTTACCGTTGTATTAATTGTTCTTGCTGTTATCGCTTTAATTGTTGCTGTTATTTTTATTCAACAAGCATTACGAAAAATTCCGATTCAATATGCGAAACGGCAAGCTGTTGGGAAAAATACAATCGGTAGTCAAGCAACGCATTTACCATTAAAAGTGAATGCGGCTGGGGTTATTCCTGTCATCTTTGCGATGTCCTTTATTATAACACCGCCAACAATTGCATCTTTTTTTGGTACAAATGATGTAACCCTTTGGATTCAACGTAATTTTGACTATTCAAAACCTATTGGGATGATCATTTATATTGCTTTAATTATTGCTTTTACGTATTTCTATGCATTTGTCCAAGTAAATCCTGAACAAATGTCTGATAATTTAAAGAAGCAAGGCGGGTATATTCCGGGGATTAGACCGGGGAAAAACACGCAAGAATACTTGACTAAAGTGTTATATCGTCTCACTTTTGTCGGATCAATCTTCTTGGCAGTCATTTCCGTCCTCCCAGTATTTTTCATCAAGTTTGCAGGACTGCCATCGTCAGCCCAAATCGGTGGAACGAGCTTGCTCATCGTTGTTGGAGTTGCTCTTGAAACGATGAAACAGCTTGAATCACAGCTTGTCAAACGTCATTATAAAGGCTTTATAAAGTGAGTAAAGAGAAAACTTCGGCTGAAGCATATAAGCTTCTGCCTAGTTTTCTAACTAAATCAATCTACTAGACTGGGGGGGAGAAATGCATGAACTTAGTTTTAATGGGTCTTCCAGGTGCAGGTAAAGGTACACAAGCCGAAAAGATTGTCGAAAAACATCATATCCCTCATATTTCGACAGGCGATATGTTCCGAGCAGCAATAAGCGAAGGAACAGAACTAGGCTTAAAGGCAAAGGCTTTTATGGATAAAGGAGAACTTGTTCCTGATGAAGTAACAATTGGAATTGTTCGTGAGCGGTTAGGAAAAGGTGATTGTGAAAAAGGCTTTCTTCTTGATGGTTTTCCGAGAACAGTTGCTCAAGCAGAGGCGCTCGAAAATATTCTTGCTGACCTAAATAAAAGCATTGATTACGTGATTAACATTAATGTGGATCAAAGCATTTTAACAGAACGGTTAACGGGGCGACGTATATGTAAAAGCTGCGGTGCAACATATCATCTCTTATTTAATCCGCCATCAAAAACAGGTGTTTGTGACCGTTGCGGCGGAGAATTGTATCAACGTGCTGATGATAATGAGGAAACAGTTAAAAATCGTTTAGAAGTAAACATGAATCAAGCGCAACCTTTGTTAAGTTTTTATAAAGAAAAAGGCTATTTGCGAAATATTGATGGCCAGCAACATATTGATAAAGTGTTTACAGATGTTGAGCAGTTACTCGGGGGCTTAAATTAATGATCATATGCAAAACGCCTCGTGAAATTGAGGTTATGCGCAAAGCTGGGCGTATTGTCGCCTTAACACACAAGGAGTTACAGAAGCATATCGTTCCAGGCATGACGACAAAGGAACTAGATGTCATTGCCGAAAATTTTATTCGCAAGCATGATGCAACTCCTTCATTCAAAGGATATAATGGTTTTCGTGGCAGTATTTGTACTTCGGTTAACAATGAACTTGTGCACGGTATACCAAGTGATCGTGTTTTAGAAGAAGGCGACATTATTAGTATTGACATCGGTGCTAAGTATAACGGCTATCACGGTGATTCTGCATGGACATATCCTGTTGGAAAAATTGATTCAGATACCGAATATTTATTAGAGGTAACTGAAGTGTCGCTTTACAAAGGCCTGGAAGAAGCAAAACCGGGTGCACGTCTATCGAACATCTCCCATGCGATTCAAATGTGTGTGGAAGCTAACGGCTTTTCCATAGTACGCGAGTATGTCGGGCACGGAATAGGTCAAGACTTACATGAGGATCCGCAAATCCCGCATTATGGTCCGCCTAATAAAGGTCCGCAGCTAAAGCCGGGAATGGTACTGGCAATTGAACCGATGGTGAATGCAGGGAGTCGATATGTCAATACGTTAGCTGATCATTGGACAGTTGTAACGATTGACGGAAAAATGTGTGCTCATTACGAGCATACTGTTGCTATCACTGAAACAGGTTACGAAATTTTAACGAAAGCCTAAATGTAAGTGATTGATTGAATCGATTCTGCTTCGTGTCCCTAACGATTTGGTCTTTAGATAAGGGACGGGATTTTAGTTATGTTCGTATTGTGGTAAAATGGGTTGATGCACGAATGATTAGACTATTGATCCCCAGAAGTTCAGAACAGTTTTAGTGAATCTAGTCGTGTAACAAACGGAAAGCTACGCTTTGCATTTGCAAAGGGCATGAAAGATTAACGAATTTGGTGAAGGGAGACAAGTTCGATGGCGAAAGACGATGTTATTGAAGTAGAAGGCACAGTAGTAGATACTTTGCCAAATGCAATGTTTAAGGTAGAATTAGAAAATGGTCATACAGTGTTAGCTCACGTCTCAGGAAAAATTCGAATGCATTTTATTCGTATCTTGCCTGGTGATAAAGTTACAGTTGAGCTATCTCCATATGATTTAACACGCGGAAGAATTACTTACCGCTTCAAATAATGCGAATGCACTCCGTACTATTAAGGAGGTTAGGTTGATAATGAAAGTCAGACCATCTGTCAAGCCGATCTGTGAAAAATGTAAAATTATTCGTAGAAAAGGCAAAGTTATGGTTATTTGTGAAAACCCTAAGCATAAACAAAAACAAGGTTAATAAAGGAGGTGCGCAATTTTATGGCACGTATTTCAGGTGTGGATATACCACGTGAGAAACGAGTGGTTATTTCATTAACATATATTTATGGTATTGGTAAATCAACAGCACAAAAAGTATTAGCTGAAGCAGGAGTTTCAGAAGATACTCGCGTACGTGATTTAACAGAAGAAGAGTTAAACAAAATCCGTGATATCATTGATAAACTTAAGGTAGAAGGTGACCTTCGCCGTGAGGTATCTCTTAACATTAAACGTTTAATGGAAATTGGAAGTTATCGTGGTCTCCGTCATCGTCGCGGATTACCAGTTCGTGGTCAAAATACAAAAAACAATGCTCGTACACGCAAAGGTCCTCGTAAGACAGTTGCGAATAAGAAGAAATAATTGTAAAGGAGGTACTAATTAAATGGCACGTAAAACAAATACACGCAAACGTCGTGTGAAAAAGAATATTGAAAGTGGTATTGCACATATTCGTTCAACATTTAATAACACGATCGTTACTATTACTGACGTTCATGGTAATGCTGTTTCATGGTCTAGTGCAGGTGCGTTAGGTTTTAAAGGTTCACGTAAATCAACACCTTTTGCTGCACAAATGGCTGCTGAAACTGCAGCAAAAACATCAATTGAGCACGGAATGAAATCTCTTGAAGTAACGGTTAAAGGACCTGGAGCAGGTCGTGAAGCTGCTATTCGTGCACTTCAGGCAGCAGGTTTGGAAGTTACAGCGATAAAAGACGTTACTCCTGTTCCACATAACGGATGCCGTCCACCAAAACGTCGTCGTGTTTAATTTGTCTGTATAGATTTTGTAACTCTGTCTATAATGGGTTATGATACTTTTTTGTGATACAGTATAATTATTCCAGTTGTTGTGCACAAGCGGGAACGTATTTATGGGGGAATTTCGGTTAGGAAAAAAGTAAAATCTAGCCGGGGTTTCGACGTTTTGAAGGAGGGTATATTTTGATGATCGAAATAGAAAAACCAAAAATTGAAACGGTTGAGATCAGCGATGATGCCAAGTACGGAAAGTTCGTCGTAGAGCCACTTGAGCGTGGATATGGTACAACTTTGGGTAACTCCTTACGTCGTATCCTTTTATCCTCACTCCCAGGTGCCGCTATTACATCTATTCAAATAGATGGGGTACTGCATGAGTTTTCAACAATTGAGGGCGTCGTTGAAGATGTGACATCAATTATTTTAAACATAAAGAAATTAGCACTGAAAATCTACTCTGATGAAGAAAAGACGCTTGAAATTGATGTACAGGGTGAAGGAGTTATAACTGCAGCTGACATTACGCATGATAGTGATGTGGAAATTTTAAATCCTGATCTACACATTGCAACTTTAGCTACAAATGGCCATTTACAGATGCGTTTAACTGCAAGACGTGGTCGGGGCTATACGCCTGCTGATCAAAACAAACGAGAGGATCAACCAATCGGGGTTATTCCAATCGACTCCATCTACACTCCAGTTTCACGTGTGACTTACCAGGTAGAGAATACACGTGTGGGCCAAATGACGAACTATGACAAGCTAACGCTTGATGTTTGGACGGATGGAAGCACTGGGCCGAAAGAAGCGATTGCTCTTGGCGCTAAAGTGTTAAATGAGCATTTAAATATTTTTGTCGGTTTAACAGATGAAGCGCAAAATGCAGAAATTATGGTTGAAAAAGAGGAAGATCAAAAAGAAAAAGTGTTAGAAATGACAATTGAAGAACTTGATCTTTCTGTTCGTTCATACAACTGCTTAAAACGTGCTGGAATTAACACTGTTCAAGAGTTATCAAATAAAACTGAAGAAGATATGATGAAAGTACGTAATTTAGGACGTAAATCACTTGAAGAAGTGAAATCAAAACTAGACGAGCTCGGACTAAGCTTACGTAAAGATGACTAGTTAGCAGTTTGTTTGACTAGGCATTTTTTCCGTTAGATAGGAGCTTAAATGACTTCAACAAAGGAGGGAACCCTTCATGGCTTACAGAAAGTTAGGGCGCACAAGCGCACAGCGAAAAGCAATGCTTCGTGATTTAACAACAAGCTTAATCAAAAATGAACGTATTGAAACAACTGAAGCTCGCGCAAAAGAACTTCGTTCAGTTGTGGAAAAAATGATTACTTTAGGAAAACGAGGCGACCTGCATGCTCGCCGCCAAGCAGCTGCTTACATTCGCAATGTAGTAGCAGAAGAGGAAAAAAAGCAAGATGCATTACAAAAGCTGTTTTCTGATATTGCTCCTCGTTATGAAGAGCGTCAAGGCGGATATACACGCATCATGAAAATTGGTCCTCGTCGCGGTGACGGTGCACCAATGGTAATTATCGAACTAGTTTAATTTTTAACCATTATACAAGGGCAGGACAGTTTACTGAGCTGGCTATGCCCTTGTTCTTTTATCGTTATTATTTGTGATGAACCTACAAAATTATTCAGTAAAAAATAGGTAGATCGATGAACAGCCAAAAAAGAGCGCTACGATGAGTATAAGATTTAAAAAAACTTATATCCCGTCTAGCTCATGCACCTCTCCCGTATTCTAGCAAAGACGAGGAAGGGGTGCAGGCTTTTTTATATTGTCATGAAATACATAGGAAACGAACTCTCCAATCGTTTGAAAAATAAAAATAAATGACGAGCTAGTTTAGACTAGAAAGCTGAGTTTTAGGGGAGGAACATGATGGGAAAGCGACTTGTAAGTATACAAAACGTTTCTTTTCAATACGATACAGAGCAAGGATTTGCCTTAAAGGATGTATCGCTTGAAGTGTTCGAAGGGGAATGGTTAGCGATTGTTGGACATAATGGTTCGGGAAAATCAACGCTGGCAAAACTATTGAACGGCTTGCATTTTCCTCAAGCGGGGAAAATTGTTGTATGCGATATGGAACTAACTGAAGTGTCGGTATGGGAGATTCGCAAAAAAATCGGGATGGTCTTTCAAAACCCAGATAATCAGTTTGTCGGCACAACTGTGCAGGATGATGTGGCTTTTGGTTTAGAAAATGGCGGTGTACCTCGGGAAATCATGATTGAAAGAGTTCATACAGCCTTAGAGAAGGTAAAGATGGATCAATTTCTCAATCAAGAGCCGCACCATCTATCTGGGGGACAGAAACAGCGAGTTGCTATCGCAGGTGTGTTAGCATTGCGTCCAGCTATTATTATCTTAGATGAGGCTACATCTATGCTTGATCCGCGAGGCCGAGAAGAAGTATTGAATACGGTACGAGAGTTGAAAAATAACAGTGAAATTACTGTCATATCTATCACACATGATTTAGAGGAAGCAGCAAAGGCGGATCGCATTATTGTAATGAATAAAGGTCAAGTATACCGAGAAGGCAGCCCAGAAGAAATTTTTCAAATGGACGAAGAGCTAGTCGAATTAGGTCTCGATATTCCTTTTCCAGTGAAATTAAGTAAAGCATTGCAACGAGAAGGTTTATTTATGTCAAAGCATTTTTTAAATGAAGAAGAGCTGGTGAATGAGTTATGGATATCTCACTTCAACAAGTAGAATATCGGTACCAAGCAAATACTCCTTTTGAACGCCTTGCTTTATGTGATGTATCAATTGATATCCCGTCTGGTACGTATTTAGCAATTATCGGTCATACAGGTTCTGGGAAATCAACAGTCCTACAGCATTTAAATGCACTGTTGAAGCCAACAAAAGGAAAAGTAGTCATTGGCGAGCGTGAAATCATTGCAGGCCGAAAAGAAAAAAACTTGCGCACCGTGCGCCAAAAAGTTGGAATTGTGTTTCAATTTCCTGAGCATCAATTGTTTGAAGAAACGATTGAAAAAGACATCTGCTTTGGACCACTTAATTTTGGAGTCCAAATGGAAGAAGCAAAGAAGCGGGCTCGTCTCGCAATAAAGCAAGTCGGTTTGTCTGAAGAAATACTAGAAAAATCGCCGTTTGACTTATCTGGAGGACAAATGCGCCGGGTAGCAATTGCTGGAGTGCTGGCGATGGAGCCGGATGTGATTGTTTTGGACGAACCAACAGCAGGCTTAGATCCTCGCGGAAGAAAAGAGATTATGGGGATGTTTTATCGGCTTCATCAAGAGCGGGGATTAACAACAATATTAGTGACTCACAGTATGGAAGATGCTGCTCAGTATGCTGATCAAATCGTTGTAATGGACAAAGGATCGGTTTATCGGCAAGGAACGCCTGAGGAAATCTTTTCTTCACCTGAGAATTTAATGAACCTTCAGCTAGATGTACCAGAGATTGTCCGTTTTCAGCTAAAGCTAGAGAAAAAATTGGGGTTAAAGCTAAATAAAACGTGTTTGACGATGGAACAGCTGACAAAGTCCATTACAGCCTTATTGAATGGAGGCAGCAGCCATGATGGATAAAATTATTTTCGGTCGTTACGTTCCAGCTGACTCACTTGTTCATCGAATGGATCCTAGATCAAAATTATTGCTGATTTTCCTCTTTGTAGGTATCGTTTTTATTGCTAATAATGGGCTAACTTACGCTGTTTTAGGTGCTTTTACGCTTTTTATGATTATTTTATCTAAAATTCAATTTCGTTTCTTATATGCTGGTTTAAAGCCCGTTCTTTGGTTAGTCGCTTTTACATTGCTTCTTCATTTATTTTTAACAAAAGAAGGAGAGCTGCTGTTTCAGCTTGGCTGGATTAAAATATATGAAGAAGGCTTAAGGCAAGGGTTATTCATTTCAATGCGGTTTTTCTTTTTAATTTTGATGACATCATTGCTTACATTAACAACAACACCGATTGAAATTACAGATGGATTAGAAAGCTTGCTTAATCCTTTAAGAAAAATAAAATTTCCTGTTCATGAGCTGGCATTGATGATGTCAATTTCATTGCGATTTATTCCTACACTTATGCAGGAAACGGATAAAATTATGAAAGCGCAGATGGCAAGAGGTGTTGAGTTTTCAAGCGGTCCTATAAAAGATCGAGTGAAATCGGTTATCCCACTATTAATTCCGTTATTTGTAAGCTCGTTCAAACGTGCTGAAGAACTTGCGGTTGCAATGGAAGCAAGAGGTTATCGCGGGGGTGTTGGAAGAACAAAATATCGACAGCTTCGTTGGGGAATTCTTGATACGTTAATGCTTCTTTCTCTCGGATTAGTTACGGTTATATTAGTCATTTTACGAACGTAACATGTTGTACAAGAAAGATGATAAGCGGAGCGATATTGGATGAAGCGATACAAATGTACAATTAGTTATGACGGTGCACAATTTTTCGGTTACCAAATTCAACCGAATAAAAGAACCGTTCAAGAAGAAATAGAAAAAGCATTAGCAAACTTGCATAAAGGTCTCCATATTCGTGTGACAGCTTCTGGGAGGACCGATACAAAGGTTCATGCAAAAGGGCAAGTAATCCATTTTGATTCTCCCTTATCTATTCCCATTCATAAATGGCCTGTGGCATTAAATAGCATTCTTCCAGAGGACATCACGGTTGTTGACATCAAAAACACTGATGCTCAATTCCATGCTCGTTTCGACGCAGTTAGTAAAGAATATCGCTATTTTATTTTTTTAAATAAAGTAAGAGACCCTTTTAAACGGTTTTATACTTATCATTTTCCTTATGGAGTTGATTTACAAGAAATGGAGGAAGCAAGTAAATTAATGCTTGGCACGCACGACTTTACTAGCTTTTGCTCAGCAAAGACAGAGACAGAAAATAAAGTGAGAACAATGAAAGAGATCACGTTATCAAAAGAAAACGATATGCTTGTGATACGTTTTGTCGGCAACGGCTTTTTATATAATATGGTGAGGATTCTCGTTGGGACATTGCTTGAAGTAGGGACTGGAAGAAGAGAAGCTTCATCAATTCCCGCTATTTTCGAAAGGCGTGATCGCAGTGCAGGGGGTAAAACGGCTGCACCACAAGGTCTTTATCTATGGAAAGTTGATTATGAATGAAAGAATTTATTGCTGATTTTCCATAACAACTAAACCTGGTGTAACATTTCCCTTGACAATGTACATCATAAAACGCTATTATATCATAGTGGTATTGTTTTAACCCACGATAAGCCCCGGAAACTTATTCGTGTTTAAATAAAACCAGAACGAAAGATTTTTAATTTTTAGGAGGTTAAATCATGCGTACAACGTTTATGGCGAAAGCTAACGAAATAGAGCGTAAATGGTACGTAGTAGACGCTGAAGGTAAAACTTTAGGTCGTCTATCAACTGAAGTTGCTTTGCTTTTACGCGGCAAACATAAACCAATTTACACACCACATGTTGATACTGGTGATCATGTCATTATTATTAACGCTGAAAAAATCGAATTAACAGGCAACAAACTTAATGACAAGTTATACTATCGTCACAGTCAATATCCAGGCGGATTAAAATCAAGAACTGCTCTTGAAATGCGTACAAAATATCCTGAGAAAATGTTAGAACTTGCTGTGCGCGGAATGCTTCCAAAAGGTATCCTTGGTCGTCAAATGTTCAAAAAGTTGCACGTTTACGCTGGAAGCGAACATCCACATCAAGCACAAAAACCTGAAGTATACGAACTTCGCGGATAATTTTTAAGGAGGGTAAAACTTTGGCTAAGGTTCAATATTATGGTACTGGTCGTCGCAAAAGCTCAGTTGCTCGTGTTCGTTTAGTTCCTGGCGACGGTCGTATTTTTGTGAATAATCGTGAAATCGAAAACTATATTCCATTTGAAGCTTTACGTGAAATTGTAAAACAACCATTAGTCGCTACAGAGACTCTTGGAAGCTACGATGTACTTGTTAATGTTCATGGTGGTGGATATACAGGTCAAGCAGGTGCAATTCGCCACGGCATCGCTCGTGCGTTACTGCAAGCTGATCCTGAATACCGCACAACATTAAAGCGTGCAGGCTTATTAACACGTGATGCGCGGATGAAAGAACGTAAGAAATACGGTCTTAAAGGCGCACGTCGTGCACCACAATTCTCAAAACGTTAAACCCCTTGATACTACTGGGTTTGAGCCTGCTTGGAACTCGATTCCAAGCAGGCTTTTTCATTGAAAAAAGGTGCAGTGAATGGAAAGTGACTGGAATTATTTTAATTACATTCACTACCGTATCTTTTGGGGACCATTATTCGTTGATTTTAGATATTCAATTAGCAGATGATTTAAATGCTTGTCACTCTGTTCCGTAAGATGCGTATAGGTATCCATGGTTGTTGCTAATCTTGCATGTCCCAATCTTCTCTGAATATCCTTCATTCGAGCGCCAGCTGCATATAACAGAGAAGCATGTGTATGCCTAAGCCCATGAACTTTAATATTATCTACCTCAAACTTTTTACATGCTGACTCTAATAAATTATTTGGATAAGAGTGTCGCATTGGTTTTAAGTCAGAAACAATTGGAAATAAGAAATGCTCTATCTCCGGATTGCCAAACTCATTGCGTAAATCTTGATTTAGTTCTTTTAAGTGTAATAGAACTTCAAATGTCTTTTGATCGAGGAAAATGACTCTTCTAGAGTTTGGGGTTTTAGGAGTAAGCAATAAATATTTTTGATTTTCCCAAAATAGTGTTTTATTGATCGCGATGCTCATTTTTTCTGTGTTAACATCCCTTTCAAGAAGCGCCCCTAACTCACCCTTTCTAATACCAGTAAACAATAGCGTTCTGAATAAGGTATATTCCCTAAAGGTCAATTCTTCCTCGCATTTTTCTAAGAAGTATCGTACGGTATCCTTTTCCCAGTGAAGTACATTTAATCCTTTCCCCGAGTATTGTTGCTCGTCAGGAGCGGACGGATAGATGACGTCATTCATCGGATTTTTAACAATTAACTTTTTCTTAATAGCATAACGAAATAGCAGCTCTAACTGATTACCGTATTCTTTAAATGATTTTATCTTAGACGAAAGCTGATCAATAAAATCCTGACAATGGTCCGCACTATTTTTTTGTATATACAGTTTGGAGAAATACGGTAAAATATGCTTTTTAAATTTCATAGCTTTACTGTGCATCGTAGATGGTTTCAATCTTTTTTTTTCTAATAACATCCACTCGTTATATACTTCCTCAAAAGTAATATTATTTTCAGTTATAAAATTTCCCCGCGAATGTTGTGTGAGAATTGCTCTTGCAGCAGCTTCTGCTTCTTTCTTAGTTTTAAACCCCCTTCGAGTTGTACTTTTATATTTTCCAGTCAGCGGATTTTTCCCCAAACTAATCTGGACAAGCCAACGTATGCCAGATTTTGATTGATATTTTTTATATGATGCCAATAGTACAAAACTCCTTTTTGAATTGATAGTTAGCCGTGAAGTATTGTACATAATTCTGTATAGAAAATCCACTGATTTGTTTTTATATTGAATAATGGAAGACATCAGAAGAATTAATTTTCTGATATGTTATAATATGGGTAAAAAGTCTAGTGAATAAATCATCTATCGAAAAAGAGTATACTACTCTGTATTGGTAAAGCTGAACTTTAATAAACGCACTGTGATATCGCTTTAGTATTTATTCACCTTAGAAATTGCCTAAATATCATCAACCTTCTTAAAAGTCTTTGAAAACATACTCTAAGAATATCGAAAAATTAAAGGTTAATCCATTCAGTAATGAACTCATATAGAAAAGGGTGATTAAATGAATGAAATGTTAAAAAGGGTATATATTAAGGAAGCTCAAGATGAAACAGTTTTTTTTCAAGGTATTTTATTTCTAGAAAATAAGTTTGTTGAATATGTTGGAGACAGGGTGAAAAACCGATTCTTGGATACAGATTGGACTTCTGAACTAGTTGAAAGAGCAAAAGAAGCGTTGCAAGATACAGGTTTTGATATAAGTAATCTTGAAGAAATATTATCAAATAATGAAGAGGAAGATAACTGGCGAATTGGTGAATGTTTAGCAGAATGTGTATTAGAAGATCACTTTTCAGCACAATTTCATTATAATAATTCCAGAGATGCTAAGAATCCAAATGGTAATGATACAGGAGCAGATTTAGTTGGTCTATACAGTGATGATCAAGATGTAATCTTTTTATTTGGAGAAGTAAAAACTTCCTATGATACTAATACTCCGCCGCAGGTTCTCTATGGTAAATCAGGAATGATAAACCAATTGGAAGCTTTAAGAGATGAAGAAAGTAAAAGATCTTCTTTGGTTAGATGGATTTGGAGTAAAGCTGTTGCGAAAAATGGGAGTGATTTTCACGAAAAATGTGCTTTGGCATTAAGGAATTATTTGGTAAATAAAAAACTAAAATTAGTTGGAGTCTTAGTTAGAGATACGGATGTTAATAAAAAGGATTTATATAGTCGAGCTAAAGCATTAAATGATAATATAACAGATGGTATTCAAATTGAGTTAATTTCAATATATAGTGGTTATAAAATGGAAAATGATAATTGGTTAAAAGCAATAAATGGGGGGGGGTGATGATGATGAGAATGAGTGTTAGATTACCGGAACATTGGCTTATTGATACATTACCAACTGATATGTTTGTAGAAAGTGTAAAAATAGCGGACCTACGTTTAATTAGTAATGCACTTGCGAATAATTTTATTGCATTTTCTTCATCATCCTTAAATGAAGAGGAAAATGAAAAAATACTAGGAATATTAGATACGCTTGAATTAGTAATTATGGATCTAGAAAATGTTAAGTTAAAAAATAAAGAAGAAAAGTCGGACTTTTACAATGCCTGTGAATTAGCATTTATTTTGTTGCGGGCATTACCAATTCCTAATGATGAAATAAGCAAAATAAAGTATTTTTATAAATTAATTACATACGCATATTTAGGTCAAAGATGGCAAGATGGGCGAAGGTTTTTAATTGAAAATGAATCTTTATGGAATGTTGAAGTCGACGATAACGAGTGGGATTTAAGGTTATTTAAGAATATATATAAAGCTTTCTTATTTTTAGTTAGAAAGAAGGATTGGAATGATCTTAACAAAGTATCTGAAATAATAATTAATCTAAGAAGAGAGCAATCTAGTTTTGAAGAAAGGTATTTAGATAATGTAGAAATCCGTAACAAAAAATCAAGAGCATTTGAATTACTAGGAATTTACCATTTATCAAAAGCTATAGATTTAACTGCTACTTTCATGATTAATGGGGATAATCGCTCTATAAGGGAAGCCGTTGATTTACATTTAGATAAATCAATAGAAATTTCGGAAAACAGTGCCAACATAGAAATGAATTTAATTATAAGATTACTCAAAAGTATGTTAAACCAGATGATTCATAACTCTATATGGATGGTTACTCCAAAAACAGATGCAAAAATATCCAGTTTTGTAAATAATATTACTAAGTCCGCAAAACCTCTTTATGAACTTTTATATCCTCAAAGAGTCGCCATTTTAGAACAGGGATTGCTTGATCCAGCGCATAAAGCTATTGTGGTGGATATGCCTACTTCTAGTGGAAAAACTATTATTGCCGAGTTTAGAATTCTACAAGCATTAAATTTATTTTCAGAGCAAAAAGGTTGGGTAGTTTATGTTGTACCTACTAGAGCTCTAGTAAATCAAATTACTAATAGGCTGACAAAAGATTTATCACAAATTGGAATAAAAGTTGCTAAAGTAAGCGGGTCCTTAGATACAGATCTTTTTGAAGAAAATTTACTTAATTCAAGTGAAACAGATTTTGATATTTTAGTAACTACAGCAGAGAAGTTGAATCTGTTAATTAGAAATAATATAGAGAAAAATATAAACCGACCTCTTACATTAGCTGTAATAGATGAGGCACATAACCTTGAGGACGAATACAGAGGGATAAATTATGAGATATTACTAGCGAATTTAAAGCAAGATTGTCCTAATGCAAATTTATTACTATTGACCCCATTTATACCAAATAGTGATGCCATAGCAGAATGGTTAGATCCAGATAGTCCAGCAAGCATTGGAATAGGATTATCTTGGCAACCTAATGATCGATTAATTGGTGCGATTTATCCCGAAGGAAGAGCTAGAACTTGGAAAACTAAATTTCATACATTAGTTACTGAGAGAGAAAGAATTAAGTATGAAGGGATACTAAATGTAAGTAATACGACACCAATAGATGAAACAAGAAGTAATTTGACTAAGACAAAAATAGCAATGAGTTTTGCCAAACAAATGTACGGTAGGAAAGGAGTTCTAATCATTGCTCAATCCCCTCAAAATTGTTGGGATTTAGCAGATCAATTAAGTAGTTATTTACCTGATATCGAAATAGATGATGAAATTATATTAATTAAAAAATATATTGAGGCCGAATTAGGTGAAAATTTCGCCTTAATTAAGCTCCTAAATAAAGGCATTGGAGTACATCATGCCGGTTTACCGGACGATATACGCTTATTAATGGAAATGTTAATGGAAGATCGAAAAATTAATTTTTTAGTAGCAACAACTACAATTGCACAAGGAATTAACTTTCCTATTTCTACGGTAATAATGGCTTCTTTATATTATCCGTATGGAACTAAAATGCCTACTAAAGATTTTTGGAATATTGTTGGTAGAGCAGGACGTGCTGATCAAGGAACATTAGGATTGGTTGGTATTGTAATTGGTGATCAAGAAAGAAGTAAACAAGTTGAATTAGATTCATTAATCCAGTATTTGAAGCAATCGACTAACGATTTAGTTTCTAATCTTTTGGAAATGGTAGAAGATTTAAAAATGTTAGGGAATGGTGACTTAGGAACACTTATTTATAGAGATGCAAGATGGTCGCAATTCCTACAATATCTAGCCCATATGTATAATCAATCTCAAAATTTAGGAGATTTTAATACAAATGCTGAAATCTTCTTAAGAAGAACTTTTGGATTTAAATCTTTAGATACAAATAGCCAACGCATTTTAGTTAATAAGGTTAAAGAGTATGCTGTTAAATTAAATAATGCAAAAGCTAGTTCAACATTATCTGACAGTACAGGATTTTCTCCAGAAGCTATCAATAGAACTATTGGGGCTCTAAGTACTCTAGGGTTACAACAAAATGTGTGGGACAGAAGTCGGTTATTTAAGAGTGGTAGTGAGTTAAAAGATTTAATGGGGATTATGCTTAATATTCCTGAAATAAAAGATAGTCTAAAGGAAGTAACTTCACGATCAAGTGTTACTGGTAAGTACTTAGCTGATGTTATTTCAGATTGGGTAGAAGGGAAAACACTGAATGAGATTGCAAATAAATATTTTGGTCAAGACGATAGCGATTCTTTAACAAAATGTTGTAGAGCAATTTATTCCAAAATTGTTAATGCTGCTTCTTGGGGGTTATCTTCAATGTTAAAAATGCCAGCTAATGGTATAGATTATGAAAATTTAACACATGAAGATGTAAAAAAAATCAAAAACTTACCATCAATGATATATTATGGTGTTAATACAAGTGAAGCGGTATTGATGCGCTCGGTAAATATTCCAAGAAGTATTGCTAATGAATTAGGAGTCTTATTTGCAAATGAAAATAATATTGATACTGCATCAACAACAAAGGCAATGAAGTGGTTAAATGATTTAAACTTAGAAAACTGGAACAAGGCATCTAGTTCTAACAAACTTTCTGGTGAAGAATATAAAAAAGTATGGGCGAAGTTGAATGGATTAGATTAAAAACATATCGTGTGTGCTTATATACACATTGTGTTTTACTTCTATCTAGTATTATTTTTAACATAATAACCGTTTAAAATGGTTGTTATGGGTTTAAAAAGGATATTAAATATTAATAGCACTTTGATGTTTTTATAAGGATTACGAGCATCCATTATTGAATGTAATCTTTGGTCAGTGAATGTAATCTGAATGTAAACTATATATAAATATAGACAAGTTTGTACAAATTTCTATATAAAGGCTGTTCATAAACATTGCAATATCAATGTTTATGAACAGATATACAAAAAGGTAAACACCCCGCCTCAAGGAACGTAAAAAATACGGTCTTAAAGGCGCTCGTCGTGCACCACAATTCTCAAAGCGTTAATCAATTCCTTATTGCATCAACGTTTACAAAGGTTTTATGGTTCAAGTTGGTTCAAATCGGCTTAAACCTCATAAAGAACTTAACAGATTTAAAGCATCGGCATCTTGCTGGTTTTTTTTTTTTCTGGCATTAATTCGAGATAATAATTTTGTGTCGTTTGTATGTTTACATGACCTAACCTTTCCGATACATAAACAAGGTCAATGTCTTGAGCGAATAAAAATGATGCATGTGTATCACGTAACCCATGAAAAGTTGTTTTTGAAATATCTACCTTTGTTAAAAGCTCGGCTAATCTTTCAGATTGTTTGAATCCATCGATTGTAGCTCCTTAATGATGCTCAAGGATAAATTACTCTAGATATCCTTGAGCACCAATATTTTTTTTTTATATGAACAGATTTAGCTTTAAAGGATAACCCAATTCTGTTGTTAAAGGAGAAAGGAAAAACTTCTAAGTTTTCAAATTGGACTTTTACCGTTTCTCCTTTTTCCAAGGAAATGGAAGCCGTTTGTTCTTCAACTTTCACTTGGATTTTATCGTAATTATGATCAACTAGAACAACGGAATATTTATAACCTTCAATTTCATCTGTCCGTTCACCGTCAACAAATTTTGTATAAGCTTCTGGTGGCTCAACAAGCAACATAGTGTTTCCTAACTTTGATAAATCAATTAGATCTTTAACATTGATACTCATATAATCATCTCCGAAATAGCATTTACGTATTACGTTTATAAAATACGTAATCCGCAAATAATAACATATTTAATTTAGTTTGCAAATAAAAAGCTTTATTTGAGTTTTTAAAGGTTTAAAAGTATATTAAAAAGAGAAAAAGTACGTAAATGGTTAATGTAAAAAATAAAGCGAGAGAGGTGTGAAGGGATGTTTGAATACAATAAAAAAAGCATAGGTTCGAGAATTAGAAAAATTAGAAAAGATGCAGGAATGACTCTTAGAGAGTTTAGCCAATTATTAGATGTACCTGTTAGTAGTATTAGTTCATGGGAAGGGGGAGTGAATATTCCTAGCACTCAAAATTTACAGTTGTTATCTGAAAAGACAAATGTAAAACCTAGTTGGATTTTATATGGAGAGATAACAGATTACTTGCAAGATGTTTTTGATTATTACGAATTAAACGAAGTAGTAAATGAAGAGAAGTTTTTTGAGTTAGAGAAGGAATTAATAGAGATGAGGTATCAGCCAGGAGATTTTAAAGTTTTAGCAGATACTGCACTTTTAATCATTCCAAATTTTGAGGAGTTAATTCATTATGAAAAAGAGGAAGATTTACTTTCGACACATATGTTAAATAATGAATTCCCCATTTTACAACAATCGGTGTTTCAAAAAAACTATTTGCCCACACTTCAGAGTTTACTGTTAGGTGATAATAAAGATGAAAATGATGTAAACAATGATATTATTTTATATATTTTAGACTTATTATCAAGAATGAATGAAAATACAAAGCCTGTGATGAAGCAAGTAATCCGTGATTTGAATTGGTTGTTAAGTAACAATGTCTTTAGGTTAGAAAAAGAATATCAGAGCAAAAAACCTAATTTTGGAGGTATTGAGTCTGCAGAAGCTTATAAAAAACAAAGAGATAGAGAGTATAGAGAGATAAAAGAAGAAGCTGATCAAATTATTCGGGACATCAGTACAAGATTAAAAGATATTGTAGAGTTGAATTATGAAGAATATGAAAAGAAAGAATATAAATCTTTTTTTTAATAACGTAAGGAGGAGAATTTCAGATGACACAAGAAAGTAGCAAAAGTTTTATCTCACTTGTAAAAGAAATAGATTTAGAATACCGAACGCAAAGAGATAGAGGAACTTTATTTGAAATATTATCTAAAACATATTTAGAAAATGAACCGATGTATAAACGGTTGTTTGATGAAGTGTGGATGTTAAATGAAGTACCAGAGGAATATGGAATACCTAAAATCGATACAGGTGTTGACCTCGTTGCTAAGGAACGTGAGACGGGTGACCGTGTAGCTGTGCAATGTAAATATTATTCAGAAGATACAGCGATTCAAAAATCACACATAGATTCTTATTTAAATGAAATTGGAAAAAGTTATTATTCAAAAGGAATTATTATTACATCTACAGATAAATGGAGCAAGCATGCTGAGAGTGCGTTAAATGATAGAGATAAAGACATTCAAAGGATTGCATTAACTCAGTTAAAAGATAGTCAAATAGATTGGTCAGAATTTGGATTCAAACAACCTGAAAAGGTAAAAGTAAAATCAAAAAAGACACCACGCTCACATCAAAAGCCAGCTATTGAAGCTGTAGTCAAAGGACTGGAAAAAGTAGATCGTGGAAAATTAATTATGGCTCCGGGAACAGGTAAAACATATACCTCTATGGCTATCGCTGAAGAATTAGCAGCAAAGAAAAAAGGTGTGTTTCGTGTTCTTTATTTAGTACCGAGTATTCAATTGTTATCACAGACTTTAAAATCATGGACAGCTGATACAAATTATTTTATGGACTCAATTGCTGTATGTTCAGATAAAAAAGTGACTAAGAAAGATTCTACAAATGAATACGAAGATATAGCAGTTGCAGATATTGGTTTTCCAGCAACTACTAACGCTGAGAAATTGTTAGAGTATCAAAATAAGATAGAGAGTAGTTCACAAAAAGGAAACTTTTTAACAGTATTTTCTACATATCAGTCGATAGATGTTATTAGTGAAGCACAAAAAAATGGTTTTTATGAATTTGATTTAGTAATTTGTGATGAAGCACATCGAACAACTGGTGCTACTGAGGCTGGAAAAGAAGCTAGTAATTTTACAAAAGTTCACTATGATAAATATATTAAAACCAGAAAAAGATTATATCAAACAGCAACACCACGTATTTATGGAGATGCAGCAAAACAAAAAGCAGACGAAATGTCTGTAGTTATCGCTGATATGGATAATGTTGATTTGTATGGAAAAGAATTCTATCGTATTGGTTTTGGGGATGCAATCAGACAAGGCATTTTAACAGATTATAAAGTGATGGTTTTAGCAGTCGATGAAGAAATGATATCTCGTCGTTTCCAACAAATGTTGGCTCAGAAAGATTCGGAATTAGAGTTTGACGATATTACGAAGATTGTTGGATGTTGGAATGGTTTAGTTCGTCGAAAAAGTGAATCTGATGAAACATTAGGTGCACCAATGAAGCGTGCGATTGCATTTACAGGAACAATTAAAGAATCAAAATTAATTAAAGATATGTTCAATCATGTCGTGAATGAATATTTATATCAAGAAGATGAAGTGGAAGCCCAATATAAAATTGAAATTGATCATGCTGACGGTTCAATGAACGTTTTAGAGAAAAACAGAAAAATTTCTTGGTTAAAAGAAGATGTACCTGAAAACACATGTCGTATCTTATCAAATGCTCTTTTTTTAACAGAAGGTGTAGACGTTCCTGATTTAGACGCAATTATGTTTTTGAAACCACGACGTTCGAAGATTGACATCGCACAAGCAGTGGGACGAGTTATGCGAAAATCAGAAGGTAAAGACTATGGTTATGTTATTTTACCGATTGGTGTTCCAGCAGGAATGAATGCAAATACAGTATTAGATAACAATGAAAAATATCGAACCGTATGGGAAGTGCTAAACGCATTACGTTCACTAGATGAAAGATTTGATGCAACGATAAATAAATTGGAATTAAATAAGAAAAAGCCAGATCAAATTCAAGTGATTGGAGTAGGAGATGCACCCGAAGATGGCGAATTGAAACAACCAGCGATAGAGCAATTATCTTTTATGTTAAATGAGGAAGATTTAACAGATTTAGAGAAAGCAATCTATGGAAAAATCGTTCGTAAAGTTGGAAATGTTCGTTACTGGGAAGATTGGTCAAAAGATGTAGCAGAAATTGCGCAAAGACATATGATGAGAATTCGTGTCATGTTGGAAGATAAGCAGAGCGAAGCATATAAGGAATTTCAGAAGTTCATTAAAAGTCTAAGATACAATATCAACGACTCTATCACAGAAGAACAAGCGATTGAAATGCTAGCACAGCACTTAATAACTAAACCTGTCTTTGAAGCTTTGTTTGACTCGTATAGTTTTGTTTATAACAATCCTGTTTCAAAATCAATGGATAGCATCTTGTCGATTTTAGATGAGCAAGGTCTGATGAAAGAACAAGAAAAATTAGAGTCCTTCTATGAAAGTGTACGTATTCGAGCCGAAGGGATTGATAATCTAAAAGCAAAGCAAGAAATTATTATTCAGCTGTATGATAAGTTCTTTAAAGTAGGCTTTAAAGAAACCACAGAGCGATTGGGAATCGTCTTTACGCCTGTTGAGGTTGTTGATTTTATTATTCATTCAGTTAATGATGTTTTAGAAAAACATTTTGGTAAATCATTAGCGAGCGAAGGAGTACATGTACTAGATCCATTTACAGGAACAGGAACATTTATTACTCGTTTGTTGCAAAGTGGTTTGATTCCAAAAGAAGATTTATTAAGAAAATATACTCAAGAAATCCATGCAAATGAAATTGTATTATTAAGTTATTACATTGCAGCGATAAATATCGAAGAAACATTTCACAGTTTATATGGTGGAGAATACGTACCATTTGAAGGAATAGTATTAACAGATACATTTGATAGTACAGAAAAGGAAAGTTCATTTGAGGACATACTCTTCAATGAAAATAATGAGAGACTTAAACGCCAACAAGAGAATCCCGTTTTTGCTATTATAGGAAATCCTCCGTACAGTGCTAAGCAAACTAGTGAAAATGATAATAGACAAAATCAGAAATATCCTAAGTTAGATAATTTAATTAGAAATAGCTATGCTAAATATTCTACTGCACAAAATAAGAATAATTTATATGATTCGTATATTAGAGCATTTAAATGGTCTTCAAAAAGAATTCAAAATAAAGGTGTAATTGCATTTGTAACAAACAATGGATTTTTAGATGGAATCACTGCTGATGGATTAAGAAAATGTTGGTATGAGGAGTTTAACTATATATATTGTTTGAATCTAAGAGGTGATCAAAGGACTCAAGGAGAGTTGTCTAGAAAAGAAGGGGGTAAAGTTTTTGGTTCGGGTAGTAGAACCGGGGTAGCTATTACATTTTTAGTGAAAGATGGAAGTGATAATCATGAAATATTCTATCATGATATAGGGGAGTATTTAAACAGAGAACAAAAATTAAAGATATTAAAAAAACAAAATAAAATCTCGAATATAAATTGGAAAAGAGTTGTACCCGACATCTTCAATAATTGGATAAATCAGAGAGATGGTGAATTTATGAAGTATTTACCGATTACCGATGATGAAAATAGTGTTTTTATTGATCGAGGAATTGGATTTGGAAGTAGTAGAGACGAGTGGGTTACCAATTATTCGAAGGAAATTTTAAAGCAAAGTGTTAAAACTTTAATTAATAATTTCAATGACCAAGTAGATAATGTTAAGGACGTAGAAGATTTGCTAACTAATAGTACTAAAATCAATTGGTCAGATGATTTGAAAAAGAGATGGGAGAAAAAAGATAAGATTGAGTATGATGAAAGTTCCATAACTTATATACAGTATAGACCGTTTGTAAAAAGGTATTTATATAACAGTCGACCTCTTATTAAACGACCGAGTATATGGAATAAAGTCTTTAGTGAAAAACTAAAAGAAAATTTATTTTTAAATTTCATGGGAGGAAATAAAGGATTTTCTGTATTAGTTACAGATACAATTACAGATTATCAAACTTTATTTAATAATAAATCTATCCCTTTGTACTTCGCAACTGAACAGACAATATTTGAAGGTGACCAAGATAAAATAGAAAATATAAGAGATTCAATTCTGCAAGATTTTCAAACGAAATATGAAGATTCTAATATAACTAAACTGTCAATTTTTCAATATATCTATGCATTATTAAATTGCAGGGAATATCAAGAAAAATATCAAGCGGATTTAATGAAAGAAAGTCCTAGAATAATGTTTGTTAAAGATTTTTGGAAACACGTTGAGATTGGACAGAAATTGATTGATTTACACATAAATTATGAACACGTAGAACCTTATGATGGAATTACTATTGAGTATAAAGTGGACAATCCTTCCTTTGAAGTTACAAAAATGAGGTACGCTAAAAAAGGCGATATGAGTAAAATTATATTTAATTCTGATATAACTATTAAAGATATTCCTCAAAAAGCATATGAATACACATTAAATGGACGAACACCAATAGATTGGATAATTGATCAATATATAAAAGAAGTGAAGAAAAATAGTCAAATAGTTTTTGATCCGAATAAATATTCAAATAATGAAAAGTATATATTTGAATTGTTATTACGAGTCATTAATGTGTCAGTACAAACTGTGGAGTTAATAGATAGCTTACCACCACTGGATATTATTGAGTAAACGTATCCCTGTTAGAAATTCTAGCAGGGATAAAGTTTTATTCATAATCAGATATACAAGGGGAGTATGAGTATGAATATTAAGGAATTTGTGAATAAATATACTAATCATCCTGTATTATTTGTTGGAACGGGATTTAGTTTAAGGTATATAAAAGAAACTTTTACTTGGGATGAACTATTGGCTCATGCAGCTTTTGAATTAAAAGGAAATGATAATTATTACTTAGATTTAAAGTATAAAAATCAAGTTGAGGGAAAATATAATTATCCTATGATTGCAACAGCCATCGAAAAACAATTTGATGAAACTTTAATGGTGGATTGTGAAAGTAAGTTTGAAGAATTAAATGCAGAATTTTATGATAATATGAGAGAACATAAAAATGTTAGTCGATTCAAATTATATATATCTAGATTGCTATCAAATTATGAATTAAAAGAACAACAACAAAAAGAGATTTTAGAGTTAAAAAAAATTCGTAAAAATATCGGATCTATAATTACTACAAATTATGATACATTTGTGGAAGATATATTTGAGTTTAATACATTAATTGGAAATGAAATATTATTAAGTAATCCGTATGGGTCAGTTTATAAAATTCATGGTTGTGTAAATCAGCCTGAAAAAATAATAATTAATAATGATGACTATATTAAATTTAATGAGCGATATGAATTAATTAGAGCCCAACTTTTATCATTGTTTATACACAATCCTATAATTTTTTTAGGTTATAGTGTAAGTGACGATAACATAAAGCAAATTTTAAAAACAATATTTACTTATGTAAATCCAAATACTAATGAAGCAGAGAAGATTAGAAGTAACTTTTTACTTGTGGAATATGAAGAAGGCTCAAATAATATTAAAATAACGGATCACGACATTGATATAGATGGCTTTCCTACAATTAGAATAAACAAATTGAAAACTGACAATTTTTTAGAGTTGTATGAGGAACTTTCCAGATTATATTTACCAGTGTCAGCGATGGATATTAGAAAGGTACAAAATGTAGTTAAAGATATATATACGGGACAAGGAGGTATAAAAGTCAGTATTACAGAAGATATAGAAACTTTGAAAAATGGGGAAAAAGTACTTGCTATTGGCTCTTTAAAAACCATTAAATATGAATATCATACAACTTCAGAAATAATGGAAAAATACTTTAAAATAATTGATGAATCGAATCATCAGTTATTAGAGTTGATAGATAAACATAAGATACAAAGCAACCAATACTTTCCTATATATGGTTTTAGTAAGATTCAACCTAAATTAAAGAATATCGATAAATTAAAAACAATCCAAAACTCAAAGGTTGAAAATGTTTTTAAAGGAGTTACTGACATTGGAAATGAACATGGAACTATAGATGAAATTTTGAGTGATGGAAAAATCTCGAATAGCAAAGAGATCTTGGCTATAGCATTTGGAATAATGAAAGACAGAATAGAGTTGGAAGATGCTGAACATTTTTTAAGGAATTTTAGAGATAAGAAAACAACTAATTATCGAAAGTTATTATGTATTTATGATTATAAAAGATATTCTTCAGAAGAAAATGATTTATAGCTTAGGTGGTTCAAATTGGTTCAAGTCAAATCATTTTTAATGAAATTTAATCAGGGATTATCCATTTTAGAACATAACAAACATTGATATAAAGGGATTTCTATGTTCTAGAAATCCCTAAAAGATGTCGAAATATTTTTCAAAACGTTAATATCATTGGTATATCAACGTTTACAGCCTCTTTCCGAGAGAATCGGGAAGGGGTTTTTTCATGTTGTGAATCCGATTGAATAACCCTTTGTATTAAAAATCAACGTAATTTATTACTTTCTTCTGAAACAATATTTTCAATTCACTAAAGCATTTTATATCTAGAGTTCATTTTTAGACGCAGTACATTATTGCTTGTTTAGATGTACTTACATAATTATATTGTGTGGTTTTTTAATATTTGGTTTGTTAAATTCATGATAATGTAAGTGATATAATAAATTTAATATTTAGAAAATAACTGTATGATTAGAAATTGAAATATGTAATAACAACTATGTGTAAATAAAAAACTAGTAACTATTGTCAGTGATATGGATAGGTGAGATAAGTGGGGAATGTAGAGGTAGTGACATGGGTTTTTACAGAGAAAGAAATAAAAAGAATTAACAATGCGGAATCATATGTAAATTATCCAGTAGTGTATATTTTGAATAATGCTAAAGAAGCTTATATTGGTGAGACTGTTTTCTTTAAGAGACGAATGCGAGCACATATAAAAGATAACGTCCGGAAAAAATTAGATAAGATGCATTTAATTAAGCATGAAAAATTCAATCAATCCGCAACGTTTCATTTAGAAACAAAGCTTATTAACTATTTTTTAGGTGATGAAAAATATACACTTCAAAATAAAAGTAAGACTGCAAGTGATCTTACGCACAATTATTATGATAAACCATTTTATGATAAACTAGTGTTTAATGAGCTGTGGGAAAAATTATATAAGAATGGAATTGTAAACAATTCACAGCATGTTATTGAAAACAAAGATATATTTAAAATATCGCCATTCAAAGAACTATCGTTGGAACAATTAGATTTGAAGGAAAAAGTAATCCAGTTTTGTGAGCAACGAGTTCAGTCGGCAAGCAATGTAGAGTATGGCAGTTTGTTTTTAATTGAAGGTGAAGCAGGTGTTGGAAAGAGTGTCGTATTAAGTTCGATTTTTAACACGATACAAGAATATAAGACGGAGGCTTCTTCTCCTTTATATAAAACAGAGAATTACTTAGTTGTGAACCATGAAGAGATGTATAAAACATATAAAGGGATAGCAGCTCAGCTAAAGCATTTGAGGATTAAAGATTTCGATAAGCCAACACCTTTAATTAATCGATTACAAAAACAGGGCAAAAAAGTAGACATTATTTTAGTAGACGAAGCTCATTTGTTGTTAACACGACAGGATAAATATAATAATTTTTATTTAGATAATCATTTGGAAGAGCTATTGAAGTTAGCGAAAGTGGTTGTCATTGTTTACGATCGAGACCAAGTCTTAAAGTTAAAAAGTTTATGGGAAGAGAAAACGTTGGAAAATCTAATTGGGAAGAGTTCCTATTATGAACGTTATGAGCTAACGAACCAGTTTCGAATGCACGCAAATGATGAAATATTAGAGTGGATTAATAGTTTTAAGCAAAAGCGTGTACTGCCAATACCACAAGGGAGTACATATGAATTAAAAGTTTTTGAATCATTAAAGGATATGCACGAAGCAATAATCCGGAAAGATACTCGATACGGATTAAGCCGTGTAGTGTCAACGTTCGACTATGTTCACAAAAAGGATGGAGAGGTTTACTACGTTACGGAAGATCAAGGAGAATATCAAATTCCATGGAATATTACAGACAGGAATTCTACTTGGGCAGAGAAAGAAACAACCGTTAGCGAAGCAGGCTCCATTTATACAGTACAAGGGTTTGATTTGAATTATGTAGGGGTCATTCTAGGACCTTCTGTTACTTACGATAGGAAAAAGGAACAGTTAGTCATCAAAACAGAGTTATATAAAGATATAGGTGCATATACAGGTACTGATGGAATTGGTGATGTTGAGAGGGCTAAGGAAAGAATTATATTAAACTCAATCAATATTCTAATGAAGCGTGGCATAAAAGGTTTATTTATCTATGCAAGTGATAATTCGTTAAGAAAAAAGCTGTTACAATCTTAACAGAGAAGGTGAAGATATGGGTGATCTGCGATATGGTTGTGAAATTTAGAGATGAAAGAGATTGGCGCCAATTTCATAATCCAAAAGACCTAGCACTTTCTTTGTCTTTAGAGGCTAGTGAATTGTTAGAACTTTTCCAATGGAAAACGAGTGAAGAAGCGCTAGAACATCATCTTGAAAGTATGAAAGATGAATTAGCAGATATATTGATCTACGCCTTGTTATTTTCCGAGGAAACAGGTATTGATGTATATAAAGCTGTTAAGGAAAAACTTCAAAAAAATAATTATAATTATCCTGTAGAAAAAGCGTATGGGAACAAAACAAAATATACAGAATTTAAATAATTTTATTCTTGAATGATTGTTAGTAGATTCTAACGCTTTCAATGTATTTAACTTTAAGTACACAGTTAAGTTGTTCTGTATTAGGTAACGTCTCTAACCTATTTTAAATAGTTTTTCAACTAGCTTTAGTTATTTTATACATAGGTTGATTATTGGGGTATTTTTCCGTTTCTCGTTTCGAAAAGTTTATACAGTTGTCTGATATCATGTTATATGATAGACAGTTACATAAACGACTTAACTAACGATAAATGGGCAAAATTTTGTTAAACAAAAGCAGGTGAAAAACTACATTTGCAATTCGTGTTCATGGATAAAAATACTGTTTATTCAGAAAAAGTTGTCATTACAGCAGCAAAAGAACATGACCAAAATCAGCTTAAAGTACTGGCAGATGCTAAAGAAGCCATGTATGTGTTTGATCGTGGCTATGTGTGGACTATGAACGATTTGATCGGGTGTTACCTAACCCTTTACCTATTTGTCTGAGCAATAAGCAATCCGTTTAACCACTTTACAGTTTTCTATCATTACTTTATAATTTTATACATTAATAGAAAATAGAATAAAAGCAGTAGGTGCCCTTAGGGGAGAATAGGGAATGAAGTGAAAATCTTCAGCGGTCCCGCCACTGTAAAGGGGAGTTTTATTAGAAATGCCACTGGAATCATTCTGGGAAGGTTAATAAAACAATGACCCTAAGCCAGGAGACCTGCCTATTCGCTTGATGTTATCAGATAATGGAAAAGTCTGTAGTTTATTTGCTCTTGAAATAAACTGCAGACTTTTATTTTTTATAAAAAGGAGAGAGAGAAATGCAATTATTGCAAAAAACGATTCATAAGATTGAAAAATTGGATGAAGAGATGATGGCTAAGGCAAGGGAAAGAATGGACAGCTTGATAAAGCCTCCTAAAAGTCTAGGTAAGCTGGAGGATATTGCTATCCAGTTAGTTGGAATTACAAGGAATTTTAATCCCATCATTGACCAAAAAGCAGTCATTGTAATGGCGGCTGATCATGGTGTTTATGAAGAAGGGATTTCCAGTAACCCTCAAGCGGTAACATTAGCACAAACTTTGTTGTTTCCAAAAGGATTAACTGGTGTGTGTGCTTTAAGTAGGGTTTCTGGAGCGGATGTAGTTGCAATAGATATTGGTGTAAAAGGGGAAATCCCAGATGATGCCGGAGTGATCAAAAGGAAAATAAAAAATGGTACTGAAAATATGGCAAAAGGTCCTGCCATGACGAGGGAAGAGGCTATCAAATCGATAGAGGTTGGGATTGAAATAGTTAATCAAGAAACAAAAAAAGGTATCAACTTGCTTGGCACGGGTGAAATGGGTATTGGCAACACTACTGCAAGTACAGCAATTTTGTCTGTTTTAGGGAATTGTGACCCTTTAGAAATTACCGGCAGGGGAGCTGGAGTTGGTAAAGGTGGAATTAAACATAAAGTAGAGGTAATCAGGAAAGCCATTGAGATCAACAAGCCAAACCCGGCTGATGGGATAGATGTTCTTGCCAAGGTAGGAGGGCTAGAAATCGGCGGCATGGCAGGTGTGATGCTTGGAGCTGCGGCGAATCAAATTCCAGTGGTGGTTGACGGCTATATTTCAACAGTGGCTGCCATTATTGCAGCGTCTATTGAACCTAAAGCGAAGGAATATTTCATCGTCTCCCATGCCTCTGCAGAACCAGGTGGACGAATGGCAAGTGAACTACTGGGGATTGAACCGATGTTAAGAATGGATATGTGCCTTGGGGAAGGATCTGGAGCAGCTTTAGCATTCCCGATTGTTGAGGGTGCAGTCAGCGTGATAAAACATATGGCTACTTTTGCTGAGGTTGGGATGAAAATTTAGTTGAGGTTTCAGAGGGTTATAGCGAAAAAATGGGAAATTATTGTCAATTATTTATTTCAATGCATAATTTTGATTTCTTAAAATATTTAAAGAGGTTGTCTAAGCCTAATGAAAAAAAGATATTAATCACTTTTTAATAAAAAAAAGAATGAAAGCATGAGCAGAAAAGGAAACTGTTATGACAATGCATGTATTGAATCGTTCAACAGTATCTTAAAGAAAGAGCTTATTTATTTAACCAAATATACAAAGTGAGAACAGGCAAAAAAATCTATGAATATATCAAAATATTCTTTAACTCAAAAAGAATTCCTTCAGCCAATGGGTATTTATTGCCCTCTGAATATGAACGGATGTACTATCGCGAGATTGCAAGTTAAACACTAGACATTAATTTCCTCATCATTTAAGTACAGAAAAGATCTATCTCTGTATTTGAATGATGAGGTCACCAAGCGAAAGCGCGGTAGAGAGAAAAATAAAGGACTCTTGATCATCCTTAGAACAGTACTGGCTGCAACGATGAGAATGATGACGAATAGATCCTTTATGTGACTGTTTGCGCGACTGACTTGTTCTGTTCCATCATCATTTTGGGCTGTACTTCTTTTGAAATCTTCATCAAATTTTTTTCTACTCATGCGGACACCTCATATTATTAGTTATTTCTATCATAAAGTAAACTGTGTCTACTTTTGAGTCTAACATCATGAAAATAAATTGGAGGACAGCCAAGAACTGTCATACGCATTGTCGAAAAGGAATTAAAGGGTGGAAAGTCTCTGTATTTTTATTGCTTTTTTCTGCACTTTTCTATCGCAAAATACAAGGGGCTTATTATCAAATTATTTTATAAGCTATTCTAATACGCTTGAATAAGCGTCATGTGATAATAGTTCCTGATTAAGTTCTATTCGATGGAATCGATTTGAAATAGTTTGGAAGTCTATGGATATTTCTTTTTTCAACTATGAGCGGCTTGTTACGATATTTATCTATAGAGTTATTCATCTATATTTCCTAGCTTTCCAACATAATCAATTAAAGTATGAAGAAGGATTAGCGGTATAATGGAGTTTAATGCGACTGCAAGCATTCCAAACACAAAGCCAAAAACGGTTGTTCGTATGACACCAGATAAGCCTTGGTAAGTATGGGCAAGGCCGAATAGTATTGACGAACATAATAGAACGAGCCAAATCGACCATTCGGGAAATAATGTCGTAAATGAAAATATTAGAAATCCACGGTAAATCATTTCTTCTGTTATACCCGCTGTCCATGCTACTTGATTCCAAGTGGATTTTTCTCTCTTTGTAACAGGTAGTATTTCTGTAAATGTTATTTGCTCAACTTTTTTTTGCTTCATGAAGATCAACTGATTTTTCACATGATCACTAATGAAGTATCCAATTACGTAATATAAAAGCAATAAAGTATATAATATTACTATTCCTATTACAATATATGTTATGACCGTACCTAATATTTCTGTGTTAATATTCGGCACTGTTATCAGTATATCTTTTAATGTTAGCTTAAAGTTTGCTATTACTATTAAGATCATGAGCGTTGATAACCACAAGCCTATCATCAGAATATGATAATAGCGTAACCTAATTGATGGGTCAGTTATAACACGCATTTTAAATCTTTGATATAACCAATAACCAATCATAGGTTCATATACAAGAATAAAACAAATAAGTCCCCACAAGATGATATTCATTTTATTTTATCTTCCTTTAGCATGTTCTCTATTTTTTCACTTAGCCACTGTTCCTCTTCTTTACTAAATGGTGAAGGAAATAACATTTCATCTAGTTGTATTTCTAATAGCTTAGGGTCTGTTAGTAACCGCTTAAAAAGCTCCCGTGGGACTTGAGAAAAAAGCTCTTCGAGAATGTTATATACTTTGTCATCCGTATACTGTTGCTTATAGGCTACCTTTAAGCGTTTCATAATATCATAATGATTCTTATTACTATTAGATCCATCATAGATCTCGTCCACGATTTGATTCGGCAAATAAGTCTTTAACCTTTGCTTCCTGAGGTTCCATTGTAAGCTATTTTGTATTAAGGCAATAAAAATTGCCGGTTCGACTACCTTATTTGCTTGAGCTAATGAAAGTGCTTGATCTAGTAGTTCAATATTCTTTTTAATGTCTGTTACTTTTTGAAGTAATTTTTCCTTTTGATAACGTAAAGATTCTGTTATTCCCCATTGCGGTTGCCTTATTAGCAGGTGAACATCTTTTAACGAATATCCTAACGCTTTTAATCCTGTGATTTTTTGCAAGGTGATGATGTCATCATCTTTATAATATCTGCGACCTGTTTCAGAAATGTAAGAGGGCTTTAATAAATCCTTTTCATCATAATAGCGAAGCGTACGAACGGAAACACCTGTTTTTTTTGAAAATTGACCAATTGAATACATATCATAGCTCCTTCTCACTTAATAGATTCATTATAAAATCTAACGTTACGGTAGAATCAACGATCATTTTTGAATTTATTTATTTTACATGTCATTTTCCGTATATGATAAGCATTTGGAAAAACTAATCCCATACTTTTATCTTTTTCATTCTTAATTTTTCATACACTAAGTATAAAATTGATCAATTAAGAGAAAATAATATACGCTAAAATCATGACATTATCATCACTCGCTATAACAAAAAGTAAAGGAGAACATATATGAACTATAAACATGTTACTGTTGCGGGCAGCGGTGTTTTAGGAAGTCAAATTGCATTTCAAACGGCGTTTAAAGGCTTTAATGTGTCTGTTTACGATATTAATGATGAAGTAATCGAACGTGCGAAAGAAAGATTTATGAATTTGAAGCAACGTTATCAGGAAGACTTAGGAGCTACTCAAAAAGATGTCGATGCAGCTTATGAGCGGATTTCTTTTTACTCTGATTTATCAGAAGCAGTTGCGGATGCAGATCTTGTAATTGAAGCAATTCCTGAAGTTGTTCAAAGTAAAATGGACTTTTATAGGCAGTTAGGAAAAGTTGCTCCTGAAAAGACAATTTTTGCAACAAACTCTTCAACGTTGTTACCGAGTCAATTTGCTGAAGCAACAGGCCGCCCAGAAAAGTTTTTAGCTCTACATTTCGCTAATGAAATTTGGAAAAACAACACGGCGGAAATTATGAAACATTCAGGAACAGATATGAAAGTGTTTGATGAAATAATTGAATTTGCAAAAGCGATTGGCATGGTTCCTTTGCCTTTACATAAAGAACAGCCTGGTTATATTTTAAATTCGTTATTAGTTCCGTTTTTAGAAGCGGCTGAAATGCTTTTATTAAAAGAAGTTGCAGATGTTGAAACGATTGATAAAACATGGATGATTGCAACAGGAGCGCCTCTTGGTCCGTTTGCTATTTTAGACGTTGTAGGTATTAGTACTGCTTATAATATCGTCCAGGCAAAGGCGAAAGCAACAGGTAATAAAGACTTTAAAAAGTTAGCCGAATTATTAAAGACAGAGTATATTGATCAAGGAAAGCTTGGCAGAGGAACAGGAGAAGGCTTCTATACATATCCCAACCCTCAGTTCATGAAGCCGGACTTTTTACAAGGTTAAAAGGTTTATAAAAAAAATTGGGTGGAAATATCATACTCCCCCCATTTTGACATCCCTAACTAAAAGAGTTAGAGCCTGTATTACAAGGATCAGGTGAATTTGAGAAAATAAGCAAATCTTCAGTTGAAAAGAAAGAAAGGTAAACACAATATTTGCGTACTGATCGCAAAGTATAGTAAAGATCAACTCGTTTTCACCCATAATATTTAATTAAGAAGAACTATAGAGGTTTTCCACCTTAACTAGCCCACCACGATAGTATTTATCTTTATCATAAGAGGATTAATCCATTGAAATAAAAGAACGTACAAGATAAACTGCCCTTTCTCAAATTACGAGAACGGGCTTTTTTATTGCGTTTATTTCCTGTCTGTAGGTTCGTTAATCGGGAATTTACTGGGCTAAAAAATAATATCAAGTTTTAAACGAAAAATGCGCAAATATACTCGTCCAACTGCCCAAACTAAGCGTTCCTTTCTAACATATATAAATAGTAGTTCCAAAAAAATGATTATTTATTGGTTTATGTAAAAATTAAAGGAGAGAATAAAGATGGATAATAATAATTTAGAATCAGAAAAGCACTGTCCTTTGCCACCGTGTGATAAGGCGAAAACAATTCGGGTTGATTGCAATAGTTTCGGCTTTTCTTTTGGACCGACTGCTTTTATTCCGATAGTTTTGGGTGAAGTAGAATTACAGGCGTTAGTTGAGTCGGAAATTACATTGCCAACAGCTGCTAAAGAAATCAAGAGTGTGCGCCGAAACATTTCCCTTACTCAATGTAAAGCCGTCCCTTCAGCTATACCGCTTAGTCGTCAAGTAAAGGTTTTTGTCTCTGGCGTCATTCATAAGAATATTCAATATGTAGAATCATGCAGCGGCTATTTACGTGACTACTCTGTTGACGTTCCTTTCAGCTGCAATCAGGCAGTCTTTGCTCCACGGGCTATTGAACTATTTAGCCAAAAATCGACTTTAACTAATGAAAGAATCTTTATTAATGAACACGGGGATGGAGCAGACAAAACAACATCAGGTGGGCTTACTTTTGAATTTTTCAATGAACCAATTGAATGCAGATTACTATTTAGTGTCGTAAATGATATTGATCTACACAAAAATATTGACAGCAGTGGACGCTTTAGAAAAATCATTGAGAAAGCAGAAGTTGTGTTAATCTTTAAGCTTTTGCAAAAACAGCAAGTTCCTCATTGCCCTTGTGGAATGGAAGATGCTCAAGAAGGAGAAAAAAATAATCAAGCCCAAGCACCAGCACAGTCCCAATCTCCAATTATTCATGAAAAAAATATTCACGACCGAATTAAAAACATTATTAACCGAATTAGCAATCAAGATTAAAAATGAAGATTGATTTACAAAAAGGACAGCTCCGATTGGTGCTGTCCTTAGACTGGTGACAAACGTTTTCAAAATATTCTTGCCGAGGATAGTTAAAAAATATTTTTAGTGACTCAAATTTTGTAAAGAGAACACTCAATCGCATGTTCTATACTGTAAGCAAGTTAATCTAGCTTTATCAACTTAGCATCATAATCTTACTATTTATTTCATTAATGTATATTTTTCCTTTAAAATAAAGCTCCAATTTGGTACTCTATTACTACAAATATTAATACTCCATATTTTGTAACTAAGGAAGCTAAATGACATCTTCCGCATATGTAGGGGTGAGTTATGAAAAAAGTAAAATGTACGATCGGGTTAATTTTATTCGTAATTGCATTCTCGTTCATTGGGGAAAGCTTTATCTATTATTTAGATGATTTTTATCATTCTTTTTATAGTACGACTTTGTATAAACCAGATTACATATCAGATACAGAAATGAAAACTGATATTATATCCTCAATGCAGAATAACGAGGTTGAGGTTTTTGCTGTAGTAGAGAAACTAGAAAGTAACATTGATGAGAGTATTTCTATTTACGGTACAAAAAAGGCTAATGAACATTTACGTGAGGAATTAAATATGAAAGAAAAAAAGTATGAAAGCCTTTTGTCAGGAACTGTTAAAATACAATTTTATGATATTAATGAAATCCCAAATATGGGCAAAGTCACAGATTACTATTTAATTGGTAATAAAGAAAATATTAAAGCTTTTAAAGTCGAGCTTATAGATATTTATAGTGGGAACCACCCTGTAGAAGGTTCAAAGGATAATGAAAGCAAAAGAAATGTAGTTTTTATTTGGCTCATTATACTTATATTAATCCTTCTATTTACATATTATGATGTTCTTTATCAAAAAAAAGAGGCTTTAATTAAGGTTACTTTTGGTGAGGAAATTAGAACTTTAGTATTCAAAAATATTTTAGTTGATACAATCTGTTTTGTTGGGTTCTTTTTCGGAGCAGGCTATTTTATTTCTATGTTTACCAACTCCTTCTTCTGCTTTAAATATTCCCTCCTACTATTTTGTGCTTTTATTGTTTTCAATGCTGTTCTTTATTTTAGTTTGTATTTTTATAATTTAAAGGAGGTATTTTCAAACAGTAGAAATTCTAGAACGATATTAACGATAAATTATGGATTAAAAATCATTACGATCATCTTATCTATTTCCATTATGTCAGGAAATATAGCTCTAATTATAGAAGGTATAAATTTTTTCCGCCAAAAAGATTTTTTTGAAACATATAAGGATTATCGTTATGTCCAATTTGATTATAAAATGACCCCAGATCACGAAACTAATTCAGAATTGATCAAGAAGGGTGCCATTGTTAGAGAAGAATTTTACAAAGAGAACTTTCAACACTCAATTCAATTAGTAAATATTACTGGAAACCTTGACCTAACAGAACCAGCAATATTGGCAAATAAAAATGCAAAGGATTACATAAAAAGTAAAATCCCTGAAATAAATAAAGATATTAATGAAAATAAGGTTTACTATATTTTACCTAAAAAATATGCCGATGACGAAGCAGTTCTTGAAAAAGTGCAAGACGTATTTAACTTTTTTGATCATCATCATGATGCAAATAATTATGAAGTAATGATATATGAAAAAAATGCTGATCTAGTGAGTATTGATGAGTTAAATTATGTGAGTAGAAGTAAGCTGCTTCATAATCCAATCATCATATTGAATCATACAGGACCTGAAGAGATTGAAATTTCTGTGGAAACTAGTCTTAAAAAAACTACTTATGCACACGATATAATGTATCTTGTTACGAAAGAAAAGTTTAATTCATTCGTAAAAAAAAATAATTTATCTGATCAAATATATGTAAACACAAATGTGTTTGCTTTGTATCACTATAATTGGTTAATTATAAAACGAGGAATGATCATTTCGACAGTTTTAGTATCTCTAGTACTTGTTCTAGAGTTAATTATTATTTCTTTAATCTTACGTCTTGAATATGACATAAATGCTATTGAACTTAGTATAAAAAAATATTAGGCTACACAACGTGGCAAAAGAATAAAAAGATCGTTTTAATTACGTTATCAGCAACAATAATTAGCATGCTTATCTCTTTAATAGTAAACTATTTCTTTTCTATTTCTCAAGCTTCTTACTTGTTTTATGGAGGTGCCCTAATCTTTATTATAGAAACTATTTTTATTTTTAGAATGATTTCTAAAATAGAGAAATAAAACATACAAAAAATACTGAAAGCCCAGTGGTAATATGTCAAGCACTAAAATTCGGTGGATTGGAAATTAATATTGGATTTCATTGAAAAGTGCTTAAAAAAGAGTATAACAAATAAACCTCACACTATTTTCGATTTTTTACCAATCACTATTAGTGTGAAGCTGGGTGTTTGAAAGGGTCTGAATGAGAAGTTTTAATCTCTCCTTTCAGGTGGTGTGTACAACTGATTGGTGCGTAGTAGCGAAAACACCAATCGTACCAGTTTTCTTGCAGTTAAGACGAGAGCGCGTTTGTGTTTATGTTTTGGAACTTCATCGTACTTTTTTGTGTAAAAAGCTTTATATTCAGAGTCATACTTTCGGATCTTATCAGCAGCTTGAATAAGGTAGTATCGCAAATATTTATTGCCTGTCCTCATTCTTGCCGTTTCTTGGGATTCGAATTCGCCCGATTGGTTTTGGTTCCATACCAAACCAGCATATTTCGCTAAGGCATGATGATCTTTAAATCGCTTTATATCGCCTATTTCGGCTATCAGCCCTGCCGCATAAACGTCTCCAATTCCTTTTACAGACGTTAGAGTTTGCGGTATGCCTTTCATTAACTTGGCAATTTCTTTATCTAGCCGCTTTACTTGTGACTCGATATGTTGAATGGTACTTAAAGTAACTGACATAGAAATATTTACGGGATCCTGCATAGCCTTATTTAACCGATAAGATGATCTAGCCAACTTATGAAGATATTTTGCGATTTCTTCTGGGTTTTCAAATCGGTTCTTCCCTTTATCCCTGCAGGCGAACTCGACGAGTTCTTCGATACTCATTTCAGCGATGGTTTCGGGCTCTAGTTCTTCCATGACAGCCATACTCGTAGCTCCGAATTTATCTGAAAATGGATTATCTTGTCTCAGTCCACTGAACTTTAAAAAAAGAGCTGGTTAAGAAAATACGTTTTATTTCGGGTAATTTCCCGCATAAAATGAAACCTTGTCCGTGTTAATCGTTGAAGGGCTTCATATTGTATGGCATCTTTCATTTGGGCTGGCAGTCGGCCAAAGCGCAAGTGGTCAGCGATGACCCAGGCATCTATGCGATCGTTTTTCACAAGGGAGTCATACCCTTTTTTAAAACGAGCGACTTTTCTCGCATTTAGTACGTAGATAGAGGCTTGGAACTTAGGTTCATAGCCTTTCATTTGGTCTTGTAGATAATGGGCAAGATGCCAACTGTAAAGATCAGTGGCTTCCATCCCAATCTTCAATTGGTTGGCCTGACTTTTTTCCGCTGCTTCTAGCATTCGTTTGATCAGGGTTGCGGCCCCGTTTTGATCATTAGAAACAGAAAAGTCGGCAAGTGTGGATCCGTCCTGTTTCATGAAATGGACATGATGGGACTTCAAGCTTACGTCTACACCAACAAGCATTTGTGACATACCAATCACCTCCAGTAGGTAAGTTAATCAAGAACGTTCAGACCTGGGTGCCCACGGGAATCATCGATGTCTTCCTCGTCATCAGCACTCAAAGAAAAGAAGTCCATCATGAGCGCTACACTCACTTCTTTTACGGCGGCGCAACCAGTGGTTAGACCTTCAATAATGAACCATGGGTAGCAGGCTTATTAAGCAGTACATCGCGAGATGTCCGCAAGGGGGAAAAGCAATATCCTGATACGATCCTGTCGGGTTCCATTGTCCCATGAGCAGGTCTAAAACGCTATAAAAAAAATGACGGAGTAAAACGCTGGAGCATCCTCCATTCTCCGCCATTTCACGATATTCAGTTAAAAGGTATTTCAAAGAAGCAGTAGGGAACTATCCCCCTGCGAAATAACAACAATACGTAAATCTATTATTGATAGTTTGACTTTACCTCGGCTTCCCCACCAGAGGGGGTGAAACAAGGGTAAAACAAAAACATTTATTGATGGGAAAGCCGAGAGGCTAACCTTTAAAAAAACCTATAGGAATCTAGAGTGAATTGTAGAGGATCCGGATCAACTGGAAATTCTTCTAGAAAGAGCTCTTACTACTACTATACGAGGGGGATCACTATGATAGAAATTAAAAATGTATCAAAACGCTTTGGTGAAAGGATTTTGTTTGATAACCTCAATATGAAAATAAATGATGGTGATTTTGTTGCTTTTTCAGGTCCAAGCGGCTGTGGGAAGACGACTTTACTTAATATGATAGGCGCAATTGAATCTGTTGATAATGGAAAAATAATAGTAGATGGCATAAACGTTCATGAAAAGAAAAATCAGCTTTTATATTTTCGAGAAAAAGTCGGATTCCTCTTTCAGAACTTCGCATTAGTTGATCATAAAACTGTTGAGCAAAATTTAGAGATTGTTCGTAAAGATAGTAGAAATGATATTTCTGTTGAGGAAGCACTGAAAATGGTTGGAATGGAAAATACACATAAAAAAAAGGTGTATACGTTATCAGGCGGAGAACAACAAAGAGTTGCTTTGGCAAGGTTGATATTAAAAAAATCCACATTAATATTAGCAGACGAACCTACAGGATCTCTTGATAAGAGAAATGCTGAAATTGTCATGTCGATATTGAAAGAGATGAATAAAAAGGGAAAGACAATTATCCTCGTCACTCATGATGAAGAAATTAAGGGTACAATTGGAAGGGTGATAGAATTATGAAAAAGTAAAAAAAAATAATAGTAGCGCTCACTATACTAATTGTCTTGTATAATATTAGTTGGTTTAGTGTTTACTTCTTTAAATATCATTCATATACAAAAAACTTTCCTATAACCGAAAATGGTAAATATTTATTGGAAAAAGACGGATACTATTTTAGTGTGAAAAAACCAGATTATTTATCATATACAGGTAATCTTGCGATAACGAATAAAACAAATGATCTTTCAATCATTATTTGGCCATTATTAACTAAGGGATATGAATATGGCTTACAAATGACTAGTGATGATCAAACAATCTATCATATAATTGTGGATTCGGATTTAAAATATGTAGATGATAAAAATTCTAAATTTATAGATAAGACTGTAGCAAATAAGATAATCAAAGACAATAAAACGGAAATAGAAGCTATGGTATCGAAAGCACATAATATATGGAATATTAAATAAAGGATCAATCAAGGTTTGCAGCAACTATTTGCGATGTGAACAGTTTTTAATTAAATTCAACAAATATAAGGAAAAACCAAGCTCCCCTGTATTAAAGAGGATCTTGGTTTTTATGTTAAATTTAATATGCACAATTACTGCGATTATTTAATAGGTGCATGATTAATAAGTGATAATGCTTCATTCACTTCAAAAATTTTACCGCGAATATTAGTAATCCCAAAGCTTGTTAAACGCGTTGAATGCATCTTTAAATATTTTTCAGCATCCTCTTTCGTTGCGAATAAGTATATTCCGCCAGATTCTTTAGCAGCCGCATTTTCTGTCCAAATTTTCCATATTACCCCTGGTTCATCATTAATACTTTTCGCTAAATCAACGAACGCCTTTGACATTTCTTCACCAAATGGTCCATCCATTTTAAAATCGACTTGTAATAAATATTTCATCGTTAACACTCCTCGTATAGTAGTAGTAAGAGCTCTTTCTAGAAGAATTTCCAGTTGATCCGGATCCTCTACAATTCACTCTAGATTCCTATAGGTTTTTTTAAAGGTTAGCCTCTCGGCTTTCCCATCAATAAATGTTTTTGTTTTACCCTTGTTTCACCCCTCTGGTGGGGAAGCCGAGGTAAAGTCAAACTATCAATAATAGATTTACGTATTGTTGTTATTTCGCAGGGGGGGATAGTTCCCTACTGCTTCTTTGAAATACCTTTTAACTGAATATCGTGAAATGGCGGAGAATGGAGGATGCTCCAGCGTTTTACTCCGTCATTTTTTTTTATAGCGTTTTAGACCTGCTCATGGGACAATGGAACCCGACAGGATCGTATCAGGATATTGCTTTTCCCCCTTGCGGACATCTCGCGATGTACTGCTTAATAAGCCTGCTACCCATGGTTCATTATTGAAGGTCTAACCACTGGTTGCGCCGCCGTAAAAGAAGTGAGTGTAGCGCTCATGATGGACTTCTTTTCTTTGAGTGCTGATGACGAGGAAGACATCGATGATTCCCGTGGGCACCCAGGTCTGAACGTTCTTGATTAACTTACCTACTGGAGGTGATTGGTATGTCACAAATGCTTGTTGGTGTAGACGTAAGCTTGAAGTCCCATCATGTCCATTTCATGAAACAGGACGGATCCACACTTGCCGACTTTTCTGTTTCTAATGACAAAACGGGGGGCCGCAACCCTGATCAAACGAATGCTAGAAGCAGCGGAAAAAAGTCAGGCCAACCAATTGAAGATTGGGATGGAAGCCACTGATCTTTACAGTTGGCATCTTGCCCATTATCTACAAGACCAAATGAAAGGCTATGAACCTAAGTTCCAAGCCTCTATCTACGTACTAAATGCGAGAAAAGTCGCTCGTTTTAAAAAAGGGTATGACTCCCTTGTGAAAAACGATCGCATAGATGCCTGGGTCATCGCTGACCACTTGCGCTTTGGCCGACTGCCAGCCCAAATGAAAGATGCCATACAATATGAAGCCCTTCAACGATTAACACGGACAAGGTTTCATTTTATGCGGGAAATTACCCGAAATAAAACGTATTTTCTTAACCAGCTCTTTTTAAAGTTCAGTGGACTGAGACAAGATAATCCATTTTCAGATAAATTCGGAGCTACGAGTATGGCTGTCATGGAAGAACTAGAGCCCGAAACCATCGCTGAAATGAGTATCGAAGAATGTCGAGTTCCTGCAGGATAAAGGGAAGAACCGATTTGAAAAACCCAGAAGAAATCGCAAAATATCTTCATAAGTTGGCTAGATCATCTTATCGGTTAAATAAGGCTATGCAGGATCCCGTAAATATTTCTATGTCAGTTACTTTAAGTACCATTCAACATATCGAGTCACAAGTAAAGCGGCTAGATAAAGAAATTGCCAAGTTAATGAAAGGCATACCGCAAACTCTAACGTCTGTAAAAGGAATTGGAGACGTTTATGCGGCAGGGCTGATAGCCGAAATAGGCGATATAAAGCGATTTAAAGATCATCATGCCTTAGCGAAATATGCTGGTTTGGTATGGAACCAAAACCAATCGGGCGAATTCGAATCCCAAGAAACGGCAAGAATGAGGACAGGCAATAAATATTTGCGATACTACCTTATTCAAGCTGCTGATAAGATCCGAAAGTATGACTCTGAATATAAAGCTTTTTACACAAAAAAGTACGATGAAGTTCCAAAACATAAACACAAACGCGCTCTCGTCTTAACTGCAAGAAAACTGGTACGATTGGTGTTTTCGCTACTACGCACCAATCAGTTGTACACACCACCTGAAAGGAGAGATTAAAACTTCTCATTCAGACCCTTTCAAACACCCAGCTTCACACTAATAGTGATTGGTAAAAAATCGAAAATAGTGTGAGGTTTATTTGTTATACTCTTTTTTAAGCACTTTTCAATGAAATCCAATATTAATTTCCAATCCACCGAATTTTAGTGCTTGACATATTACCACTGGGCTTTAGATAAATATTATCACCTAGATAAAAAATAATACTCAAATATTGCTCATCACATAAAGCGAAACTTAATCAATTATTACAATATGATGAAGTCAAACATTCAGCTTTGACAAAGCATTATTTTTCTGTGCAACAAAATTATTATCGTCAAAAAGAAACACTCATTAAATGGAAAAAATCTTGCGGATCGAACAATGAGAAATTCAAAGAACAAGTTGATTGTATCTATAAATCAACATAAAAACTGAAAAATCCTTTGTTCATACTCTTGATTCTCTTCGTAAAAATGCTTCCCTTTGATGCAGTGCAAAAGTCAGTTTTAATGATGATACTTTTACAATTACATCTTCCCTAGCGGATTTATAACAACAGTGCCTGCAATCGAATTTGCAGGAAGTATATTAATTTGAAATATATAGATTATCCTTTCTGTTACTTTAATAATATTTCAGTCAGTGTTTTACTTTGGGAATTTGCTGTTGAGAGCAATTAGACTAGAAAAAAAGGATTAAAAAATTTACTAAAACGAATTTTAACAGAAAAAATCCCTTGATGTATGAAAGGAGGGTATCTGAAATTGGAAAGGGATATTTAAAAACAATTTAGTAAATAAGCGAGCCTTTCCCCGATTTTCTCGAGAATAGAACTCGCTTGTCTTTTATGTATTTATTGATGTGTGGCTTTTCTTAACTTTTAATTCGATCTCAATATCTAAGTATAGTTTGAAGCCTTTATTCAGTTTCTTTGCTCTGGGTGTTTACATCTTCACTTAAGGTATAGTTAACTCTTACTAATATGTTATTCATCTCTTGTCTGACAGTACTGTAAAGCTCTTTAAACTTTTCTTTGTTCTCTTCTGGATTTTCAAATTGTCCTAGCTGTCCCCATAAAGACTGAACCATTTTCATATTATCAAATAATTGTATATCTAATGGCGTTTGAGGAGCGGGAATAAGCACAGTAGGAGCTCCTAAATCTTCAAATACAGTCATTAATTGTTCGAAGATTTCACCCGAGTATGTATCTTCTTGAATTAAATAACCTAAATCATTTAGTGATGGAGCCGTTAAGTAAATGATTTGAATAATGCTTCTTTCAAGGTTTGTCGCTTTATCCCATGTTCGATACTCTGAAGGATCTTTTCCTTCAAGCTCTTTAGGAGGGTTAGAAATAAAAAGTTTGTAAGCATCATCGATCATCTCTTGAGTAGAAAGGTTATATGCTTTTGCATCAACGATATTAATAAAGGCATCCCCATAATTAGTAATGTTTGAAGTTTTACCATCAATGCTTGTTATATTACGAATCGGATACTCATTTAAAGGAAAATAGATTCTCCCATGTTCATCCATGTGTTCTTCAACAATTTCCTTCTCAGTATGTTTGAATCTAATATTTCCATCCTCACCAAATGGTGATTCGATACTTGTTGTTTGAATTATTTCTTCTGTTACAGTAGCACTTTCGTTATTTCCATTTTTATCCCCTTCAGTAGATTCCTTCTCTTTCGTTGATTCAATATTTTCTTCCGCAGTTTTAGTTTCTGTATCACTTTTTTGAGTATTATTATTTAGGCCGCATGCAGAAAGCATGATGCTACATACGAATATTAATAAGAGCTTATACACGTGATCATCCCCTATATTCTCTCTTTATTTTTGAGTTTTATTTTTAATAATTCTGTATAATTATACCACACAAAAAACATGAACAATTTGATTTCAGCCAAAAAGGTTTTAAAACGAGATAAATTTTTTCTCTTTTTCCAATAAAAAAACTGGTAACAAGTAATTTGTATGTCATTTCTTTAAAGATAAACAATAATCTTTAAGGGGTGAATACAGTGAACGTTATTACAACGTTAAAAGAAAAAAGAGAAGAAAAACAGATGAATTTTGAAAAAACTTTACTTCGTGAATTATCGATCAAACAATTAAAGAAGCGAGTTTATAATTATTTTGGTTCTTCTCGTTTTACTACGGGGTTACTAATGAACTCGGGAATAGAAGAAGCATGTTTCGATGTAGGAATTGAAGCTTACTTATTAGGTGGGCATTTTAGCCGATTTGGATATTTCGGTGAAAGCATTGAGGAAATTATGAAACGTTGTGAATATGAATTAAAACATTTGACAGAAACCTTTTATTTTTTTTTTTTATATTGGAGCAAGGGAATCGAAGGTGTAGTAGATGAAGGGTTATATTATTTATGTGAACAGTATATAGAAAGCTGGTGGAGAGAAGGATTTCAAAAAGGAGAGCGGCAGTATAAGCTTCGTCTTCATTAAAAATTTATACCGATCCATAATTTTCGTTCTAAAAGGGTAAGTTGTCCCATATAGTAAATTGAACGGGGACAAGCGAAAGGGTGGATCGGGAAGAATGAAAAAGAAACTAAAAATTAGTTTATTTATGCTTGGGGCCATCATCCTTTTTTTAATTATACAATATGAGTTTTTGGAAAATGATTCATGGAATGCTTGGAATCTCCCATTAACAGGAAAAATAATTTTAATCGATCCTGGCCATGGAGGACCTGACGGGGGAGCAGGTGATTCAACGGTGTTAGAGAAAGATATTGCCTTAAAAGTGTCATTAATGGTTAGAGACTATATACAGCAGCAAGGAGCACTCGTCATTATGACGAGGGAGACAGATAAAGATTTAGCAAAAGATGGGACAAGAGGTCTTAGCCGCAGAAAAACGGAAGATCTTCATAAGCGGTTAGAGATGATAAATGAATCAGAAGCAGATTTATTTATTAGTTTGCACTTAAATTCAATCCCTTCTCCTCGTTGGCGAGGTGCACAAACATTTTTTGCACCGCATTTTAAAGAAAATGAGAAATTAGCGAAATTTATTCAAGTTGAATTGCGGAGAAATCTTGAAAATACAAAAAGGGTAGCAAAACCGATCAACAATGTGTTTATTTTAAAAAATGCCAAAAAACCGGGAGCTCTAGTCGAGATTGGATTTTTATCGAACGAAGCGGAAAAGCAACTTTTACAAGATGAGGAATATCAAAGAAAAGTAGCAGCTTCAATATATGAAGGAATTATTCGCTATTTTACAAACGAGAAAGAACTGACAGAGTAGAAAATAGAGTTCCTTTCTTCTAGCCTGATGACAAATGCTCGATTCCGTCGTTGCTTGCACTTCGTTGTAAGCTCACTTGCTCTACTCGCTTCTACTCTTGTGCGATGCGCGGTCTTTCGGGCTTTTGCTTCAAATATTGACTTTGTCTAAGAAGGTGGATATGACCTTCTTTCAAACCGTTGAAAAACTTAATTTTTGTTATACGTTTATGAACGACAAGTTTTATTTTCTTCTGCTTCGTGCAGAGAGCGTTTTCTAACTGTTTCACAGAACAATTATGGTATACTGTAACTTGAAGGTGAATGATAAAGGTAGGTGTTTACACATGTTAACTGAAGAAAAAGTACGTGAACTTTTAAATGAGTTAAAAGATCCATTTCTACATAAAACATTAGCGGAAACAAACGCAATTAAAGAAATAAAGGTTAAAACAGAAAAAAAACATGTTAGTGTAAAGGTAGCGATTGCTAAGACAGGACCGGCCGAACAATTACAGCTTCAAACAGAAATTGTCAATGTATTAAAAGGAGCTGGGGCAGATTCCGTCGGATTACGTTTTAGTGAGCTTTCTGAAGAAGAATTAATGAAGTATCGTTCATTGATAGACGAAGATCAAGATAAAGGATTGCTTTCCCCAAATAACAAAACCACTTTTATTGCTATTGCAAGTGGAAAAGGTGGAGTTGGTAAATCAACTGTTTCAGTAAACCTCGCTGTATCTCTTGCACGCTTAGGGAAAAAAGTTGGACTAATTGATGCAGATATTTATGGATTTAGTGTTCCTGATATGATGGGAATTACGAAGCGGCCTGTTGTTCGAGGAGAAAAAATAATTCCGGTTGATCGTTTTGGAGTGAAAGTTATTTCAATGGGCTTTTTTGTTGAAGACAATGCTCCGATTATTTGGCGCGGTCCAATGCTTGGTAAAATGTTAAACTCTTTCTTCCATGAGGTCGAATGGGGCGACTTAGATTATTTACTGCTTGACTTACCTCCAGGTACAGGTGATGTTGCATTAGATGTTCATTCAATGCTGCCATCTTGCCTAGAGATTATTGTAACAACACCTCATCCAACGGCAGCTTTTGTTGCAGCCCGTGCTGGAGCCATGGCTTTAAAAACTGAACATAAAATATTAGGTGTTATTGAAAATATGTCATTTTTTGAAAGTAATGTTACAGGTGAAAAGGAATATGTCTTTGGAAAAGGCGGGGGAGAAAAACTTGCTGAAGAGCTTCAAACTGAGCTTTTAGGGCAATTGCCACTTGCACAGCCCGATTGGAATGAAGAAGATTTTGCTCCATCTATCTACCAAGAAGACCATAAGCTTGGAAAAGTATATGGGGATATCGCTAAAAAAGTTGTTTCAGCTGTTGAAAAATAAATCAGACTGCCGAATTGGCAAAAGCGAGAACGTTCATAATATCCTATACCAACTAAGAAAGCCTCTCCAAATAAACTGTCCCCTGTCAAGTTAACAGGGGATCATTCATAATTGGGGAGGTTTTTAGCTTTCGTTATTTATTGTTCTCCGCCCTCTTCAGCTTGTCCTTCTTTTTCACTGTTAGCTCCCTCATCTGCTTTTTTAGTATCTTGGACATTTTCAGCTGCTTTCAGAAGGATTTCTTGAATTTTAGCTTTAAATAATGGGCTGTCAAAAGTCTCTGTCATAATATTTTGTAAGTGTTTCCGATATTCATTGCTCTTTAAAACATCGGTAAAATTCTTCTCAATTTCAGGATCTTTTAAAATTTCAACCATCATTGCACGATATTCTGGATCCTTCATTAAATCCTTTAGCATTTTTTCGTTTTCTTTTTTCATACTTTTAGCAAAGCTCTCTGCAAATTTAGGATCTTCAAAGGACTTTTTCCAAAAATCGTTTCCTTTTTCAGAAGTAAGTGTTTTTTCTATTGTCTCTGAAACGACAGCTTGATCCATGACGAGTTCTCGCTTCAACTTTTCATCGCTCATTACTTCTTTAAACGCTTTTTTGCCTTCATCTGTTTTTAAAATATCAACAACCTTTTTTTTCGTCTGATCATAATCAATTTGTGCCGAATTTGAATTATTTGACGAACATCCTGAGACAAATATAATAATGAATAGAGGGAGGAGCACTTTCCATTTTAACTGCATTTTTAAAAGCTCCTTTCGAAAAATCTCCTTAAGATTATCATGATAAAATAATGAATTTATTATGCGTTCAAAGCTTAATACCTAGATTTTTCATCCTAGGGTTGGTACAATCATAAGAGTGAATTTATTACATAGTTGGGGGACAAAAGAGTGACTAGCCGTAATTGGGTCAAATTGTTTATTTCCACGTTAATAGTCGGTGGTTTAACTACGGGAATTGTCGGATTTACCGTCCGGTGGGGCGAATTTGAACATTTATTTACCGACCTAGATATACTGGGGATACTATCTACGTTAATCTGGTTAATTGGTGTTGGATTTATTTTTAGTATTATTAGTCAAATGGGCTTTTTTGCATATTTAACAGTTCATCGATTTGGTATTGGGATATTTAGAACAGTGTCTTTATGGAATTCGATCCAGCTATTTCTGATCGCATTTGTACTATTTGATTTAGTTTATTTTCGCTTTCAAGCCTTTGCAGATAAAGGAGAAAGCTTAAGTCAATATATTTGGAAAGCTATTTTTATTTTAGCGGTTGGGCTGATTGTCGCTTTTATAAAAGCAAAGCAAACAAATAAAGCTGCATTTATCCCAGCATTATTTTTTATGGTTGTTGTCACAATACTTGAGTGGGTGCCCGTACTTCGAGTCAATGAAGAAAGCTGGTTATATTTAATGCTCTTCCCATTAATGGCATGTAATGCTTATCAATTACTTATACTTCATAAATTAAATGAAAAATCAATGCAGGAAAGACGATTGAAATCATCTAAAAAGCCGTCCTAACATGAAAGGGACGGCTTTTTAGACTGTTCCAAACTTTCGTATTCATCGTTGCTTGCCCTCTTCGTTTCTCTCATGCTGCGCGTCTCGACAAATAGTCTAATGTTAACTTCGTCTACAATCAGACGTCTTTATTAATTATTCAAAATAATAGGCGGCTTCACTTGATCTCTTTAGACTTTGTTTCAGCATTAGCAATCATTTCTGATACGGTTACAAGCTTCAATCCTTTATTGTTTAACGTTTTTAAAATAGATGGCAGAGCTGAAACGGTTTGTTTAGCAGAATCTGAGGCATGAAGTAAAATAATATCACCTTTTTCTGCTTTACTAATATTTTTAACAATTTGCTTAATCCCAGGATTTGTCCAATCTTTAGAATCAATACTCCAGTGAACTAATGTAAATCTTAACTCATCCGTTACTTTTAATGTTTTTTTATCAAAATGGCCTGTCGGAGCTCTGACAAGCTTAATTTCTTTAATATTTAATTTTTTGAACACATCGACTGCTTTATATAAATCTTTCCTAATTTCAGCTTCTTCAAGTTCTGGATAATCTTTATAAGCATAGCCGAGCATTCCGATTTCATACCCTTCTTTTACAATACGATTAACGATTTCAGGATGACGCTCTGCCCAAGATCCGGAAAGAAAGAACGTAGCTGATTTTATCTTTTCCTTTTTTAAAACATCTAGAATCGGTTCCGCCTTTTCATCGCCCCAACCGATATTAAAAGTCAAAGCAATATTCTTTTCTCCTTTATAAACAGCTTTTGGCCCATCCTTTGTGGAAAATACAGGTACATAAATATTGTTTCCAATATAAAAAAACCATGCTGCAAAAAAAGCAATAATGATGATCAAAAGAAACTGTTTTACTGTTTTTCCGTTTATAGTATAAAAAAAATTCAAACATCATCACCCCGCAATAACCTACCTTTGTTCTCATCCTATGCTTGTTCAAAAAGGATATGATAAAAATTTCACTAATAAAAAAACAATCTATGGAAATAACTACAAATTAAGTTGTTGTTTAAGGAGTGAAAAATGGATGCTTGGATTATTAATTAATGAGAAAGAAATAAAAGAACTTCACTATTTAATGAAAAGAGAAATGGACGAAATTTTGTTTGATTTAAAGGATGAACGAATTGATAACATTGTTAAAAGGGCAATGGAAGAGCGATATAAAATATTATTTTCATTATTTAAACGGATTGCACCACCTCGAGAATGCTTCGAATATACGAGATCTATATTAAATAAACAGGAAAAAGGATAATAATTTTAAGGAGAGTAAATATAATTGAAAAAAATTATTGACAGATAATATTAACCCTGATATATTAATAAACGTTGCTGCTAACAAATGAAATAAAAAATATGTTGACAGTCAATAATAATCATGTTATTATTAAAAAGTCGCTTCAGAGGCGACGAGGGAAAATTGCTCTTTGAAAACTAAACAAACAAACGTCAACAACAACAATTTAAACAATTTAAAGTGGAGGCAACTAACCATTTGTTAGAAGCTGACACTTGCCAACGTTAATTTTTTTATTATGAGCGAATCAACGCTCCAAATTTATTGGAGAGTTTGATCCTGGCTCAGGACGAACGCTGGCGGCGTGCCTAATACATGCAAGTCGAGCGAACTGATCAAAAGCTTGCTTTTGAACGGTTAGCGGCGGACGGGTGAGTAACACGTGGGCAACCTGCCTGTAAGACAGGGATAACTTCGGGAAACCGGGGCTAATACCTGATACTCCTTCTCTTCGCATGGAGAGGAGTTAAAAGATGGCTTCGGCTATCACTTACAGATGGGCCCGCGGCGCATTAGCTAGTTGGTGAGGTAAAGGCTCACCAAGGCGACGATGCGTAGCCGACCTGAGAGGGTGATCGGCCACACTGGGACTGAGACACGGCCCAGACTCCTACGGGAGGCAGCAGTAGGGAATCTTCCGCAATGGACGCAAGTCTGACGGAGCAACGCCGCGTGAGCGAAGAAGGTCTTCGGATCGTAAAGCTCTGTTATTAGGGAAGAACAAGTACCGTTTGAATAAGGCGGTACCTTGACGGTACCTAACGAGAAAGCCACGGCTAACTACGTGCCAGCAGCCGCGGTAATACGTAGGTGGCAAGCGTTGTCCGGAATTATTGGGCGTAAAGCGCGCGCAGGCGGTCCTTTAAGTCTGATGTGAAAGCCCACGGCTCAACCGTGGAGGGTCATTGGAAACTGGGGGACTTGAGTACAGAAGAGGAGAGTGGAATTCCACGTGTAGCGGTGAAATGCGTAGAGATGTGGAGGAACACCAGTGGCGAAGGCGGCTCTCTGGTCTGTAACTGACGCTGAGGCGCGAAAGCGTGGGTAGCGAACAGGATTAGATACCCTGGTAGTCCACGCCGTAAACGATGAGTGCTAAGTGTTAGAGGGTTTCCGCCCTTTAGTGCTGCAGCAAACGCATTAAGCACTCCGCCTGGGGAGTACGGCCGCAAGGCTGAAACTCAAAGGAATTGACGGGGGCCCGCACAAGCGGTGGAGCATGTGGTTTAATTCGAAGCAACGCGAAGAACCTTACCAGGTCTTGACATCCTCTGCCACTCCTAGAGATAGGACTTTCCCCTTCGGGGGACAGAGTGACAGGTGGTGCATGGTTGTCGTCAGCTCGTGTCGTGAGATGTTGGGTTAAGTCCCGCAACGAGCGCAACCCTTGATCTTAGTTGCCAGCCTTTAGTTGGGCACTCTAAGGTGACTGCCGGTGACAAACCGGAGGAAGGTGGGGATGACGTCAAATCATCATGCCCCTTATGACCTGGGCTACACACGTGCTACAATGGATGGTACAAAGGGCAGCGAAACCGCGAGGTCGAGCCAATCCCATAAAACCATTCTCAGTTCGGATTGCAGGCTGCAACTCGCCTGCATGAAGCCGGAATCGCTAGTAATCGCGGATCAGCATGCCGCGGTGAATACGTTCCCGGGCCTTGTACACACCGCCCGTCACACCACGAGAGTTTGTAACACCCGAAGTCGGTGAGGTAACCTTTTGGAGCCAGCCGCCGAAGGTGGGACAGATGATTGGGGTGAAGTCGTAACAAGGTAGCCGTATCGGAAGGTGCGGCTGGATCACCTCCTTTCTAAGGAATCATTAAAGGTTGATCGTTTGTTTGTTTAGTTTTGAGAGAGCAATCTCTCAAATATTGTTCTTTGAAAACTAGATAATAAATGAAGAAGGCAAAAGAAAGAAACCGAGTATCACCAAAGATATCTCTTAAAAAAAGGAAAAGAGAAGCAAGTAGTTCTAGGAAGCAAATGAACGACAACCGGAGCGTACTAAAAGTACGTGAGGATTGGAGTGAGCGTAGCTGGCAACGAAATACGTAGCTTATCTTTTACCGAAAAAAGACAATTTAGAAGCGAGTTATTCAAGGAAACAAGTGATCGAACACCGGAGCGTACAAAACGTACGTGAGGATGTGAGAGAGCGCAGTTGACGCGGAAAAACGAAGCTTATCAATTGTCGTAAGGTTAAGTTAGAAAGGGCGCACGGTGAATGCCTTGGCACTAGGAGCCGATGAAGGACGGTACTAACACCGATATGCTTCGGGGAGCTGTAAGTAAGCTTTGATCCGGAGATTTCCGAATGGGGAAAAACCCCCTATCCGTCATGGGATAGGATCATAACCTGAATCCATAGGGTTATGAAGGCAGACCCGGGGAACTGAAACATCTTAGTACCCGGAGGAAGAGAAAGCAAAAGCGATTCCCTAAGTAGCGGCGAGCGAAACGGGAACAGCCCAAACCAAGAGGCTTGCCTCTTGGGGTTGTAGGACACTCAACATGGAGTTACAAAGGAACGAGGTAGATGAAGCGGTCTGGAAAGGCTCGTCAGAGAAGGTAACAACCCTGTAGTTGAAACTTCGTTCCCTCCTGAGTGGATCCTGAGTACGGCGGGACACGTGAAATCCCGTCGGAATCTGGGAGGACCATCTCCCAAGGCTAAATACTCCCTAGTGACCGATAGTGAACCAGTACCGTGAGGGAAAGGTGAAAAGCACCCCGGGAGGGGAGTGAAAGAGAACCTGAAACCGTGTGCTTACAAGTAGTCAGAGCCCATTCATGGGTGATGGCGTGCCTTTTGTAGAATGAACCGGCGAGTTACGATTTCATGCAAGGTTAAGTTTAAAGACGGAGCCGCAGCGAAAGCGAGTCTGAATAGGGCGAAAGAGTATGAGGTCGTAGACCCGAAACCAGGTGATCTACCCATGTCCAGGGTGAAGTCCAGGTAACACTGGATGGAGGCCCGAACCCACGTACGTTGAAAAGTGCGGGGATGAGGTGTGGGTAGGGGTGAAATGCCAATCGAACTTGGAGATAGCTGGTTCTCTCCGAAATAGCTTTAGGGCTAGCCTCAAGTGTAAGAGTCTTGGAGGTAGAGCACTGTTTGGACTAGGGGCCCTCATCGGGTTACCGAATTCAGACAAACTCCGAATGCCAAAGACTTATCCTTGGGAGTCAGACTGCGAGTGATAAGATCCGTAGTCGAGAGGGAAACAGCCCAGACCACCAGCTAAGGTCCCAAAGTATACGTTAAGTGGAAAAGGATGTGGAGTTGCTTAGACAACCAGGATGTTGGCTTAGAAGCAGCAGCCACCATTCAAAGAGTGCGTAATAGCTCACTGGTCGAGTGACTCTGCGCCGAAAATGTACCGGGGCTAAACGTATCACCGAAGCTGTGGATTGACACCGTAGGTGTCAGTGGTAGGAGAGCGTTCTAAGTGCGTTGAAGCTAGATCGTGAGGACTGGTGGAGCGCTTAGAAGTGAGAATGCCGGTATGAGTAGCGAAAGAAGGGTGAGAATCCCTTCCACCGAATGCCTAAGGTTTCCTGAGGAAGGCTCGTCCGCTCAGGGTTAGTCGGGACCTAAGCCGAGGCCGAAAGGCGTAGGCGATGGACAACAGGTTGATATTCCTGTACCACCTTATCGCCGTTTGAGCAATGGGGGGACGCAGGAGGATAGGGTAAGCGTACAATTGGATGTACGTCTAAGCAGTTAGGCTGGTAATGAGGCAAATCCCATTACCGTAAGGCTGAGCTGTGACAGCGAGGAAAATTATTTTCCGGAGTTCCTGATTCCACACTGCCAAGAAAATCCTCTAGCGAGGAATAAGGTGCCCGTACCGCAAACCGACACAGGTAGGCGAGGAGAGAATCCTAAGGTGATCGAGAGAACTCTCGTTAAGGAACTCGGCAAAATGACCCCGTAACTTCGGGAGAAGGGGTGCTCTGATAGGGTGCAAGCCCGAGAGAGCCGCAGTGAATAGGCCCAGGCGACTGTTTAGCAAAAACACAGGTCTCTGCGAAGCCGCAAGGCGAAGTATAGGGGCTGACGCCTGCCCGGTGCTGGAAGGTTAAGGGGAGCGCTTAAGCAATCGCTGAAGGTGTGAACCGAAGCCCCAGTAAACGGCGGCCGTAACTATAACGGTCCTAAGGTAGCGAAATTCCTTGTCGGGTAAGTTCCGACCCGCACGAAAGGCGCAACGATCTGGGCACTGTCTCAACGAGAGACTCGGTGAAATTATAGTACCTGTGAAGATGCAGGTTACCCGCGACAGGACGGAAAGACCCCGTGGAGCTTTACTGTACCCTGATATTGAATTTTGGTGCAGCTTGTACAGAATAGGTAGGAGCCGTGGAAACGTGAGCGCTAGCTTACGTGGAGGCGTCGGTGGGATACTACCCTTGTTGTACTGAAAATTCTAACCTGCGCCCCTTATCGGGGCGGGAGACAGTGTCAGGCAGGCAGTTTGACTGGGGCGGTCGCCTCCTAAAAGGTAACGGAGGCGCCCAAAGGTTCCCTCAGAATGGTTGGAAATCATTCGCAGAGTGTAAAGGCACAAGGGAGCTTGACTGCGAGACTTACAAGTCGAGCAGGGACGAAAGTCGGGCTTAGTGATCCGGTGGTTCCGCATGGAAGGGCCATCGCTCAACGGATAAAAGCTACCCCGGGGATAACAGGCTTATCTCCCCCAAGAGTCCACATCGACGGGGAGGTTTGGCACCTCGATGTCGGCTCATCGCATCCTGGGGCTGTAGTCGGTCCCAAGGGTTGGGCTGTTCGCCCATTAAAGCGGTACGCGAGCTGGGTTCAGTTCAGAACGTCGTGAGACAGTTCGGTCCCTATCCGTCGTGGGCGTAGGAAATTTGAGAGGAGCTGTCCTTAGTACGAGAGGACCGGGATGGACGCACCGCTGGTGTACCAGTTGTCTTGCCAAAGGCATAGCTGGGTAGCTACGTGCGGAAGGGATAAGTGCTGAAAGCATCTAAGCATGAAGCCCCCCTCAAGATGAGATTTCCCATTTGAGCTCCCTGAAAGATGATCAGGTTGATAGGTCTGAGGTGGAAGCGTGGCGACACGTGAAGCTGACAGATACTAATCGAGCGAGCACTTAACCAAATAAACATGATACTTTCTTTCTTGCTTCTTCACATTATCTAGTTTTTTGAGAGAATAAAAATTTTACTTGAAAAAAATTTAAAAAACATTATAATAATAAATGTCCGGTGACGATGGCGAGAAGGTCACACCCGTTCCCATTCCGAACACGGAAGTTAAGCTTCTCAGCGCCGATGGTAGTAGAGGGCATCCCTCTGCGAGAGTAGGACGTTGCCGGGCATTTTTTATTCTTATTCCGCAGTAGCTCAGTGGTAGAGCATTCGGCTGTTAACCGAACGGTCGTAGGTTCGAATCCTACCTGCGGAGCCATACATACAAAATTTTTTTAAATAAAAACTAAAATGCTTGCTTCCATAGCTCAGCAGGTAGAGCACTTCCATGGTAAGGAAGAGGTCACCGGTTCGAGCCCGGTTGGGAGCTTTAAAATAAATGCTTTTTATACTTATAAATGGCCCGTTGGTCAAGCGGTTAAGACACCGCCCTTTCACGGCGGTAACACGGGTTCGAATCCCGTACGGGTCATCATTTTAAAGGAGGATTAGCTCAGCTGGGAGAGCACTTGCCTTACAAGCAAGGGGTCGGCGGTTCGATCCCGTCATCCTCCATTAGCTATGCCGGCCTAGCTCAATTGGTAGAGCAACTGACTTGTAATCAGTAGGTTGGGGGTTCAAGTCCTCTGGCCGGCACCATTTTATATTCCATCATTTATGGAGGGGTAGCGAAGTGGCTAAACGCGGCGGACTGTAAATCCGCTCCCTCAGGGTTCGGCGGTTCGAATCCGTCCCCCTCCACCATCGTTTATAAATAGGACATGTTTATATTGGGCCATAGCCAAGCGGTAAGGCAACGGACTTTGACTCCGTGATGCGTTGGTTCGAATCCAGCTGGCCCAGCCATTATATTTTTTTCCTCAATATGAGCCATTAGCTCAGTCGGTAGAGCATCTGACTTTTAATCAGAGGGTCACAGGTTCGAATCCTGTATGGCTCATTTTGAACTCCTTTTATGAAAAGGAGTTTTTTTGAAAATATTAATTCTATGCGGAAGTAGTTCAGTGGTAGAACACCACCTTGCCAAGGTGGGGGTCGCGGGTTCGAATCCCGTCTTCCGCTTTCAAGGGCGATAAGCCTAGCTCATTCATGTTGCATTTTCCATCACAGTTAACCTTAAACTTTGACAGTTTAAGGTTTTTTTAATTGACTCCTACATGATATTTCATACTCACAATGGCAAACTAATCGTATATATATGCAAAATTTTGTTGAGTTGAGTCATATTAACAAAAGAGGATAAAATATAAAAAGACTAGGGATGGAGGATGATTAATAGATGAGGAAAATAAGTATTATAGGGGTACCAATGGATTTAGGGCAGACTAGGCGCGGTGTTGATATGGGGCCAAGCGCCATCCGTTATGCTGGAGTAATAGAACGTCTTGAAAAGTTGAACTATGAGCTTGAAGATATTGGTGATATTGTAATTGGTAAACTTGAAAAAACTGATGACTCCAACTCAATGCTTCGTAATTTAACAGCTGTTGCAGAGGCAAATGAAAGGCTTGCCTCCAAAGTAAGCGAAGTTGTAAAATCAGGTTCATTTCCACTCGTCCTTGGAGGAGATCATAGTATTGCAATTGGGACATTAGCAGGAATATGTAAACATTATAAAAACCTTGGAGTTATTTGGTATGATGCTCATGCCGACTTAAATACCGAAGAAACATCTCCGACTGGAAATATACATGGAATGCCTCTTGCTGCAAGTATGGGAATCGGTCATAAAGATTTAACAGGAATATTTGGATATACGGAAAAAATAAAATCGGAAAATATTGTCATTATTGGTGCAAGATCATTAGATGAAGGAGAAAAGCAACTGATTAAAGAAAAAGGTATAAAAGTTTATACGATGCATGAAATTGATCGGCTAGGAATGACGAAAGTAATAGAGGAAACGATTGAATATTTAAAAGAACGTACCGACGGTGTGCATCTCTCTCTAGACTTAGATGGTCTTGATCCTCATGACGCTCCTGGCGTAGGTACTCCAATCATTGGTGGTATTTCGTATCGAGAAAGCCACTTAGCTATGGAAATGTTAGCAGAAGCCGGCATCATTACATCAGCTGAATTTGTCGAAGTAAATCCGATTTTAGATGAAAGAAACAAAACAGCAACAGTTGCTGTAGCTTTAATGGGTTCATTATTTGGTGAGAAACTATTATAATGTATAAATAGAAACTAACAATGAAATGTTACGCTTTTTTGTTTAGCCATAACTTTGATATTTTTAAGCATTAAATTGGAAATTCCTTTAAACATTTGAAAAAACAAAAAATTTATAACACTAATCCCTTATTACTACTTTTTTACTATGTTTTATAAAATTTTTAAGTCAAACCGGTAAATATTTGCTAAAATTAAGATATTGGTTAACTTTTTTAAAAAAAATGAAACCTTTTCCGCTATCGATCGTAATATCGTATAGCCGCAGTAGAGCGGAGGTAAAGAGATATGGAAGACATCGTAAAAAAGAGGATAAAACAAGTATTAAAGGGAGATCAAAATGCTTTTGGGGAAATTGTTGAAATTTATAAAGATAGAGTATTTCAACTAAGTTTTCGAATGTTAGGGAATAGACAAGAAGCAGAAGATATTGCACAGGAAGCTTTTATTCGTGCGTATGTAAATATAAGTAGCTTTAATATTAAATTAAAATTCTCAACGTGGTTATTTAGGATTGCAACTAACTTGTGCATTGATCGGATACGTAAGAAAAAACCAGACTATTATTTAGATGCTGAAGTTGCTGGTACTGATGGATTAACGCTTTATTCTCAAGTAGCCGCTGATGGTACTCTTCCTCAAGATCAATTAGAAAGTATGGAACTACATGAAACAATTCAAAGAGAAATATTACGGCTGCCTGAGATATATCGCTCAGTAATTGTCTTAAAATATATTGAAGAGCTTTCATTAAAGGAAATAAGTGAGATTCTCGATCTTCCGTTAGGAACAGTTAAAACGAGAATTCATAGGGGACGGGAAGCTTTGCGAAAGCAGTTACGTTATGTTTGATGAGAGGGTGAGAACGTTGAAATGTCCCACAAAAGTAGTACAATATATGCACGAGTATTTAGATGAGGAGCTCTCTGCTGAAAAAGAAAAGATACTAAGAGAGTATTTGCAAAAATGTCCGGACTGCCAGACGCATTTGCACGAATTAAAAAAGTCTATTGCGTTAGTGCAAAGTACTTCAAATGTTCAAGCCCCTTCTGGGTTTACTGCTAATGTAATGAAAAAGTTACCTAAAGAAAAGAAAGAAATTGGTATCCAACGTTGGTTCCGGCACCATCCGTTTTTAACAGCTGCTGCTCTATTTATCATCCTAATGGGCGGTAGTATTTTTTCAATTTGGAACGAAGATCAGCAGTTTTCTGTTTCTAAGCAACCTAATTTAATTGTAGAAAATGATATTGTAATCGTACCTGAAGGAGAAGTCATTAAGGGTGATATTGTCGTTCGGAACGGAACTTTAAAGATTGAAGGGGAAGTGCAAGGAAACGTTACAATTATCAATGGGGAAAAGTATTTAGCTTCTGCAGGTAATGTTAGTGGGGAAATCAAAGAAGTAAATGAACTATTTGATTGGGTCTGGTACAATATTAAGAAAACCGCAAAAGATGTAGTCAATGTCTTTGATAAAAACAAAGAACAAGAGCTAGATTAAAAAGATGGAGGAATTATCTCAATTTGTTGACAACGCTACTCAAAATTGAAAACGCTTGCCAACGAAGGTAAAAGCAAACAAGTCTTACAACGAGCGTTCGATCACTAATCTGAAATGATTTTTTAATCATATTATTTTTCTGTTACAAATATATTAAATTTAAAGGCACAGTGTTAGTAAGTGTCTTTTTAGATTACAGATTAGTTATTGTCGAATTGATTCCTCAGACTGAATGAAAACGCTTGCCAGTCGAGGCACGCAGCACAAGGCGGAAGCGAATAGAACAGGTGTTCATGAGCTTACAACGAAGTGCAAGTAACGAAGAAAGCGAGCGTTTGTGATCAGTCAGAAAAGCCTTTAAGATAAAGGTTTTCATTTTTAACACTACATCAATAATAAGCTAAAGCCCTCAGACTGAATGAAAACGCTTGCCAGTCGAGGGCACGCAGCACAAGGCGGAAGCGAATAGAACAGGCGTTCATGAGCTTACAACGAAGTGCAAGTAACGAAGAAAGCGAGCGTTTGTGATCAGTCAGAAAAGCCTTTAAGATAAAGGTTTTCATTTTTAACACTACATCAATAATAAGCTAAAGCCCTCAGACTGAATGAAAACGCTTGCCAGTCGAGGCACGCAGCACAAGGCGGAAGCGAATAGAACAGGCGTTCATGAGCTTACAACGAAGTGCAAGTAACGAAGAAAGCGAGCGTTTGTCAACAGTCTGAAAGGCACTATGTTAGGAAGTGCCTTTTTTATTTTCACTCTATAAAAAATTTATCTGTCATTAGCCTCCTTTAAACGCAACTAAATTATCTTAAAGCCCTTCCTTTCTCGCTAAAAAATCCAATTATTAATAGTTAATAATATGGTTAAAGAAAATACTTGTAAAGTTGTTCATAAAACGAGATACTAAACATAAAAAATGTTATTTAACATGATTATAAAGGAAAAGAAGTTTCTGAAGAAAGTACCACTTTATGTTATAATAATTAAGTTATCATTATAGTTAGCGGCTACCGCTCTAAACTAATGGGGGAAGTATAATGCCGTTTGTAAATTACTCTTTATTAGATTATCTTGCCGTTATCGTTGATATACTCCTTGTCTGGTTTGTAATATATAAACTCATCATGGTTATTAAAGGCACGAAAGCTGTCCAATTATTAAAAGGAATTTTTGTTATTATCATTGTTCGGCTGCTTAGTGGTTTTCTCGGTTTTAATACATTAAGTTGGATGATGGAACAAGCATTAACATGGGGATTTCTCGCCATTATTATTATTTTCCAACCAGAGCTTAGACGTGCCCTTGAACAATTGGGAAGAGGGCGGTTTTTCTCAAGGACTATAACTCAAGAGGATGAAGGAAAAGAAGCTATTGTAGAAGCGATTATTAAAGCAACAGACTATATGGCTAAACGCCGTATTGGTGCGTTAATATCTGTTGAAAGGGAAACAGGTATGAGCGACTATATTGAAACCGGTATACCTTTACATTCAAAAATTTCTTCACAGTTGTTAATTAATATATTTATACCTAATACACCGCTCCATGATGGAGCTGTTATTATCCAAAAAAATGAAATTGCAGCAGCGGCTTGTTACTTACCATTGTCTGAAAGTCCATTTATTTCAAAAGAATTAGGGACGAGGCACCGTGCTGCTTTAGGAATTAGTGAAGTAACAGACAGTATTACAATTGTAGTTTCTGAAGAAACGGGTAGTATTTCGATTACTAAAAATGGTGAACTTCATCGTGATTTATCTTCTGAAATGTTTAAAGAAATGTTAACAAAGGAGCTTTTGGCAGTATCTAAACAAAAACAGACTTCTTCACCTCGCTGGAATTGGAGGGGAAAAAGAAATGGATAAACTAATGGACAGTCGTTGGTTTATAAAGGTTGTTACTTTTCTGCTCGCTCTGTTGTTATTTTCAACGGTCAATTTTGATCCGCAAAAAAATAAACGAACAACTGAAGAGTCAGTAGCTTCTAATTTAAATGAAGAAACAATTTCTGATGTTCCAGTAACAGTGATTTATGATAAAGAAAACTTAATCGTTTCAGGAATTCCCGACACAGTAAGCGTAACTGTTGAGGGGCCAGTAAGTATTGTTCAATCGGCAAAAGCAATGAGAAACTTTGAGGTATTTGTAGACTTAACTAATGCGTCAATCGGAACGCAGCGTGTCCCAATCCAAATACGGGATATTTCTGATAAGCTTAAAGTAACGATAGAACCTGCTAATATTAATGTAAATGTTCAAGAAAGAATAACTAAAGAATTTAATGTTGAAGCAGAATTTAATAGGACGATGGTAGAAGAAGGCTTTATTTCTGAACAACCAATCGTAGAGCCAAATAAAGTAAAAATTACAGGAGCCAAAAATATAATTGATCGAATTTCTTATGTAAAAGCTATGATTAATTATAAAGGGAAAATTGACAGTACCATTACCCAAGAAGCGAGTATCCGGGTATTGGATAAAGAATTAAATAAATTGGATGTTATAGTTGAACCAGAAATTGTACAAGTTACATTGCCTGTTAAAAGATTGAGTAAAATAGTACCAATTAAAATTGTAAGTAACGGGACCCCTCCAAATGGAGTCTCAATTGAATCAATGGGTCTTGATGCTCAAGAAGCAACTATTTTTGCAAGAGAGGACATTCTTAATAAAACAGAAAGTGTTAGAGTTGAAGTTGATTTAAGTAAAATTACTAATAGCCAAGTACTCACATTACCAGTTATTATTTCTGAAGGAATAACAAAAGTAAACCCTGAACTAGCAAACGTAAATGTAAAAGTAAATGTGAGAACTGAAGAAGAAAAAGTTGAGGAAGAAGAGCCAAAGGAAACAACTACAACGAGTGAAATAAGTGAAATATCAATCCCAAAGGTTCAAATTAAGAGCACAGGCTTAGCCGAAAATTATAAGTTAACATTTTTAGACCCAGCAGATGAACAAACAAGTTTGTCTGTATCTGGACCAAGTAATATAGTCAAAAAATTAACTCCAGCTGATTTTGAGTTAGTGATAGATGCTTCCAACTTACAGGAAGGTGAGCATAATATTAGAATACAAGGAAAAGGTCCTCAAAATGTCACTTGGAAAATGGGACAGGAAACGGCTAAAATTAGTATAGTACAAAAAGAATAACAATGAATCATTTGGATAAAAATCGAAAAGGTGGTTAATCAAATGGGAAAATATTTTGGTACCGATGGTGTGCGAGGAGTTGCTAACAGTGAGCTAACCCCTGAACTTGCATTTAAAGTTGGAAGATGCGGGGGATATGTACTGACAAAAGATCAAGATCGGCCAAAGGTGATCATTGGTCGAGACACACGTATTTCAGGCCATATGCTCGAAGGAGCCCTTGTAGCTGGATTACTATCCATTGGTGCAGAAGTAATGAGGCTCGGTGTTATTTCGACACCTGGAGTAGCGTATTTAACAAAGGCACTTGGAGCACAGGCAGGTGTTATGATCTCTGCATCTCATAATCCAGTTGCTGATAACGGTATTAAATTTTTTGGCCCAGACGGATTTAAGCTATCTGATGAACAAGAAGAAGAAATTGAGCAATTAATGGACGGTGATGATCAGCTTCCGAGACCAATTGGAGCAGAAGTTGGACAAGTAAATGATTATTTTGAAGGTGGTCAAAAATATATCCAATTTTTAAAGCAAACTGTAGATGAAGATTTTTCAGGTATACATGTAGCCTTAGATTGTGCTCACGGAGCTACTTCGTCATTAGCACCTCACCTGTTTGCAGATCTTGAGGCGGATTTATCGACGATGGGTACCTCACCAAATGGCTTGAATATTAATGATGGTGTCGGCTCAACCCATCCTGAGGCGCTTGCCGAATTTGTTAAGGAAAAAGGAGCAGATGTAGGTTTAGCATTTGATGGTGATGGCGACCGATTAATAGCAATTGATGAAAAAGGTGAAATTGTTGATGGCGACCAAATTATGGCCATTTGTGGAAAGTATTTAAAAAAGCAAGGACGCTTAAAGCATTCAACAGTTGTATCAACTGTTATGAGTAATCTTGGTTTTTATAAAGCTTTGGAGGAAAATGAAATAAAAAGCGTGCAAACGGCTGTAGGGGATCGCTATGTTGTTGAAGAGATGAAAAAGAATGGCTATAATCTGGGCGGGGAACAATCGGGACATATTTTTTTTTTAGATTATAATACGACAGGGGATGGATTATTAACAGGGATACAGCTTGTTAATATTATGAAAGTAACAGAGAAATCCCTTTCCGAGTTAGCAAGTGAAATGAAAAAGTTTCCGCAAAAATTAGTAAATATCCAAGTTAATGATAAAAATAAAGTAATGGAAAATGATAAAATAAAAGGAATCATTGAGAAAGTTGAAGCAGAAATGAACGGAAACGGTCGTATTTTAGTCCGCCCATCTGGAACTGAGCCGCTTGTTCGTGTTATGGCTGAAGCTCCTACAATAGAACTATGTGATTCATACATAGAACAAATTGTTACCGTAGTTGAACAGGAGATGGGGTTAAAAGAGGAATAAAGAAATATGCATGTAGGGCTTTCATGTTCTGCATGCATATTTTTTTGCAAAATATGACGATTTCCTAGGAAATAGTTGAAAAAGGTATGTTAATTTTAATCGAATTTTAAACATATTAGCTGTAATTTGCAATATATATGTCGGAAAATATTGTATGATCAAAGAGATGTTACAATCTTTTAGGAGGAACAAGGAAAATGGTCAAGACAATGAACATACATGCTAAAGAAGGGGATAAAGTCGTTTTCGCTTATCCTAATAACGGTTTGAATAGTGATAAAGAAAAGGCAGCGAAATATTTACAATTGTACAAGGAATATACAGTAGATTCCACAGTCGTTCGCTCATCATCGACTGATGTTTATTTAAAAGAAATTCCTGATGTTCATTTTAATTCTGTACACTTTATCGATAAGTTTTAACACCTATTGAATAAAATTGCCTCACTAGGAAAAAGTAATAACGTATTATTTCAAGGAGGTCAATTTTTATGTCATTAATACCATATGAACCATTCAGACAGCTAGAAAATATTAGAAGAGAGTTTGATCGTGTTTTCACGGATTTTCCGGCATTTGGCACAGAGCAAAATTTAGGTGGAATTAAAGTCGATATACATGAAACTGAAAATGAAATTATCGCCATTTGTGATCTTCCTGGTCTTGAAAATAAGGAAGATGTAGATATTAGTATTGAAAATAATCTTCTTTCGATTAGCGGGACGATAAATAGAACAAATGAATTAAAAAAAAAAATATGTATCGAAAAGAGCGCTTTTTTGGACGGTTTCATCGCGCAATATCACTTCCGTCTCCTGTCTCTAATGAAGGAATAAAAGCTACATATAAAAATGGAGTTCTAGAAATAACGATGCCAAAAGCAATACAAGATGAAAAAAAGAAGATTGACATTGAGTTTCATTAAGAAGAATTGAAAACCTTTAGAGGGCTAAGGTGTAAAAAAATAGAACTTTAAAAGGAAAGCAATAAAGTCTGATTTTACACCACATTTACGTCGGATTAATATAAGGCAAATATTTAAAGTGTATGATTGAAATTAATAAGGGAAGAGAATTGGAGAACCCTAAAAAAATCAGTGATAGAAACTAGCAAAGGAAAGTAAGCCTTAGCTAGCTTCAATGCGCACGATTTTTTTAGGGTTCTTTTCATTTCTAAAGCAATGGAGGAAAAGAAGTGCTTAGTTATGAGACGTATATTTTTGATATTGATGGAACACTTCTTCAAGGAAGTGAGGCGTTACCAGGGGCAATTCAGCTGCTCCAATTATTAAGAACTAACGAGAAAAAGATTTTATTTGTCACAAATACTCCAGTAGCTACAAATGCTGCGGTGGCAAAGCGACTTCATCAAGTGGGAATTGATGTAAAAGAAAAAGAGGTGATCACTCCAATTCAAGGATTACAAGCTTTTCTTTGTAAGGAAAAAAGTGTGCGCACGATTCTTGGATTAATTGATCAATATGTTCGTCAGGAAATTGCTGCATCTGGATGGGATATTTGCGGGGCTCATGAGCAAATTTCTTCTTGCAGTCACGTTCTGCTAGGGATGCATAATGAATTGACATATAACGATTTAACAATTGGTTTACGGATGATTGATAAGGGGGCAAAGATCGTACTTTTGAATGGTGACTTGTACTGTCCGATTGAAAATGGACGTATTCCTGACACAGGTGCAATTAGTGCTGTCTTTGAAGCTTGCTCTTGTATAAAACCAATATCTGTAGGAAAGCCCTCTGTATGGCTGCAATATGTCGTAAAGGAAAAATGTGAAAGTAAAAGTAGTCACTGTCTGTTTATCGGTGATTCTCCAATATCCGATCTTGCAATGGGGCATGCCCTCGGAATGGATACAGTTCTGTTAAAAACGGGTGTGACTAAATATGATGATAAAAAAATCGCTGCAAATTCAACTTACGAATTTTCATCTTTAACAGCTCTGTTGCAAGCGATATAAGGGGAGGAGAAAAGACGATGATTCAAAAAAAGGAAATAATCGCTTCTGTTCATGACGAAATTGCCCTTGAACGAGTACTGAAAAATAACGAAGTCGATACTGTATTTTTAATGAGCGGTGATTTACTATCTTCAAAAGATCAAGTTCAAAAATTGCAAGGGAAAGGAAAGAAAGTATTTTTACATATCGATTTTATGCAAGGATTGCAAACAGATTCGAAGGGGGTGAAATATGTTGCGGAAATCTTAAAGCCAAATGGAATTATTTCAACGAAAGGTTACATTGTTCAAGAGGCAAAAAAGCATGAGCTATTAACAATTCAGCGTATTTTCCTTATTGATACAGCAGCATTTCATAATGGGATTGCCCATATTCGTTCTAGTAAACCACATGCAGTAGAAGTAATGCCCGGCTTAATGCCGAAAATGATTAAGAGATTAACAGAAAATCTTTCGCAGCCAGTGATTGCCGGGGGATTAATTCGGACATTTGAAGAAATCTCAGCTGCTTTTGCCGGGGGAGCCTCGGCAGTATCGTTAAGCTGTCCTGAGTACTGGTCAAAAAATGAGGAGGAAGGAAAATGAAAAAAGCTGCACTTATGTTGATAACCATTATTCTAGGTATTTCAATGATGGCTGGTTGTTCTAGCAAAGAAACTGCTACAAATGAAGGCGATGGAAAACCGATTGAGCTAACGTGGTATTTCCCAGTTGCTGTTGGTGGACCTGTAACGAAACTGATTGAAAAGTTGGCTGATGATTTTAACAAAGAACACCCCAATATTATCGTAAAGCCTGTATATACAGGAACATATGAGGAAACGATGACAAAAGTACAAACAGCTATTCAAGGAAAAGATTCACCAGACTTGGCTGTACTGCTTTCAACTGATCTTTATACGTTAATCGATATGGATGCAATTATACCGATGGATGAGTTGAAAAAAAAAAGATAAAGCGGGAGAAATGTTAGCCGGTTTTTATCCAGCATTTATGGAAAATTCAGAAACTGAGGGAAATACATGGTCAATTCCTTTTCAAAGAAGCACAATTGTTCTTTATTACAATAAAGATGCATTTAAAGAAGCAGGGCTTGATCCAGAAAAGCCGCCAACAAATTGGGATGAGTTAGCTGAATATGCAACAAAGTTAAACAAACCAGGAAGTCAATGGGGAGTTGAAATTCCTACATCAGGCTTTCCGTACTGGATGTTTCAAGCCTTCGCCTTACAAAATGGAAAAAATTTAATGAACGATGATGGAACAAAAGTATATTTTAATACGAAAGAAAATGTAGAGGCTCTTCAATACTGGGTAGATTTAGCGAAAAATCATAAAGTGATGCCTGAAGGAGTGATCGACTGGGCAACAGCTCCTTCTGATTTTATCGAAGGAAAAACAGCTATGCTTTACCATACAACAGGAAATTTAACGAATATTAAAGAAAATGCCAAATTTAACTTTGGAGTAGCGTTTATGCCGGCAAATAAGCAATTTGGAAGTCCAACCGGTGGAGGAAACTTCTATGTGTTTAAAGGAATTTCTGAAGAAAAGCAAGCAGCAGCATGGAAATTTATTCGGTGGGCAACGGAGTCAGAGCGGGCAGCACAATGGAGTATAGATACTGGTTATGTAGCAACGAGAAAATCCGCTTATGAAACGGATTTAATGAAGGAGTATACAAACTCTTTCCCACAAGCGACAGTAGCAAGAGACCAGCTTGAGCATGCTTCTGCTGAGTTATCAACCCATAATAATGGAAAGGTGTATAAAGCAATTAATGATGCAATTCAAGCAGTCGTAACTGGACAGGAAGAACCAGAAGAGGCTTTAAAGAAAGCCCAGAAAGAAGCTGAACAGATTTTAGCTCCATTTAACAAATAAAAAAAAAAGGGTGGTTCGCATGAGAGGAATGAAGCCGAATTATCAAATAACCCCTTGGCTTCTTCTCCTTCCATCCCTTATTTTTATCATCATATTTACATTTTATCCAATTTTAAAAACGATTTACTTAAGCTTGTTTCAAGCAGATTTAACTACACCTGAGCCATACTTCGTTGGATTGGATAATTTTTCGCGTATGATGGAAGATAAGGTATTTTGGAAGGCTTTGAAAAATAATATTCTGTTTGCTGCGGGGACAGTACCGCTTAGTATGGCACTCGGATTAGCAATGGCTCTTTTAGTAAATCGAGCACTAAAAGGAAGCGGGCTTGTGAAAACATTATTATTTTATCCCGTAGTCATTCCAATGATTGCTGCAGCAAACATCTGGTTATTTATTTATACTCCTGAATACGGCATGCTCAATCAAATTCTTTCTTTGTTTGGTGCTGGAAGCATCAATGTATTGGGACATACAGAAACAGTTCTTCCGGCAATGATTTTTATGGTCGTCTGGAAGGAAGCAGGTTTTTTTATGGTGTTTTATTTAGCTGGATTGCAAAATATTTCAAAAGAATTATATGAAGCTTCTATTATTGACGGTGCCTCTAAGTGGCAGCAATTTTGGAAAGTAACTTTTCCACTCTTAATGCCAACGACGTTATTTATTTTTATCATTGCGACAACAAATGCATTTAAGCTTGTAGATCATTTAGTCGTCATGACACAAGGCGGACCAGATAATGCAAGCAATCTCTTATTCTATTATATTTACGAAAATGCTTTTAAGTTTTTAGACTATGGAATGGCGTCAACGCTAACAATTGTTATGCTCGTTGTTATGTTGGTAATCGCAGCGGTCCAATTTTTCACGGTCAATAAAAAAATTCACTACAATTAGGAGAAGTGTAAAAATGAATCGGTTATTAAATATATCAACATATGTGCTTGCGATCCTTTGGGCATTTCCGCTTTTTTGGCTTGTTATCACAGCGTTTAAGCCAGGGGATCAAGCGTTAGAGCTGTTTTCCTTTTCTTTTTCACTTAATAATTTCATTAGTGCATGGAATAGTGCTCCTTTTCTTCAATATTATTTAAATACATTCATCATTGTCACTGTTGTTTTAGTTGTTCAATTAATGACAGCAACATTAGCGGCTTATGCCTTTGCTAGACTATCCTTTAAGGGGAAAAATGCTATATTTATACTATTTCTTGTGCAAATTATGATCCCAGTTGATTTATTGATTTTTCCGAATTATGGTATTCTATCGGATTTGCATTTAGTAGATTCAAAGCTAGGTATGATGCTTCCTTATTTTGCGTCAGCATTTGGGATTTTTCTATTAAGGCAAATTTTTAAAAGTATTCCGTATGAGCTTGAAGAAGCGGCCAGAATGGACGGTTGTAACCTTTTACAAATTATTTGGCACGTCTATGTTCCTCTGGCTAAACCGACTTATATCGCCTTTGGTTTAAAATCTGTCAGCCATCAATGGAGTAATTTTCTTTGGCCGCTCGTCGTGACAAATTCAGTTGAAAATCGGCCGCTTACAGTGGGCTTGTCGATCTTTGCAAAGTCGTTTGAAACGGGTGCTCAATGGGGAGAAGTAAGTGCAGCAACGCTTTTTGTTATTTTTCCGTTATTACTTGCTTTCTTCATCTTTCAAAAACAATTTGTTGAAAGTTTTATGCATACAGGGATTAAATAAGGCGATACAATCCTCCAACACTTGACAGCGAAGGAGGGACGATATATAGTTAAGTTAACTAAACTAAACTTATAGAAAAAGGGGGGATCTTCATGAATGAATACCTTCAAGTGATTGATAAAATAAATCAAGTGTATGAAGAATTTAAAATGTTAGTGATCGAAGAAGTGACTGTATTAGAACGTCTGCAAAACTTCAAGTTAACACCACAACAAGAATTAATCATGTTTTATATTATTCGCAATAACCCAGTTATCGCTAACGATATCGCTTCACACTTAAATGTGTAAAAAAGTGCTGTTAGCCAAGTACTCACAAAATTAGAAAGTGAAAAAATGATTAAACGGCAGGCGAATATAAAAAATCGAAGAGAATTGTTGATCACTCTCGGAGAACGAGGGCGTAAATATGCCGAATTATTATACGTAATTGATGAGCAGTTAGTGAAAAAATACTATTCAAAAGTTGAGTTAAAAGATTTACAGCATGTATTAACTACTTTAACAAAATTAGTTGAATCTGTTAAAAACGAAAACTGAGAAAGAAGGGTTATAGATGAAAAAAGAATTAAGGCGTTTGAAAGAGCATTTTTTTTATAAGGATCCAGAAGCGGAAACGGATCGACCAATTGTTGCTGCTATATGTGGAAAGCATCAAACGTTAATTGTAGATGCAGGAAATTCACCTCAACATGCTGAGGGCTTTTTAAAAGAATTAGCAAAAGAGCACGTGGCTAACATCCATATGCTTGTGCTTACACATTGGCATTGGGATCATTCATTTGGGGCAAAGCAACTAAATATTCCCGCAATTGCTCACGAGGAAACAAAGAATGCACTAGAAAGGCTGATTCCGCTCAAGTGGTCTAATGAGGAGTTAGATCAACGCGTAGCAGAAGGCACTGAAAGTTCTTTCTGTGCAGAAATGATCAAAAAGGAATACGGAGACAATCGGAATATCACGATTATCCCTCCAAATATTACTTTTAAAAAAGCATTGGAAGTCGACTTAGGGGAAATCACTTGTATAATCGAACACGTTGGCGGAGACCATTCCCATGATTCTTCTGTCGTTTTTGTAAAGGAAGAAAAAGTACTGTTTTTAGGGGATTGCTTATATCCCGACATGTATAGCGAGAAATGGAATTATACTGTTGATCGGATAGAGGCGCTTCTCGATAAACTAGAAAATTATGACGCCGATACGTATGTAATGTCCCATCAATTCCCGCTATCTAAAGAAGAATTTTTACATTACGCTAATTTATTGAGGCATCTTGCAAACTTAACAGTAGCCACGAAAGGCGACAAGGAAGAAATGATCACCACACTTTCAATACAATTAGGCCGGGATTTACAAGAGATCGAACTCCTCGCGCTCACTTATTTTGTTAACGGAGTTCATTCTACCCAGGTTCCTGTCTCAAAATAACACTTTAAAAGAAGCTAGAACCGATATGGAGACTAGCTTCTTTTAGTATTTTTTGAGGCGGAATGCATGAGCGGTTTGAAGATTCATGAATATAACATTTTGTTTAATAACTGTTAAAGTGAGGACGTTTTTTGTAGAATGATAATGAGGATTTTTACTCATCCTTTTCAATTATTGAAAAAGTAAAGTAGGTGGGACAATGACCAATCCTGTTTCTCGAACGATTAATAGAAGGGATCGGCTATTCGAATTATTAACAACTCTACTAGAGAGTACAAGTGAGGTTAGTCTAGTTAAACTAGCAAAAACACATCAAGTTTCGATAGATACGATTCGCCGAGATTTAATGATGCTTGACAATTTAATTTGTAAGGAACGTCAGTATTTTGAAATTCATTGGGGAAAAGTTTACGTTTATTTTCAAGAAAACATAGCACCGATTAAAGAAGACTTACAAATGTATCTAATATTGGCCCTTAAACAAATGGAGTATTTTGCAAATGATAAATCTGGTGATGCTGTTTATAAGAAATTAATCCGTTTTACTGAAAAAAGTATGAATGAACTTGATCAAGAAAGATTCCATAATTATATGGCACATATACATATTTCTAATTATGCCTATCCAATTAATCGTAACTCTTTTTATGAACAAGTAACATTAGTGTTAAAGGCTATTTCTAAAGGCAATTTTATTTCTGTTAATAAAGGTGTGTATACTCGTTATCTAGATCCTTTTGGGATTTATTTTGCAAAAGGAGCATTTTACTTGCTTGCAGAAGAGTATGAACTGATCTCAAATGGAAATAGGCGTATTCCAGCCAAGAAGAAGGAATTAAGGCATTTTCGTTTTGATCGTTTATCAAAGTGGAAGGAACAGGAGTACGAATCACCAATAAATTCTTCAAAAAAAAGTGCTTTGTCAAAAAAATATCTTCATGCCATGTGGGAAGCGGAAGGACCTCAAAAGGAACCATTTACTCTAGAATTAGCTGTATTTGACAAAAAAGTGTGGAATAGAATAAAGGAAAGACAATGGACAGAAAAGCAAACATTTATAGATAACGAAGGCGCCGAAGTTGGGCGACTTTTTTTTGATAGTATTACGAGTGAACAAGAAATAACAAAATGGATACTAGGTTGGGGAAGTGCAGTACAAGTAATCAAACCAATTTGGTTAAAGGAAGCGATTCAAAAAGAAATAAAAAACATGTTAAAAAGATATTAAGTTAAAAATATTGCAATTATAGATTGCAATATTTTTTGTTTATACACGATTGGTTTCGTGTAAGAATTATACTAAGGTAGTAGATGAGGTCATATTTTACTGTTGAAAGGATGATGGATTATAGTAAGAGATCATTTGTAAAAATTAATTATGCATTATATTAGTATATGTTAAGGTTTGTGAACATGTCAATCGAAAATTTAAGACTAAATTGTAAGATCGAAAAATTGAACGAGTTAATTTGAAAGTAGTACATTATTTTCTTTCGATCAATTAGGAGGACAAGATGGGAAAGATAATTAAATCGAGGAAGATGTGGAAGATTATCGGAGTTGTGATTATTTTAATGATGTCTTACGGTCTTGGCAATAGCACAGCAAGCGTGCAATTAAAAGAGGAAAAGCTAAAATATAATGAAATCCAATCTGAAATTTCAAATGTAGAGGAAAAGTTAATGGATTCACAAGATAAACTTGAGAATATAAATGCTGAATTGACGAGTAAAAAATCTGAAGCGAAAGAGGCTATTGCTGCAATTAATAGTAAGGATCAAATTGCCGATCAAATTAACAAGCTATCAAAAGAATTGAGTGAAAAGCAAGGTCAAATTGAAAACTTAGACGCAAATATAAAAGAGAAACAGTCTGAACTTGAGAAATTAACAAGCGGTGTGACAGCTAAGGAAGAAGAGCCTAGAACATTTAGTGCCGGTCAATACATTGTTGGAAAGGATTTTCCAGAAGGGCGATATAAAGCGGTTCCTGTTGGTGAAGGGAGCAACTTTCAAGTGTTCAATGGAAGCTCAGGTATAGCAACTGTTAATACTATTTTAGGATCCGGAAGATATTCAGAAAAAGAATATGTTTTCTTTACTTCCAATGGAGATATTATGGAAACTCAAGCAACTGTTCAACTAATTCCTATAGAATAGTTTTTAGCAAAAGGAAATGATTTTGTAATAAGTATAAGTGGTAGATAAATAAAAATATTGCAATTATTAACTGAATATTCGGATATATATGTTAATTAACTTTTAATTCATTTTTAAAGTGTTTAAAACAAAATAAAAGATAATAATTGCTAACATAGAATGCAAATATTTTTTTATTAAAACGGTTGACCACTATTTGGAAACGTAATAATATTAAGGTGTGGAATCCAAATTATTACTGAAAGGAAGGTGTCATCAATGCGATGAACGACAAATTTTCTTTTTTAAATCAATTGCTCTTTCAGTTTCGCCATAGTGAATTAAGTGAAAGAGTCGCAAAAGAACATGATTATCCAGAAGCAAAAAGCCATCTCGTTGATCAGCTTATGAGGGAACATATTGAGAGTGGTATCTTTGCTTTAAAAAGTTTTATTAGCTTTTTGGATATATCTCAAGTACCAGTTGAACAAGACCACATTGAATATGCTTGTCTGGCTTATGTTCTCCATGATATTCATAAAGTGGAAGAATCAAAAGGAGGAAGTGTCTATGCGCAATCACTAGACGAATTTGACCATTGGCGAGAACAATTACAGCAAAAAAAACTAAAAATTCCTTCTGCATTTTTACGTCTCGCCGGTGTGTCACGTTTTTCAGGGAAGTATGGTGATTTTTCAGTATTACCACCTGGGATTGATTGGAATTACATACGCTCTCTGGTTAAAATGATGGATCGGGCTGCTTCAATAATATCAATTCGGGAGTTTCTAGAAGGTAAAGGATTATCCTCATTACGTCAGTCACTAATGGAGTTGTTTCCTCCTTCATTACAACGAAAGCTCTGTCTTGAATATCATTATATTGAGGAAACAAGAGGATTATTAACAAATCGCTTGCATCAAACAGTAACTCAGTTAATGAAAGAATCCGGGTACTATCCATGGCTCTTTTTTTCAGATGGAACCCTGTATATTAAAATAAATCAAGAAGCTGAAAAAACAATTCCTAACAAAGAATTATGGATTAATGAGTTGGTGTCTGTTTTTTATAAAGAATTAGCTGAACAACAGAATATAAATGAAGAGGTATTGCTTGATCGATCAACATTGCAGCTTCAAACATACGGCTATCTGATTTTGTCATCTACAGATCGATTATTAAAAACGTTAAATAAATTATTTGTAAAGCCATCTAATTCAGTTAAGAAATTTCCTGAAGATAAATTCAGCTTATCGCAATTAAAAAAATACAATTGTCAGACAGTCGATGAACTTTTCAAGAAAATGCTCGGGGAAATTCCCGAATTAACATCAGACTTTCGTGAAAAATGGTTTTATCACGCCAGACTGTTTAAGGTGTTATTAAATGTCATTCGACAACTTGACGATAAAAACCATAAGGAAGCGTACTTCATTTTAGCTGATGCCTTGAATTGTCAGGCAGCAAACGATATTTATTCAAACATTCAAAACATATCAATCAGCCGTCGGTTTGATGATACGATTTGGTTATCCTATTACTATTTAATATCGGTAAAAGTGAATGATAGATCAGCAAGAGAATTACCTCTGTTTGATTTATATGAATTTACAATAATTCGTTTAAAAGATAGATTAGCCCAATTAATTAGCCGTGAAAAAGTGAATAGTTTTGTAGAAGAAAAATTAAAAATTTCAGATGATTTAAAAAAATATATCAACGAACAGCTTGTATTTAGTAGTGATAAACAACGCTCATTTGCATTACTGAACAAAAAGGAGCTATTGAAAAAACGTACAGGAAGTCAAAAGAGGATTTGTAATATTTGCAATAGAGACATTATACCTAAAGCAGAACCTAAGGCGAAAGCTGCAATTATTGATGATGATATCCAAGTGTTTTCGAACAGACTGTTGCCTAAAATTAAAAATGTTAGTGCATTACATTGGTGCCCAGTCTGTCAGCTGGAGTTTATTTTAAGAAAAGTGTTCGCATTTGAACAACCAGGAGAAAGAAGTTATTCAAAAAGGCTTTACTTATATGTATTTCCCACATATCAGTTGACTTCTGATCGCTTTTTAGAATTAGAGGAAAATATACGACATGATCATTGTTATATAAATGTTCGTTCACTTGGTAAAGATCAAGAAACGTGGCAAAGCGTTTTTTTACAACCGAGCTGGGACGATGAAACAGTACGTGAGTATTTATTAGATCACTTTAATGATAGAGAGAGATTATTAAATGAGCAACTAGAAGAAAATGGACGGTTATATTCCACTGGAGATTTAGTGAAAATGAGTGAACTTTCCAATTATATAATGGTGACTTACGACTGTTATAGTTCTAGTGAATTGCGGACGAAAGAAGAAGTTTGGATGAAAGCAGCAACTTTAGCTTGTTCCCTTAATGTACTATACGGTTTTCGCATATATGTAACAGCGCGACCATTTTTCACAATGTCTAACATTGATGAACTTGTTTATGCTGTCCATCTAGATTCTCCACCGTTAAAAGTTCAGCAGCAATTTCATACTAAGCCTTCTGCACTTGGAGAAGGAATACCTGTTAAATACATACGAGATGCGGTTCAAACAATCGCATCCTTATGGGAAATGAACCAACACTTACATCCGACTGTAAGAGGAAAGTTTATGACAGATAAAGACATATCTAGTTTATTACGATTAGTGCAAATCCACCCTTTACCAGGAGCTCATGTGGTAAAACGAGCATTAAGTGAGAGACATAAAATCCCTGAATTATTAAGAAAAGCTGTTATTTGGTGGTCAAATGAGAAAGGAGAGAAAAAGTGGATGAATTTAGCTCAAGCTATTGCTGAAGCGTCTTTTAAGCTTTATATCCCTAATTCCAAATCTGATGGACGAGCCCATCGTTATGAGAATTTATTTCGAACTGTCATTAAAAGTATTAAGAACGGGGCTGAGTTTGATGAAATATGTGGTACAGTCATTAAACGTCTTGAGCGACTAAAAAAAGATCAAAAACAAGGAAGAATAATGAAATTCTCTAACGAAGATGTTAAAAAACTTGTTGAGGCTATTTATATTGACTTCTATCAAAAAGAATGTAAAGGTAATTTATTTAAATTAAATCAACGTGTAAACCAATTAGCTGATGGGATTTATTTTGTAATGCATGAGCTTGTACAAAATTATTGGAAAAACAAACAGAATGAGGAGTGTGTAATGAATGAAAATAAATGAGTTAAAGTTTTTACCTAAAATTAATGAATATGTTGTTAGTGAAGTTCCGCTTGCTCCGTTAAACCGAAAAATAGGCTTTGTTGTTCTTCGGGAATTAGCCTCAACCGCAGTTTTAACGACAGAAGGACAAACCCTTGATGTAGAAGCAGTGAGAGCTGGGAAAAAATCAAGTGAATTAATGTCAAGGGTTGTGCTACAGAAACGAAAACAGGTAGCTCCAGAAAGACGAACAGGACGAGCTTTTAATCGTCAATATGGATTAGCTGAAGAAAAATGTGAATATATGAAGGGGATGTGTGGTAAATGTCCTGACTGTTTATTATATGGTTTTGCAGCTACAAGTGGAGAAGGCTCACAGCGATCCCGTATACTCACAGATTCTGCTTTTTCTATTCGCAACTATGAACAAATCCAACGGACAATTACATTAAATGCGATAGAAGATACAACAAAGGGTGGTGTATCAGGAAGTGCCTTTGCCGAAAGGGAGCATGTTCGTCCCCAAGTATTTTTCCCGACGATTGAGACTGCAGTTGATGTAACATATGCAGAGTTAATATACATTTTGAATAATATATTAACGACGACACGTTACGGAGCAGAGGCGAATCGTCAAGGCTTCGTTCATAATCATTTAGTAGCTATCGTCTTAAGTAATACGGAGGTTACCTCAAATTTGTCAATTACTCAATCCGTTTTTGATAAATTAGTAGATAAATATGGTGAAGACGTCACTGAACTTCCTCTTGAAAGAGATACTCTACTAAATTTAACCGTTCAGTCTATAAAACAAGCTAGTGAGCAAGTATTTGCGCCAGTAACAATTATAGACGGCGAGGAACTATCTGAAATATTGTCCGAGTTACGTGCATTTCTTAAAGACAATAAGGGGGTACAAGAGTGGCTGAAGCAGCTCAAAAGCGATCACGACGCTTCTCTGAAAAGAAGATCATAGAAAAGAAATATGCATATTTATTAAATATTTATACAGAAGATTATGTCTTTTTTGCTAGTGCAGAAAAGGGTAAAGTAGCAGAGACATTCCCGCTTGTTCATAATTATGCTTTAACTTATGCACTTGGTTTCACAACTGCTCCTTACTATTTTAAAGAACAATTACCGAAGTATGAAGAACAACTCGATTTGTTAAATGAAAAAGGAATATATGTATATCCTGCTTGGCAACAAAAAGGAATGAGACGTTTAATCCAGTACAACACTACAGATGAGGGATATTTGTCTGTTCGGGGACAAAGTATGGGGATTCCCAATTGGGGGTTTATTAAGGCAATCGGGCCAGGATCTCTATTTACGACGATAGTGCTCAGTTCTAGCCCATTGGAATTTCCAACATATATACGTCTAGGAAAATGGATGTCGTTATGTAAAGTCTCAGTTTCTGAGCTAAGTATTCAATCGGCTAATCGGAAAGCCTCAGACATGCTTTTAAATGTCAATGACTTAGTTTCATTACCAAACTACTTTATTTCATTTTATAATATGCTACCTTCAAGATTACTTAAAGGGGCTGAATGGGAGAAAGCTATCGATGGATATGTAGTAGAACTTGATCACTTCTCTTACTTTTGTCCAGAGAGCTGTTATTTTTATCATTAAAGAGAGCCGGTGATTTTTGCCGGCTCTTTAATTAAAAGGAGGATGATAAAGCATGTATCACCTACGGGCAGAGCGAGCGTTTACATATGATAAACCTTTTATGAATGAAATAAATCCGTATGCACACCAGTACGTGCAACTTGAATTAATTAGAAAAGCGTTTGCGGAGAAGAAAAATGTTGTCATTTGGAATGAAGCAATGACAGGAGCTGGTAAAACACTTGCAAACTATAGTTACTTAGCTGAACAAAAGGATGTTAAGGCGATTGGGGTTTATCCAGTAAATGAACTTGTAAAGGATCAATTTTTAAGTTTGGAGGAAAATTTGCCGAAAGATTCATTTGAAGAATTTGTTGTTTGGACGAGTGAGGAACTAAATTTAATAAAAGAACAGTGTGAAACAAGATTACAGCAATTGAAAAGACTAAGTGGACGTTTTTCAAAAGCTATTTTAACAAATCCAGATTATTTAACCTTAATTGCCCAAGAACGTTTATTCGCACCTAAATTATTGCGTGGAGATAAACATGAGTTATTTCATCAACTTGCAGTTAATTACCGTCTGCAAATTTTCGATGAGTTTCATTTATATAGCATAACTGAAATGAATTTAATTGCTCAATGGATTGCATTGCTTACGTCTTTTTATAAAGAAATGTCATATGTGTTTGTGTTTTCTTCTGCAACACCGAATGAATATTTTGAGCAATTAATTAGTAATGCTGGGCTGGAAATTTGGAAAGTTAAAGATGAGATTGACAAATGGGAAAGCGAACAGAAAGATACAAAGATAGCTGAAAGAATTTTTCTTGAACCACTTCGGTTACAACTAATTGGAACCTCGCTCGCACAATGGAATACAAGTGAAAAGCTTAAAGATTATTGGGAAACATTTGAACATAATTATTTAGTCCATTTTCCTGATGCAAAAGGGTTAATTGTATTTGATTCTATTTATGAAGCAGAGGAAGTAGCTCGCTTTCTTAAGAGTAAAGGATATGATGTAGGAGAAGTACATGGGTTATCGGAACGTGAACAAGGAAAAAGCAGGGCTGCTCTGGGAAAACAAATTACAGTAGCGACGGCAACGATAGAAGTTGGAGTAGATTTTAAAGATGATATTCATAAAGATTATATTATTTTTGAAGCGCGTAACCCAGGAAGTTTTATGCAAAGACTAGGTAGGATTGGCCGGGGGAAACGTAAAAAACCTAATCCTTTATTATATGCAATTGCTTTTGTTCCAGAATATGTCGAAGAGTTTATAAATAATCGAGCCGATCAAGATTTAGATCGCAGCACATTAAAATCTTTAGTGATTAGCGGGTATGATAAGACAGAAAATTTTAGTAATTTTATTGAAAAAACAGGTGGCATGATGCTTCTTCATTCCGAATATTTTTATGCGAGTCAGTTTCTTGATGAAAGCGAAAAGCTAGATTATCAAACAAAAATGAAGAAACTAATTGAGAATATGTATCATATTGCCTATGAAGAACAACGACAACGGTATCGGACTTGGCGAAATGATAAACTGATCGAACCCCTTCTTTCATTTCGAGGACAAAATATGTTAGAGAGTTTAGAGTTTAAAGAACTAGATCGTGAAGAAACTTTCTATCCCGATTTGTGGTTTTGGGAAGAAAATACTGATCATTTTCCACTTAAAAAATATGATTATTCTTATATTTTTAGAAACTATCATTTTTACTTTGTAACAAAAGAAGAATTGTTGGAACGATTGAAAAAATATGACCAATCGAAATTAATGCAATATGAAAACCAGATGAAGCGTTATCCTGCCCTTGGTTACGCTGTTCTTACAAAACGACGGGACCGAGCTGATCGAGTTTCTTTTTACTGGGATTTAAGTTTTCGAATTCGCTCACACATTGATGGGGAAGTAACACGAACTGCAAATATGCAATTAGCAAGCGAGGATCCTAGTTTAAATTTACAACTTCAACGACTTAATCGGCAATGGAAGGCTAAAAAAAAATCGTGGATTATATATGTATCTTCAGAGGAACCTTATCAATTACAAAGACGATATAAGCTTCCACCAATGTTCAGAATCTATCAAGCAAGATATCGCAACAGGAAAATGTCTGTATCATTTAACATTGATGCTTTTAAGCTATGGAGTGTTTGCGAGCGTATTCGAAGCGACGTTATTTAAAGAAGGGGATTATATAAGATGGAAGTTCAAGCAAGTGCTATCACTGCATATGCATTTTGCCCTAGGCGCTGTTATTATGAGTATGTTGATCATGTCTTTTTTGACAATGTGTATACAAAACATGGTTCATTATTACATCAACATGTTGATAAAGAAGGAATTGAAAGTAGGGATAATCGTCTATTAACTCGTTCTTTATATCTATTCTCTGAAAAATACCAACTTTCAGTTAGATGTGATGTAGTAGAGGAAAGGGATGGTAAAGTATATCCTGTTGAGTACAAACGAGGAAAGGATGGAGATTGGAAAAATAACTTGCTTCAACTTTGTGCTCAAGCAATTGCTTTGGAGGAATATACTAAAAACACAATTAAAAAAGGGTACTTATATTTTTACGGATCAAATAAACGGCGGGAGGTTGAGTTTAATGAACAATTACGACAAGAGACGATAACAGTCATTAAAAAGATTAGGGATTTAGATAAACAAGAAAAGCCTCCAAAGGGGATTAATGATCCGAGACGATGTTCCTTCTGTAGTTTGTTTGACTATTGTATGCCGTTTGAGACAGAAAAGCTGAAAGGTGAGATCGATTGGGAACGTTATATATAACAGAACCGTAGTGTTTTATTCGTAAAGAATCAGAAAGGCTTAAGATCTTTAAGGAGAAAAAATTAATCCGTGACATTCGTGTAAATGATTATAAACGTATATATGTTCATGATTCCTCAACTCTTACGACAGATGCTATTGAATTACTAATTGAAAAAGAGATTACACTTGTCTATTTTAAAGGGTCAAGATTTCTTTGTCGAGTAGTAGGTCCAGAAAATAAAAATGTAACATTAAGAATTGCACAGGTAAAAGCACATCTTGACACGGAACGAACATTTAAAATTGCTAAAAATATTATTATGGCTAAAGTGATCAATACACGTACAAGCCTACAAAGATATTATCGTAATAATAAGTATGATCAAGTTAAAAAAGTGATTGATTTGTTAAAAGTTGTTATTAAAAAGATAGAATCTTCATCCACTATAGATGAAGCACGTGGACTTGAAGGTTTAGCGGCGAAAAATTATTTTTTTGTGTTCCCGCTTTTAGTAAAGAATCGTGCTACTATTCGATTTAATGGTCGTTCTAAACGTCCTGCTAAGGATGAGGTGAATGTACTTTTAAATTATGGCTATGGTATTTTACGTGCAGAAATGACAAGTGCATTAAGTGCAGTTGGACTTGACCCTTATATAGGTTTCTTGCATAGAGAAAGATATGGTCGAGAATCTCTTTCATTAGACTTGATGGAAGAATTTCGTTCGGTTTTTGTCGACAATCTTGTATTACGTTTGGTGAATCAACCAATTATTAGGAAAGAGGACTTTTTTCATGAGCATGGATCAATACGTATGAAAACAAGCACTATAAAACGTTTTTTACAAGAAATTGAAAAGCGGAGATTAACGGAAGTTACTCACCAATTAATGAAGAAAAAAATGACCTATAGAGAGATCTTTCATACACAAGCTTTACTTCTTGCTAAAACGATAAGGGGAGAATTAGAAGAGTATCATCCATTTCTAGTAAAATAATATTAGGAGACTATTATAATGAAAAGGATTGTTACATATGATATCGGTAATGATAAGCGAAGAAACAAAATATTTAAACTACTAAAAGACTACGGTCAATGGGTTCAATATTCCGTTTTTGAGTTAGAAATTGATAATGTGAAGTGGATAGAGTTAGAGTTTGCATTAAATTCAATAATAACTAAAGAAGATTCTCTTTGTGTATACCCACTTTGTCAATCATGTACAAAGAGGGTATACTATGCTGGAACATTAAGATACCAGTTAGAAGAGGAGAATAATGCAATTATTTAATTAAGAAGGAATGAACAATGATGTATGTTATGACACTAGATACCCATTTAAGGAAAAAAGTCAATTTTCCAGGGCCGTTTACAAGGCAATTACACGCATTTCTATTAAAGATGATTAAAGGAGTAAATCCTATTTTATCTAAACAATTGCATGATTCAAAAGAAAAAACATCATTTGCAATTTTTGTTGGTAGTAGAAGTAGTATTAAAATTTGTAGTACTGATAGAGAGGTCATTACTTGTCTTCAAACCTCTTTTTTAGATAACCCAATGATCAATGTGGAAACAGAAACATTTAAAATTAACGAAATTCATGTAAAAAAGAGATTATTATCAGAGTCAATGCAGCTATTAGATGACGTGAAAAATTTAAAAATAGAGTTTCAAACGCCAACTGCATTCACACATTCAGGAAAATATTATATTTTACCTGAACCAAAAAGAATATTTTCAAGCGCCTTAAAAACCTATAATCAAAGTGAGGAAACTACTGAACAATTAATATGGGATGATTTATTGCCAATAATAGATAAATTAGTTATGATTGATATTAATATTAAATCTAAACCCATTTCCTATGGTAGATTCACAGTAAATGGTTTTGTAGGGAAAATAATTTGGAACATTAATAATTTAACGAGAGAAGAAAAAAGGTTCCTTTCCATGCTATTAACATGTATGCAAGTAATGGGAGTGGGAACAAAAACGACATGGGGTATGGGGAAAATTTATGCGACCACCACATGCGTCGGAAAATCCACTGGAGGTGCTCGGAAGCGTTAAAGCATTGATAAATAAGGAATATGCTGCTGTCAACTCGTTTAACTCATTAGGGGAGCGATAAAAACATCAAGGTCATCGGAAAACGACTTTTCTCCCCTAATCTCCCAAGCATTCAGATGGCTGCGGAATTAATTGAATTAACCTCAAGTAGAGGATTGAAACTAATAATACGGTTGAAATTGAAAGTAATTTGATAAATGGAATTAATTGAATTAACCTCAAGTAGAGGATTGAAACTAACTCACCCCCTTTTGTTCATCACCTTCATTTAAGAATTAATTGAATTAACCTCAAGTAGAGGATTGAAACTAAACGTTCGCAGTCTTAATGGGAGTTGTAAATTCGAATTAATTGAATTAACCTCAAGTAGAGGATTGAAACCCCTTCATGTAAACCGTACTTAATAAAACATTTACGAATTAATTGAATTAACCTCAAGTAGAGGATTGAAACTAAAGCACTTGCAATGTCCGTTAACTCCACTTGTCGAATTAATTGAATTAACCTCAAGTAGAGGATTGAAACCGCACAACCCAAACTTAGATTTAAAATAGGTTTCTGAATTAATTGAATTAACCTCAAGTAGAGGATTGAAACAGTGGATGAAGCATTAGAGTTAATCGGCTTCAATGGAATTAATTGAATTAACCTCAAGTAGAGGATTGAAACGAAACTTATTCATGTTCTTGTCATTTTTCCACTCTTGAATTAATTGAATTAACCTCAAGTAGAGGATTGAAACTTTACGGTATGCCCACGAAAAACCGAAACTTGTACCGAATTAATTGAATTAACCTCAAGTAGAGGATTGAAACTGGTTTGGTAACTTCAAATAATCCGCCAGCTTTAGAGAATTAATTGAATTAACCTCAAGTAGAGGATTGAAACTTGTCTGTCCACTTATTCCCGTCTCGTGTAACTATGAATTAATTGAATTAACCTCAAGTAGAGGATTGAAACCAACTCGGTTCCTCCTTTGTAACGTATTTTATTGCGAATTAATTGAATTAACCTCAAGTAGAGGATTGAAACTCCGCACCTTTTAAACTAAAGGTTAAGGTTTCCCTGAATTAATTGAATTAACCTCAAGTAGAGGATTGAAACTTTTACCGTCTCTTTATTCTTTCCCCACCGAAAAGCGAATTAATTGAATTAACCTCAAGTAGAGGATTGAAACGAGTCTATCGTAAGAGATACGTCAACTTTTCCTGCGGAATTAATTGAATTAACCTCAAGTAGAGGATTGAAACATTATTTCGCCGTTTTCATCGACTCCGATCATAACTGAATTAATTGAATTAACCTCAAGTAGAGGATTGAAACAAAATTTCCGATACAGTTATCCACGGTTCAGATATTGAATTAATTGAATTAACCTCAAGTAGAGGATTGAAACAATATCCCTTGATTTAAACACTCCTGACAAAGATGAATTAATTGAATTAACCTCAAGTAGAGGATTGAAACATTAATAATTTTATCTTTTATTTTTAACTTTTAAGAATTAATTGAATTAACCTCAAGTAGAGGATTGAAACAGTCTTATAACCAGCCATCGCAAGGAACTGCATCAATGAATTAATTGAATTAACCTCAAGTAGAGGATTGAAACATTCTGCATCTGCTCCAACGTCACAAAAGGTCTTGGAATTAATTGAATTAACCTCAAGTAGAGGATTGAAACCTTGTCTTTTAAGCCTGTATATTCCAGGAAGTAGAAATGCTATCTTAAATATGTACAAAAACGCTTGGATAAATATGTACATTCTTGCTTCCATTCTACATACTAGTCTTGAGGTGACTAGTTATGTATATATCGCTAAATGTTGATGTTAATATTGAGATTAATAGTCTTTCAGACTTACCAAAATTTAAACAAATAATGGAGTATATGAAAATGAAAATTAATAAGAGCAAGTTGGCAAAGGAGTTAGGGGTCGACCGCCGAACGATTGATAAATATTTAAATGGTTTTGTACCTAAGAAAACGAGACAGAGAACGTCAAAAATTGATGAATATTACGAAGTAATTGCTGCTTTGTTATCAGAAGACTCCAAACAGGTGTTTTATTATCGACGAGTGCTATGGCAGTATTTAAAGGACAATCATGGCCTTGATTGTGGGGCTTCCACTTTTCGAGCCTATATTGCACGTACACCAGAATTTAATGCTTATTTTGAAGAGGATCAGCGCATCGCTTCCCCAAAGGGAACGGTTCGTTATGAGACGCCGCCTGGTGAACAAGCGCAACTAGATTGGAAAGAAAACATTTTATTTGAGACGAAAGATGGTGAAAAAGTTGAAGTCAATGTGGCTGCACTCATTCTTTCTAGTTCAAGATTCCGCGTATTTCATTTAAGTGTATCGAAGTCACAAAGTACATTGTTTTCCTTTTTAACAGAAGCCTTTGAAACCTTTGGTGGTGTTCCTAGGGAAATCCTTACGGATAATATGAAAACAGTCATGGATGAGGCTAGAACAGAACATTATAGAGGTAAAGTGAATGCAAAGTTTGAGCAATTCGCAAAAGACTTTGGTTTTAAGGTAAGGGCATGTATTGCTGGACGGCCAAGGACGAAAGGGAAAATAGAAACAACCATGAAGCTGATAGATGAAATACACGCTTATCAAGGTCAATTAACATTAGAGGAGTTGCATCAGTTTATACAGGATCTGGCGAATCGAGTGAATCATCAGATTCACCAAGGTACAGGGAAACTTCCAATCATTGAATTCAAAAAAGAAAGGAATCACTTACTCCAGCTACCAACTGAAAATGTAAGAGATTCCTATCGCATCACGCATACACTTGTAAAAGTCAATGCGTCGAACATGATTTCCTACAAATCAAACCAGTACTCCGTACCACCAGAATATCAAGGAAAGAAAGTAGGCCTACAGGTGTATGATGATCAATTGTGGATTTATTATAACATGAAACTTATCGCACAACATCCAATCGGCAAATCAAAATTAAATTATCAGGAGGCGCATTATAAAGCAACCCTAGTTATTTCGGCCCCTTACTATCCCGAAATAGATGAATTGGCTAAAAGAAATCTAGCAACGATTGGAGATGTGTATAAGTCATGAATCCAGCTACTAATTATCAGCAGCTATTAAGCAATTTGGAGTATTTAAAGCTAAAGCAAATGGTCGTGCATTTAAATGAGGTTGTTGATTTTGGTGTAAAGAACCAGATGTCATTCATTGATACGTTAATTAAATTGACCAACTATGAAATTGATGTACGGGAACAAAATATGATTCAATCGATGGTGAAAGTCGCTGCGTTTCCACATTTGAAGGAAATAAAGGATTTCGACTTTACCTTCCAAGCGTCAGTCAATCAACAGCAAATTCTAGATTTTTTAACACTTCGCTTTATTGAACAGAATGAGAATATTGTGTTTTTAGGACCAAGTGGGGTAGGCAAGACCCACTTGGCGACCGCGATAGGGATTGCGGCAGCAAAGAAACGGACGAGCACCTATTTCATTAAGTGCCACGATTTAATTCAAAATTTAAGACGAGCACGACTAGAGAATCGCTTGGAAGCCCGTTTAAAGCATTTTACAAAATATAAACTACTAATTATTGACGAAATCGGTTATTTACCGATTGAGCAAGAAGATGCAAAACTGTTTTTCCAGCTGATTGATATGCGATATGAGAAGCGAAGTACCATCTTAACGACCAATGTGAATTTTAAAGCATGGGATGAAGTTTTTCAGGAACCCAAACTAGCAAATGCCATTCTAGATCGTATTTTACACCATGCGACAGTCGTCACAATGATCGGAGACTCGTATCGTTTAAAGGATCATTTTACAATAGAAAGCGAGTAATTTTGTACATTCTTAAACAAGCGAAATTGTACATATTTATGTTGACATTTATACAGGAAGATAGAATTAATTGAATTAACCTCAAGTAGAGGATTGAAACATTATCCGAGAGGAAGACGGGGCAAAGTCGTTTAATGAATTAATTGAATTAACCTCAAGTAGAGGATTGAAACATTGAAGAAGTCAAAACACCGGAACAGCTTGAATTAGAATTAATTGAATTAACCTCAAGTAGAGGATTGAAACAATGACCGTATTAAAGAAAACTTTAATACCCCTATACCGAATTAATTGAATTAACCTCAAGTAGAGGATTGAAACCACGTTCAAGTGTTGGTGTAACGGCACTTGATAGGAATTAATTGAATTAACCTCAAGTAGAGGATTGAAACGTCCTGCCTTTGCGATTTCCCAAGCTCTTTTCATAACGAATTAATTGAATTAACCTCAAGTAGAGGATTGAAACAGCTTTACATATTTTTTATACTCATTTGACTTTTTTGAATTAATTGAATTAACCTCAAGTAGAGGATTGAAACAATGTCACCATTAAAGGCGAAATCATTGGCTTTACCATCGAATTAATTGAATTAACCTCAAGTAGAGGATTGAAACAGTTCGATCGCTTTATGCTTCATTTGCGGCCACCTGAATTAATTGAATTAACCTCAAGTAGAGGATTGAAACTTTTTCTCTACATCACGTCCGATTTTATATCCTCTGAATTAATTGAATTAACCTCAAGTAGAGGATTGAAACAGAAAGTGGAGGTCGATATGAGAACGGTTTGAGTGGGAATTAATTGAATTAACCTCAAGTAGAGGATTGAAACCTAGAGCAATTCTATAATCTCGTTCCGATTCAGCTTGAATTAATTGAATTAACCTCAAGTAGAGGATTGAAACTTGATGAGGAAATTCCCTCGGCTACTAGTGCTACTAATTAATTGAATTAACCTCAAGTAGAGGATTGAAACGAGATAGTGGACTATCTCAACCGTGCAGCTAATAAGAATTAATTGAATTAACCTCAAGTAGAGGATTGAAACTTCTATCCTTCAATTTCCGTACCGGTACGCCTTCTGAATTAATTGAATTAACCTCAAGTAGAGGATTGAAACAAATTATAAGCGTATGGAAGTCTATAATTTATTGTCGGAATTAATTGAATTAACCTCAAGTAGAGGATTGAAACGGTTGGCTGTGGCGATATCGTAGGAGTTGAAATGAAGAATTAATTGAATTAACCTCAAGTAGAGGATTGAAACAACTTATGTTGTGTCCGTAGTTGGGCAATTCTATCGAATTAATTGAATTAACCTCAAGTAGAGGATTGAAACGTGATGCCTTATGTTATTTTTCATTAATATTTCTTTTTCTCTCTTAATGGCTTTAATATTAGAAAAAGAAGAATGACGATAACACCTATTGCTCCTGTTAAAAATTCATTGTCCCAAACTAAATTAGAAAAGGTTAACAATAACATTCCTATGATCCCTACAAGTGAAAATTTATCTAACTTACAGAAGGTAATAAGTAAAAGTCCGATAAAACAAGCCACTATTAAACTAATCATTTTTATTAACACCCACTTTTATCACTGGAGAATTCCCGTATCATGTGCTTGAATTAATCATAACATCTCAAGGTTCTTTTTTCATAGTTTTTCGTAATCTGTGTTTACTTTATCATGCCATATCAACTTTTTATCTAGTAAAAAACTTGATATCATAATTAATGTTTTACATAATAAATAGGAATAGTTACGTTTTAATGAAGTAGTCTTTCTCGTTTCCGTTTGTTTTACTGGGGAAAATACTCAATGTATTTTTTTATAAGGGATTAGGATATTAAGAACAGGGAGTGATCATGTGATTTTATCTGGTCGTACGATTAATGAAATGATAAAAAAAGAAGAGCTGCTAATTCATCCAATAACTGAAAACCAAATTCAGCCAGCTTCTGTAGACCTTCGATTGGGGTATCATTTTTTGTCTATAAACGAACATGCTTGTAGCAGTTTGTCCCTTGAGGAAGAAGCACAATATCGGGAGATTTCTCTTAACGATGGGGAGGCGATTATTATTCCTCCGCAATCATTTTTATTAGCGACAACGTTAGAGACGATAAAGTTACCAACTCATTTGACGGCGTTTGTCGAGGGAAGAAGTTCGATTGGCCGATTAGGATTGTTTATCCAAAATGCTGGTTGGGTAGACCCAGGTTTTGAGGGGAAAATTACCCTTGAATTATTCAATGCAAATCGGCTGCCGATAAAATTAACTGCAGGTCGAAGAATTTGTCAGCTTGTTCTAGCGGAAGTTGACCGAGAGGCAGAGCCTTATCAGGGAAAATATGTCCATCAATATAAAGCAACCGCCAGTCGAATTTATGATGATGTTGAATTACAGAACGACAAGGGACAATAACCCTTGGTCGTTTCTGTCAAATTATTTTTCAAATATTTTTTAGACAACATATAAAATGATTGCTAAAAAATGAGTGACTGAGCCAGCTAGAACGAATAAATGCCAAACTGCATGATGAAATCGAAATCCTCTCCACACATAAAAAATACTGCCTATTGTGTATAACAGCCCACCAACAACGAGGAGAATAACGCCGTTAAAGACAAGATTTGTAATTAAAGGTTCCCATGCGAAAACAATTAACCACCCCATTGCGATGTATAAAGCCGTTGATAAAAATAAAAATTTCTTTACCCAAAAGGCTTTGAAAATTATCCCAAATAGAGCAATTCCCCAAACAATTCCAAATAACGTCCACCCTCGAGCACCTTGTACAATTAATAACGCTAATGGAGTATATGACCCAGCAATAAATAAATAAATACCGCTATGATCAAAAATTTCAAACAAATCTTTTACTTTTCCTTCAGGAAAACTATGTAGCAATGTTGAGAATGTATAAAGCAGTACCATTGTTCCTCCGTAAACTGAAAAAGCGACAACAGTTGCAGCAGTGCCGTTTTGAGCAGCAGTTACAATGAGCAAAACGAGAGCGACGATACTAAATATAATCCCAATACCGTGCGTAATCGCATTTGCTATTTCTTCTTTTTTTAAAAAAACATGTGTTTCGGCCAAATTTTCAGATCCTTTCATCAAATTCTTTTCTGCTCCTTTATTTGTAGTATAGCATAGTTGGGTCATCCCTTTTGATAATGAATTTTTATAAAAATAAAAAATTGTACATTAATGAATGGTTAGAAGAATGGTATTTTGTAAAAGAAATCCTAATTGCTTAGATATCGTTGGAGTTGTAAGTGACAAGCTAGCGGTAAGTGTAAAAGAAATGATACTTTTAAGAATCTATTTAACACCTGAAAGACAAGGGAGCTTGTTACTTACGGTGCTTTCATGATATAATGACAGGAAAAATTTTTCCAAAAAATCCATACTGGAATGACAAAAGGGATTTTTTAATGACCGACAGTTTTGTTCTCCTTTCAACTGGTTAGACGGTCGGAGCAGTGCATGATTGTAAAATAAATCAAACTTGAAAAAAGGGAAATAATTGCGATAAAATGGACGTGTTGCATAAATGCTTTCTATGTATCAAGGGACATTTAACTTAATGAAGCGATTGAACTAAGAGGATAGCCTTATTTGCTATTTAGACACTTAATTTTACCCTTTAGGGGAGTAAAGAGACCGTATATGTGGTAAACTTAAGTTAACTATGGTTGCCTTTAATTGTTAATACAGTATACCAGGATTAAGGAGAAGAACGATAGAAAAAATATTTATTTTAGGACACAAAAACCCAGACACAGATTCAATTTGTTCGGCAATTGTCTACGCTAATTTAAAAAAACAATTAGGAATCAATGCTGAGCCTATTCGTTTAGGTAAAATAAATGGGGAAACCCAATATGCGTTGGATTATTTTCAAATAGAAGCACCGTCTTTAGTAACAAAAGTTGCAAATGAAGTGAAAAGTGTTATTTTAGTCGATCATAATGAACGCCAACAAAGCGTAGACGATATTGACGAAGTACGTGTGTTAGAAGTAATTGATCATCACCGGATTGCCAATTTCGAGACGAGTGGTCCCTTATATTACCGTGCTGAGCCTGTCGGTTGTACAGCGACAATTTTGAAGAAATTATATAAGGAACACGAGCTTCCAATCGAGAAAGAGATGGCAGGATTAATGCTTTCGGCGATTATCTCTGATACTTTATTATTTAAATCGCCAACATGTACACTTGAAGATGTGAACGCAGCACGTGAACTAGCTGAAATTGCTAAAGTGGATACAGAAAGCTACGGAATCGCGATGTTGAAAGCGGGAGCTGACCTTAGTGGAAAGACGGAAAGCGAATTAATTTCCCTTGATGCAAAAGAGTTCCAAATGGGTCATTGTAAAGTTGAAATCGCCCAAGTCAACACAGTGAACGCAGAAGAAGTTCTTGAACGAAAAGAAGCATTAGAGGCGGCTATTAACGAAGTGATATCGAAGAAGGAATTAGATTTATTTTTATTCGTTGCAACAGACATTTTAACGAGTGATTCTGTTGTTTTAGCGTTTGGTCGTGAAGTAAAAGCTGTAGAGCAAGCATTCCAAGTAACGTTGGATCGTAACACGGCCACATTAAAAGGAGTCGTATCACGGAAAAAGCAAATTGTTCCTGTGTTAACAGATGCCTTTACTACAGTGGAGTCAATTGGATAAATTTCATGCTAATGATTGAGCAGCGTTCGCGATATAGAACGCTGCTTTTATTTTTTATTTCATTGAGAATGATTCTCTTTTTTAATTAGCATTGACTTTTTGTCATTTATTTAGTTTAATAGTAATTGAATTGATAATGAGATTCGTTATCAATTCAATTTTTGAGCATTAGTGAGAATGGTTATCACTATCATTCGTTGCTATTTAAGAAAGTGAATGTGGTCATCATAAAAAAAAGGTACTTAATTTCCATACTTATTATTTTATCCTTTACATCACTTTTTGTCGGTGTAAGTGATCTGAATCCGTTAGACATTTTTCAGTTAACTGACGATCAGCTTAATACTTTACTTGTGAGTAGATTTCCCCGTTTAATCAATATCATAATTGCGGGAGTGAGCTTAAGTATAAGCGGATTAATGATGCAGCAGTTGACGATGAATAAGTTTGTTTCTCCGACGACAGCTGGGACACTTGATTCTGCTAGACTGGGAATTTTAGTTTCGCTTATGTTTTTTACTTCAGCTAGTCCGTTCATAAAAATGTTAGTTGCCTTTATTTTTGCGCTGCTTGGAACGTATATTTTTATGAAAATATTAGACAGGATCAAGTTTAAGGATGCTATTTTTATCCCTTTAGTTGGACTGATGTTTGGAAATATTATTGGCTCAATTACGACCTTTTTTGCCTTGAAAAATGACTTAGTTCAAAATATGTCTTCATGGCTGCAAGGGAATTTTTCTATGATGATTGAAGGACGATATGAGCTGTTATATATTAGCATCCCGATCGTATTTATTGCCTATCTTTTTGCTAATAAGTTTACGATTGCTGGAATGGGAGAGGAATTCGCTGTTAATTTAGGGCTTAACCATAAGAAAATCGTTAATATCGGTTTGATTATCGTGGCATTAGTTACTTCAGTTGTTGTCCTTACCATAGGAATGATTCCGTTTCTCGGCTTAATTATTCCGAACATCGTAACAATATATCGAGGAGATCATTTGAAGAAAAGCTTGTTACATACTGCCTTATTAGGAGCTGTATTTTTATTAGCTTGTGATATTTTTGGAAGGGTTATTATTTATCCGTATGAGATTCCAATCGGTGTGACGGTCGGTATGATTGGCAGCAGGATTTTTTTTTTTTATTTAATCATGAGGAGAAGAGCATATGAGTAATAGAGCAAAAATAAGTATCCTTGGGATGATGACTGTCATTTTAATCTTGCTGTTTTTATTTATCGATTTAGGAATGAATTGGGATTATGCTCTTCCGAGAAGAGGAAAGAAAGTATTGGCAATTGTACTAACTGGAGGTGTCATTGCTTTTTCTACAATGATTTTCCAGACGATTACAAATAACCGGATTTTAACGCCTAGTATTATCGGTTTAGATTCACTTTATATGCTGATCCAAACATTTCTTATTTTTGTTTTTGGATCTGCAAATATGACGGTTATGAACAAACAGCTTAATTTTATGATCTCTGTAGGATTAATGGTTCTCTTTGCAGGTTTGTTATACAAGCTTCTTTTTAAAAGCGAAGGGAGAAATATATATTTTCTACTTTTGATGGGGATTATTTTTGGAACTTTCTTTAGCAGTATCACTTCTTTTTTGCAAGTGTTAATTGATCCGAATGAATTTATGATCGTTCAAGACCGTATGTTTGCTAGCTTTAATAACGTGAATACAGATTTATTTTTAATTGTAATTGTGCTTATCATTTTAACGTGTATTTATTTTTATCCGTTTACAAAATACTTAGATGTCATGTCGCTCGGGAGAGAACAGGCGATTAATTTAGGGGTTGATTATGATGATGTTGTCAAGCGGCTTCTTGTTGTCGTAGTGATTTTTGTCTCTATTGCGACAGCATTAGTAGGCCCAATCACTTTTCTTGGTTTGCTTGTAGTGAATGTGGCTCATCAGTTTATGAAAACGTATCAGCATAAATATTTGCTTGTTAGTTCAATGCTTATTAGTGTTATTGCTCTAGTTGGCGGACAACTACTGGTAGAAAGGGTTTTTACATTTTCAACGACTTTAAGTGTCATTATTAACTTTGTCGGTGGTGTGTACTTTATCTATCTTCTTTTAAAGGAGAGTAAACGATGATTGAAGTTCTAAATGTTTCAAAACAATATGAAAGGAAAAATGTTATTCATCAAGTTTCTATTAAAATTGCTAAAGGAAAGATTACATCTTTTATCGGTCCAAACGGTGCAGGGAAAAGTACGTTATTATCAATAATTAGCCGACTAATACAAGCGGATGAAGGTGAGGTTCTCATCGAAGGCAAAAAGCTCAATTCATATAAAAGCAAAGACCTTGCCAAGCGAATTTCAATATTGAAGCAGTCGAATCACATTAATATTCGACTAACGATAAGGGAGCTTGTTTCCTTTGGACGATTTCCTTACTCGCAAGGAAGGCTGACAAAAGAAGATTGGAATTATGTTGATGAGGCTATCGCATATATGGAGTTGAAAGAGATTGAAAATAAGTATTTAGATCAATTAAGCGGAGGTCAGAAACAGCGTGCTTTTATTGCGATGGTAATTGCACAAAATACAGACTATATTCTTCTTGATGAGCCATTGAATAATCTCGATATGAAGCATTCTGTACAAATTATGAAAGTATTACGACGGTTAACAAAAGAACTGGGAAAAACGGTGATCATTGTGATTCATGATATTAATTTCGCTTCATGCTATTCCGACTATATCGTTTCGTTGAAAGATGGAAAAGTAGTGAGAGATGGTCCGACAAACGAAATCATTTCTTCCGCTGTTTTAAAAGAAGTATATAGTATGGATATTCAAATTCAAGAAATTAACGATGATAAAATTTGTATATTTTACAATTAGCTTATTAGGTTTTTATATATTGATGGCTCATTCATCAAGTTTAAACGGATGGCGGGCCCCTATTCGTTTATTTCTTATGAAATGATCCTATCAATATTAAAATATTAAAACAATTTACTTGAGGTGAAACAAAGTGATGAAAAAGTTCTCATTATTAGTCATGATGGTTTGTTTTGCAGTTGTTTTGGCTGCATGCGGTACAAATCCAGCTAAGGAGACGAATAGTTCAAATAAAGAAACAGTGAAAGAAGAGCCAAAGGAATTAACTATGAAACATCAATTGGGAGAAACAACAGTAAAAGTCAATCCGAAGAAAGTCGTTGTATTTGATTTCGGTATTTTGGATTCTTTAGATAAATTAAACATAGAGGTAACAGGTGTTCCTCAAGCGAATATCCCTCCTTATCTTTCTAAATTTGAAGATGATAAGTATGTGAATGTTGGAAGCCTTAAAGAGCCTGACTTTGAGAAAATTAATGAAATAGGTCCTGATCTCATTATTATTTCAGCAAGACAACAGGAAGCATATAAAGAATTAAGTGAAATTGCGCCAACAATTTATCTAGGAGTCGATCCTTCGAAATATATGGAATCATTTACAGATAATATGGAGACGATAGGTAAATTATTTGAAAAGGAAAAGGAAATAGCTAAAGAACTTGAAAGTATTGACCAATCTATCAAACAATTAAAAGAAAAAGCGACAGCAGATGAAAAGAATAGTCTTGTTGTTTTAGCTAACGATGGCAATATTAGCGCCTTTGGACCAGGTTCAAGATTTGGCCTTATTCATGATGTTTTTGGCTTTAAAGCAGTTGATGAAAATATTGAAATTTCTAGGCATGGTCAGAGCGTTTCCTTTGAATATGTTATTGAAAAAGACCCTGAATACTTATTTGTAATAGATAGAGGAGCTGTAGTAGGCGGCCAATCTTCCGCAAAACAAATAATTGAAAATAGCTTTAATTAAAAACACAACAGCATATAAAAATAATCATATTATTTATTTAGACCCTAACTATTGGTATTTATCAGGCGGTGGACTTGTTTCAGTGCCTGAAATGATAAAGGAAATTGAGAAAGGGATAGAATAAAGTATCATAAAAATGACCTCAGGATTAAGATCCGGGGTCATTTTCTCACTTCAAAAGAACTAAACTATTTAGAGCATTTCATCAAGTTTTTTTTAAAAAATATGATACCATGGTGAGTATGTAACTTTAAAAATTAAAAGAGGTGTTAAAATGAAAATTGAGGTATGGTCTGATTTTGTTTGTCCGTTTTGCTATATTGGAAAGCGGCGATTAGAGGTGGCTTTAGCTAAATTTCCTCATAAAGACAAAGTAATAGTACAGTATAAAAGCTATGAGCTTGATCCAAGCTCACCAAAGGATGTAAATGTGAATTTTCACCAAGTATTAGCTTCAAAGTATGGGATGAGTCTTGACGAGGCAAAAAAAACGACTGACGGTATTGCTCAACAAGCCGCAAGTGTTGGTTTAACCTATCATTTTGATAAAATGATTCCAACAAACACTTTTGACGCTCATCGCCTTGCGAAATTCGCTCAAACATGCGGGAAAGAAAACGAAGTGACAGAGAAACTGCTTTTCGCCTATTTCACTGAGTCTAAGCATCTCGGTGATCATAAGACGTTAGCGGATATAGCCGAAACAGTTGGTTTAGATCGTCAAGAAGTATTAAATGTACTTGCAGATGAGCAGGCTTTTTCAGATGAAGTGCGTTCAGATGAACAACAAGCTCAACAAGTGGGCGTTCGCGGAGTGCCGTTTTTCGTTATTAATGAAAAATATGCAATCTCAGGAGCGCAACCTGAAGAAGTATTTCTAAATGCACTTCAAAAAGTATGGGAAGAGGAATCTGGAGCACCTATCTTGCAAGACCTTTCTAATAATGGAGCTGAAGGCGCAAGCTGTACAGATGGAAGTTGTGTTGTGCCGAATAAAGAAGCATAGATTTTTACAAATGAGACTTCTTAGCGAGAGAAGGATTGTCCCTTTTCTCGCTTTATTATTTTAATAAAAAGCATTACCTATATTTTAGCAGCTTGGGATGATGAGTTTTCCTCAGTTGTTTCAAGTTTTTTTGCATCATGAGTGTTTCCACTGAAATTTAAGGCAACTACCCCAATTACTATGAAAAGAATGGATATTACTTTAACGAAATTTAGTTTTTCTTGGAAAAGCAGAAATCCAATTAAGGTAATAAAGACAATTCCTACTCCAGACCAAACGGCGTAAGCAACTGATACGTCCATCGTTTTTAATGCAATGGCAAGTAATAGGAAACTGCTTATGTAAAAGAAGATCATTAAAATACTCGGAATGAATCTCGTTAAACCATTTGAAAGCTTCATAGCTGTCGTACCTGCTACTTCAAACAAAATAGCTAAACTTAAAAAGATCCAATGCATATAATTTCCCTGCCTTTATATTTGACTAATATCCATAGCACTTGCCATTCCTTTAATCTATTCCTTTTATTTCAATCATCAGTTTCTATTGTTTGCTGTCAGCAATCTAAGCTAAATCAAGTTTTTTTTACCATAGTAAGCTGTTTATAAAATCAAAAAAGTCTTCTGAAAGCTACTTCACTAAGTTTTGAATGAGGTCACTAGTGGAAATTATAACATGTAAATAACACACTCCACTAGGGGATGGAACTTTTTTTTTACCCTTTACATGTTTAAATCACCTTAAAAGACTGTTTGTTTTTCAATCTTAGTTAAAGCAGTTCAAAAAAAATCTAGTAAAAATTAGAAAAAAGAGTGTTTAATATGATGATTTTCCCAGTTAAAAATTGTATAATATAATTAAATTGTTTATTCTAGTAACGTTAAAGAGTATATGGGGCCGACTTTGTAATGTTTTCATAAGGAGGGTTTCGATCAATGGATACGATTAAATTTAAAACTAGACAAACGAAGGAAGGTCCAATTGTTGATATTTATATAAATGAGAAAAATATAATTGATATATTAATAGAAGTTGAATCCTCTTTTGCGTTACGAGAAGGTAAGCAGCATATTGCAGGCGATTATTCGGGGCTATGGCCGGAAATTGTCTATTTACCATCAAAGCATATGTTAGGGAAACCCGTAGAAGAATTAGACTTTTATAATGGAAAATCAGCTATTTTACGGTGTAAATGTGGAATTACCGAATGTTGGCCATTTGTAGTAAACATTTATTTAGACAAGGATACAGTCACTTGGTCTGATTTTGAACAGCCGCACCGTGGGAAAAATTCAGCAGGAGGACACTGGGAATATGAACAGTTAAACCCATTTATTTTTGACCGTAAACAGTATGAAGAAGCTTTAAAGCACAGACTATTATAATAGTTTACCTAACATATTTTTTGTTTTTACGAAAAAAAACCGCTAATTGATAAGCGGTCAAAGTCAATTTTTGAAGTTACTGTCCTCAGACTGGTTGAAAACGCTTGACAGTCGAGGCACGTAGCACGAGGCGGAAGCGAATCGAACAGTCCGTTCATGAGCTTACAACGAAGTGCAAGTAACGAAGAATGCGAGCGTTTGTCACCAATCTGGGATCGCTAATTGATAAACAATTAAGAAGCCTTTATTGGAGTGTTTGTTTGTTCTATGTTTAGGGCTGGACCGAAGAATTCATAGTGAATATTCTCTTCCTTAACCCCTAATTTTTGTAAGTTTGTAATCATTGCTTTCATAAATGGCACAGGTCCGCAAATGTAGTAATCTGCATGATCCTTTACATAGTTTTCAAGGACATCTTTTGTAATATGGCCAACTATATCAGCATTCTCAGGGTGCACTGGTTTGTCATAGCAGTAGACTTTTTCAGCATTTTCTAGGTTTTCTATTATTTCTTTTACAGTATTTTTAAATGCCTGTACTTCTTCGTTTCTTGCGGCATGGATAAATGTAACTGAACGTTCTTTATTTTGTTTTGCAATTGTATTAAACATTGACATCATTGGCGTAATTCCTACTCCGCCGCTTAATAAAACAACAGGTGTAGAGGCAGCAGTATCTAAAGTGAAGTCACCTGCAGGAGCACTGATTTCTATTTCATCACCAACATCAATATGGTCATGTAAATAGTTAGACACTTTTCCTTCAGGTTTATTAGGCTCCGCCTCACGTTTAACAGATATTCTGAAATAGTCGTTTCCAGGTGCGTCAGATAATGTATATTGTCGATTTAAGACATACGTTTCACCTTCAACTTTTACACGAATGGTAATGTACTGTCCTGGGAGGAAAGTTGGAACAGTGTCTCCATCTTTCGTTTTTAAATAAAAAGATGTAATGATAGAGCTCTCTTTAACTTTATTTGCAACAACGAATGGTTTAAAGAAACGCCATCCTCCTTGTTGCTCCTCGGCTTGATCGTACATCTTTGCTTCTACGTCTATAAATACATTTGCAATCACATCGTAAGCTTCTGCCCAAGCATTTATAACGTCATCTGTTGCTGCGTTGCCAAGCACCTCTTTCATAGCGGCTAACAAGTTTTCACCGACAATTGGATAGTGTTCTTTTTTAACACCTAAGCCTCGATGTTTATAACCAACTTGTTGAACAACTGGAAGAATTGCCTCAAGCTGTTCAATATGTTGAGCCGCTGCATATAGAGCGTTTGCTAAGGCAGTTTGTTGTCTTCCTTGTCCTTGGTTAGCGTGGTTGAAAATATTTAATAGCTCTGGATGAGCAGCAAACATTTTTTTGTAAAAATGTTTTGTAATTTCCGTACCCTTTTCTTCCAAGACCGGTGCTGTTGCTTTTACAATCTCGATCGTTTTTTTTGATAACATTTGAATCACTCCTTGATGTTAATAAAACATATATATTTTATGCATCTTTAGAGTAATACTTTTGCGGAATTAAAGCAATATATTAGATAAATCTTTAAAAAGTTGTCACATTTTATTTATTTAGTTTTCAATTGTATAATAGTTTTATTTTTTTATTAAAGGTGAGGATACCATTATGAGATTAACTAATTATACTGACTATTCTTTACGTGTACTTATCTACTTATATACGAAGGAAAAAGGTAAGCTTTCTAATATTAAAGAAATTGCTGATGTATATGGCATCTCCAAAAATCATTTAATGAAGGTTATTTATGAATTAGGCAAAAATGGTTTTGTGGAAACAATCCGTGGAAGAAACGGAGGGATTCGTTTAGCAAAATCACCTTCAGAGATTCGGATTGGGGATGTTGTTAGAAAGATGGAGGATAATTTTTATCTTGTTGAATGTTTCGATGAAAAACAAAACAAATGTATTATTTCACCTGTCTGTGGATTAACTCATGTTTTTAAACAAGCACTCCAAGCATATTTTCAAGTGCTTGATGACTATACTTTAGAAGATATAGGAGGTAGCCAACAAAAATTACTTGAGTTATTTCACTCGTAATTTTAGAACTGGTTCCACCTAACTTCTTAGTAAGTCCCCAATTTAACTCCTTCTTATGAATTTCAAAATATACTTATTGTTTCTTCGCCCTATTGTAAATGGTAATTCATGATTCGTTAATCTAGGTAAGTATTTCAGTTAATCATCGGTACATCGATTCTACTGCTCATGCTTGCTCATTTTCCGTTTAATAGATATAACGGACATAATCTGCAGGCAAATTTTTACGATGCGAACCGTTCTAGTTAGTAATAGTCGGAAAAATTTTAAAGCATGATAAAGCCCTGTAAATAAGGCTTTATCATGTTATTTTGAACAACAAAGAAGAATAACGATCGGACTATTGGATTTCTGACATTTAATTGATGAAAAAATATTTGAACTTCAAAAAAACTCTATGCTTCTTTTGGTAATACAATCCCTTTATATAACTGCACAGTGACTAAATAATAGATGGCGTAAATGATGAGAAAGATCGTAATGGGAACCCAAATTTTCAAATAAGGGTCTACTAGTATAAAGCTAAACATAATCATTCCTGCCAGTACATGTACAATTCCTAATAAAGCAGGAAACGTAAACACAATGAACAACTCTTTATAGATTGATTTAATGAGTAGTGGTTTACGGACGCCTATTTTTCTTAACATGCTGTAACGCTTTATATCTGTTGTTGCGCTTGAAAGAATTTTAAACATTAATACGCTTGCCATCATCATTAAAAATGCAATTCCGAGGAAAAATCCCATAAAGACTGTTCCAGTCATGATCGCCTTTATTTGTTCGTAATCAGTATACTTCGTATGGAACATTTCTAGCTCTTGTCCCGTAAATGCTTGTGCTACTTCCTTTTGGCGTTCGCCAATTTCTTTTAATTGTAATTCATACAATAAAAAGTCATCCGTCATAGCTACGAGTAATTGATATTCCTTTCCTTCAAATTGGTCGTAACGTTCTTTATCTGTTATCAAAACTGTTCTGTCAGCGAACAACTGACTTGAGACATTGAAATCTGTGAAAAAGCTTCTACTCCATACTTCTGGTACTGTCGGTGGTTCTTCTTGACTAGAGACAATATATTCTTGTTCAGGAAGCGGCGCAGAAATACGTTTTACCTCTTCATCTTTAAGGTCTTCTTTAGCGAGCGGAGGATTTTTGATTAAATCATCTTTTAAGAAATAGACAGATTGATCATCGATTTTATAACGATATTGTAATTTATCGGTCAGGTTCATTTTTTCTAACGCTTTTTCATCTGCTTCATTAGGATGATGAATAGCTACGTCATACGTGTAGAAAGTATTTACACTATGGCTAATGTTAATATAAAAGGATAATCCGGCCGCCATCGCCCCAACACCAAGTGCAATTAGCATTGTAACAGTTCCTAATACTTTTGATAAACTTACGACTCTAAATCGCAGCTGCGCATAGGTAAAAGAATTTAACCCTTTTTCATTTATGTGGCGAACTTGTTTTAATCTTTGTACGAAGTAAGGTAAAAATGAATTGAAAATTAAGTATGTTCCAGTCGTTGTTGTAATCGCACTTATAATAACTCCGAAGTGCAGTAACTTATCCATATTTATAAACGCAAAATACCCGATACCGATTAAAATGACTGAGATCATCGTTTTAACGAGTGTTTGAACTCGTTTTACATTTCCCGGTTCAGATTGTCCATCTGCTGTTAATATTTCCAGGATCGATTTTTTCGCAATTTTTGCCGCATTTACAATCGAGGTTAACAAAAATAAAATAATATAAAAAATCAAAGTTGTTGTAATAGAAGGCAGATAAAATGGTTTAAAACCATCAGCTGGGAACCCGAGTTGTTTCATTAGCAGATCGCCAATACCGGTTGAAAGTCCGATACCAACTAACAGCCCGATAAAAAGTGAAATAAGTCCAATGGCAAATGTTTCGAAAAACATTACTTGAGTTACCCGTGATTTTTTTGCTCCTAACATCATATACATTCCTAATTCTTTTTGCCGAAGCGAAAGAATAAAAGAGGTAGCGTAAAATATATAAAATAATGTAATAACACTTAATATGGCTGTCCCTACATGAAAAACAAAAACGATTGAGCTAATGACCGAGTTTGCTTCGATAAATTCTTTATTTTGTGCTAGTGTTTGAAACATGTAAAATATCGAAATTGAGATGACTAGTCCGAAAAGGAGGACGATATAATCTTTCATCTTTTTTCTTATACTAGAAAGTGAGAGCTTTAAAAGCATATTATCCCTCCTCCTTAGGCGATACCGTGAGATGTACCAAATTCTCCTAGTACATCAAGGATTTCTTTATAAAAATCATGACGGTTATTGTTTCGCTTAATTTCTTTATATAATTGACCGTCTTGAATAAAGAGAATGCGTTGACAATAACTGGCGGTAAATGGGTCATGAGTAACCATCATAATCGTTACTCCATGCTGTTCATGTAAATTGGCCATCGCTTCGAGTAAACCTTTCGCATTTTTTGAATCAAGTGCTCCTGTTGGCTCATCAGCGAGAATAATAGCCGGATTATGAACAAGGGCGCGGGCTGCTGCTGCTCGTTGTTTTTGTCCCCCAGAAACAGCGACAGGATGTTTAGTTAAAATTTGTTCAATCCCTAGTTTTTTTGCTACATTTGTTACAAGAGGCTCTATCTTTTTTGACGAAACTCCTTGCAAAGATAAAGGTAAAGCAATATTCTCGTATATTGATAAGTTTTCCAGCAGGTTAAAATCTTGAAAAATAAATCCTAATTGTTCTGAACGAAAGTCAGCTAATTTTCTTTGATCCATACGTGTAAGGTCACTTCCAGCAATTTCAATTGTTCCTTGTGTTGGGCGGTCAAGTGTAGAGATGACGTTAAGCAACGTCGTTTTACCTGATCCAGATGGGCCCATGATCCCGACAAACTCCCCTTTTTGAATGTGTAACGATACTCCATTTAATGCATGGAATTGACTTTCACTTTTTTTACCGTAAATTTTATGAACATTTTTTACATGTACAACAGTGTTATCCACTATCATTCATCTCCTTACAAATTAAGAAATTATATTGTTATTGTAAGGAAGCTTGAAAAAAGGTACTATTTATTTTCCTTTCAAATCCCTTACAATATTGTAAGGTGTATATTATTAAATTTTAAGAATAAAAAGAGGTGGCAAAGAAATGACTGCTCGACAACAGAGGATAAAACTGATTGCTTTAGATATGGATGGTACACTACTAGACGAAAATGGAGAGATTTCGGAAGCTAACCGCGAGGCAATTAATCAAGCCCAAAGTGAAGGGATATATGTTGTTTTAAGTACTGGCCGGACGATACGGACATGTAGTCAATACGCAGAATCTCTTAAACTTTCATCATATTTAGTTACTGTAAATGGAAGTGAAATATGGGGAGACCGCGGAGAGTTAGTAGAAAGACATATGATCCATTCTGATCTTATTCAGTGGATGTATACGTTGTCGCAACAACATGAAACGTCGTTTTGGGCAGTTAATACTGAAAGGGTTTGGCGCGAAATTATGCCAAATGAGATAACAACGTGTGAATGGCTTAAGTTTGGGTTTGATACAGATGATCAGGCAGTAAGAGAAAAGCTTTACAAGAAGTTAGTTAACAGCAATCAATTAGAGATTAGTAATTCAAGTCCGACAAATTTAGAAGTAAATGCAAAGGGGATTAATAAGGCAAGAGCTATTCGCCGTGTTTGCCGAAATCTTGACATTTCTATGGATGATGTGATGGCTGTCGGTGATAGTCTTAATGATTTAGCAATGATAACAGAAGCAGGCTATGGGATTGCAATGGGCAATGCTCAGGAAACGGTAAAAAAAGCGGCAGACTTTGTGACAGGAACGAATATTGAAGATGGAGTAGCAGAAGCAATCTGGAAGTGGGTTTTAGAGTAAGGTTTAAGTGAATGGGAAATGACCTAACGATATTAGTTGGGCTGACTCGCTCATATATATGTGGAATGATATCTATTGAAAGTTGGTAAAAAATGAAGTCAAGCAAATATTTGCGTTTATCGATCATTAGCAGTATTTTAATTATTATTTTTCAAGCTTTTCAATTAAATATTATTAATATCGTTACCCCTTTTTTAATGCCTATCATTTGGCGCGTGATCTTTGGTCTTTATATCGTTGTAACAATAATTACTGTCTATCATTTATTAAAACATAAAGATTGGCAGCCGATTTTCATTCAAATTGTCACGATCTTGTTAATATTTTATTTTCCTTTTACAGAAACAGCCGTGCAGATTAATTTTAAAATGAATAAATCTGCGAGAGAAGAAGTAGTGAGGATGGTAGAGGATGGAACGCTGGAACCAAATGTTTCACACAATTCAGATCTCATTTCCTTGCCGAAAAAATATGCTCGTCTATCAAAAGGTGGCGGTGATATATTAATAAAAGGTGAAGGAAATCGTTATTTTATTTTATTTTTTGCATTTCGTGGCGTAGTAGACAACTCGTCCGTTTTTTGTTTATTCATTTCATGATAAAAAAACCGACTCAAAAAATGATTTTGGCAGCCACTTTGGATATATTGATAAGCTGAGTGAGAATTGGTATTTCGTTGTTTTAAACTAAACCGTTTGTTTTTCCCCTGCTTATTTTTAATTTGGCAGGGGATGTTTTTGATTATTTATCACATTTTTTCAGGTGCTTTTAACCCTAATAGACGCAAGCTTTCTTTTAGGACAATTTTTACACTAGCGGTAAGTGTTAATTTGCCACTGTTGTTGAGTCTTTTTCTAAAATTCGTGTATGACTATAATATTTATTAAATGCTCTTGATAGCTCAACTACATATTTTGCAATTTGGGATGGATCTGCATGATCAAATGCTCTTTTGACGATTGTCGGAAACTCTTTAAGGAGAGTAACCATTTGCCACGCTTTATCATCTAAACCATCAAATGAAAGATGATTTAACGTAAATCTGCCTTTTTGTAATAACGAACATATACGAGCATGTGTGTATTGTACGTAAGGACCTGTTTCACCTTCAAAACGTAACATATGCTGTAATGAAAATCCAACATCGTTCATCCGGTAGTTTTTTAAATCATGGAAAATAATTGCACCCGTTCCTACTTCACGGGCAACCTGCTCTTTGTTTTGAAGCTGTGGATTTTTTTCTGCAATATTTGTATAAGCAAGATCGATTGCTTCTTGCAATACTTCTTCTAGCAACACTACTTTGCCTTTCCGTGTCGACATTTTCTTACCGTTTTTTAACATCATCCCAAATGGAATGTGTTGCAGCCCCTTTGCCCATGAATAGCCTAACTTTTCTAAAACAAAAAACAGTTGTTTAAAATGCAAGGACTGTTCATTTCCAACAACATAAAACGATTTCTCTGAGCCGTAATGTTCATGGCGGTAAATAGCTGCGGCTAAGTCTCTTGTTGCGTAAAGCGTTGTTCCATCTGTTTTTGTAATTAAGCATGGCGGCATGTTTTCTAAAGGAACGACCATTGCCCCTTCCGATTCAACTAGCAGCTGTTTTTCTTTTAACAAATCAACAATCCGATCCATCTTATCGTTATAAAATGATTCTCCTGCATAAGAATCGAAATGGATACCGAGCAAACGATACATTTTTTCAAATTCTTTCACTGAAGCTTCTTTAAACCATTTCCATAAAAACAGCGCCTCTTCATCACCTTCTTCAAGCTGTTTGAACGCAGTGCGCGATTTGTCATTTAATGTGTCATCTTTTTCAGCTTCATGATGAAACTTTACATAAATTTTTGACAGCTCACGTATTGGTGATTGCTTAATTAATGCCTGATTGCCCCATAACTTATAAGCAACGATCAGCTTGCCAAATTGTGTCCCCCAGTCACCTAAATGGTTAATCCGGACAACTTGGTAACCATTTTTCTCCGTTATATTTGCTAAAGCATTGCCAATTACTGTAGAACGTAAATGTCCCATCGAAAATGGTTTTGCTATATTTGGCGAGGAAAAGTCAATTGTCATAACTTTTCCTTCTCCGGCTTTATTTCTTCCATAGTTATCGCCAACATTTATAATGTCTAATAGTACATTTTTTGTGATCGCTGCTTTGCTTAAAAAGAAATTCACGTAGCCATTTACAGCTTCTGCTTTCTCAATTATTTCATGGTGAATCCGATTTGCTAACTTATCGCAATTATGCTAGGAGGTTGTCGATCAATTTTGGCTAAAGTAAAACACGGAAATGCATAATCGCCTAAATGTGCATATTTCGGTTTTTCAATTGCTTTAATTATATCAGTTAAAGAAAGTTTGTTATTAATGGCTTCCAATAAAGCAAGTGCGATCTTTCGTTTATCATTCATTGCAAATTCCCTCCTTAAACAATCTTGTTGTTATAGGATATAATTGCTGTCCTATTCATAGCGTTAAAAAAAATAAAAAAGCCCTCGTCCCTTGGATAACAAGAGACGAGAGCATAGCTTTCCCGTGGTGCCACTCTAGTTGCCGCGCAATACGCGACCACTTTCTGTTGATAACGAGGTGGCTCCCCGATCTTTTCTACTGTCATTTCAAAAAGCCTCTCCAAAGTGCGGTTCATTTACGTTCAATGCGTTAGGCTCCCACCGTCCCTAACTCGCTATCCCATTTTTCGTAAACTACTCTCTTTTTCAACGAATTTACATATTAAATTGTCGCAATTATAATAAAAAATTCCTTATAAGTCAATATTATTAAGCCGTTTAAAAAAATTTAATCAAACGTTTGATGAACATAAAAGTCAGATTGTAAACAAAGTCAATATTTGAAACAGGGCGATAGAACAGTTTATAGAGTTTCATTTTTTAAAAATTTTAATTATATCTTAATAGAAAATTAATCCTGAAAATATGTTTAATTAGTAAGATGAGATTAATAGTGTTTGTCCAAAAAAGAAAGTTCTAAACTTCTGTTCAATTCAAAGTTAAGGAGTGAATGACTGTGCAAGTTATAAGGAGAAGCTGTGCAGCTTTACTGGCATTTTTTCTCGTTTTTCAAATGATATTGATGCCGGTTCCAGCTATGCAGCAAGCAGTTTATGCTGAGAGTGGCAAGGAAAATACACTTGGAAATGTAGTCGAAGAATGGTCGAGACCAATTGCCCTTGGTGTAGAAGAAACGACAATGGTCATGGATGGAAAGATTGGCAGACAAAGTGCGTTTGTTATGGACGTAGATGTAAAAAATCCGAATGTCGTCATTAAATCAGGATTACCAAACGGAAAAGACTTCGGTATGCAGACAGTTCGTCAACAGGCATCATACACTTCAAAACCAAATTATGTAGTAGTCGGTGGAGTGAATGCTGATTTTTATAACATGTCAAACGGTGTTCCCCTCGGTGCAGTCATCCAAGATGGAAAAATATTAAAAGGTGGAACGAGTGAATCGTTTGGAATGAAAGAAAATGGGGAAGCGATCATTGGTCATCCTAATCCGCAGTTTTCTCTATCAGTCAATGGGGTTGAAAAGAAGATTAATAATTTGAATATTGAGCGCGGTGCAAATCAACTTATTGCCTATACCCCTAATATGAAAACAACGGGAACAAATTCTTATGGGATTGAAGTTGTCGTAAGTGAAGTTGACGGTGATATGCGAAAAACAGGTACCGTGAGTGGAAAGATAGAGAAAGTAATACATAATAAAGGGAATGAACCGATTCAAGAAGGGCAAATCGTTCTTTCCGGCCATGGTACTGCCGCGGAATTTCTTAACACTTTAACAGTTGGCCAAGAGGTGGCTGTAACGACAAAAGTAGCGGAAGGATGGGAAGATGTAAACCAAGCATTAGGCGGCCGCATTGTTCTTGTAAAGGACGGAAAGAAAGTGAATTTTAATGAAGATAGCTTTACAACGGCGAAGGCACCAAGAACAGCGGTTGGTATTCGTGAAGATGGAACGGTGTTTTTTGTTGTCATCGATGGAAGACAGCCTGGTTATGCAGATGGGGTTACGGTGTTTGAATTAAGAGATTTTATGTACGAGCTTGGGGCAAAGGAAGCTCTTAATTTAGATGGGGGCGGCTCTTCTACTTTCGTAACTCGTCAGCCTGGCGAGAGTGAGCTTTCTGTCATGAACAAGCCATCAGATGGAAAGGAGCGGTCAGTAGCTAACTCATTCCTAATCGTTTCAACAGCTCCGCAAACTGAGCTAAGCAAGCTAGCAATTCTGCCCGATCATTTACTTATGCTTTCAGGAAGTAAATATTCTTTTTTAGCAAAAGGAATGGACGCTTCATATAATCCAGTTGAAATGAATGGAACACCTTCTTGGTCAGTAGAGGATGCGCAGCTTGGCAATACGGATCAAAATGGTTTATTCACTGCTGGAGAACAAAACGTTACTGGAAACGTCGTTGCTACTTTAAATGGGGCAAAAGGCAGTACCGAAGTAACGGTTACGACTGAGCTTTCTCAGTTAAAATTTCCTCAAAAAGAGATAACGGTCAAACGCAGTGAGGAAGTGACATTAAAGGTAGAGACTTTTTACTTAACGGAAGAACTGTCCATGCAGATCCGCAAAATTTTACTTGGATAGTGAATGGAGATATTGGAACGATTGATGAAAATGGCGTTTTTAAAGCCGGAGATAAAACGGCAAGCGGAACAATCACTGTCCAATATGGCAATGTCCAAGATACGATGAATGTTCAAGTAGGTAGAATGCCGAGTATTTTAGAAACATTTGAAAACGGAATCGACCATTGGACTGCGAGTGGAGCGAGGTACAACTCTGTCTCTATTAGACAAACAACATATCCTGAACCCGTGCGCTTCGATAACCATGCACTTCAATTAAACTATGATTTTATCGGAACAATCGGTACTTCGGGAGCCTACGCCTATCCAAAAGAGGATATTGAAATTGATGGCTATCCTGAAACGATTGGGATGTGGGTGTATGGTGATGGGGCAGGCCATTGGTTAAGGGCACAAATGAAAGACGGAAATAACAATGCATTTCCGATAGATTTTACCAAAATATGGATTGGAAGGGCTGGAAGTATGTAGAAGCTCCTATTCCTGAAGGAAAAGCAACACCGCTGAAACTCGACTTAGCTGTCCGTGTAATGGAAACGAAAAATGATCATAAAAACGCTGGTACTATTTATGTTGATAATATTAGAGCAGTGTATGGGGAAACGAATGATGACTTAATAAACCCAGAAATCATAAATGAAACGCCAGCTGAAAACGAAGTTGTTGCAACAAATAAAGTGAAAATTAGCGCCATTGCAAAAGACAATGAGGGTGGAACGGGTATAAACCGTGATCGAATTTTTATGTATGTAGATGGAAAGAAAGTGAACGTTGACTTTAATGAGGAGACAGGAGAAGTTTCATATGTCCCTGAAGAAGAACTGTTAGACGGTTACCATCTTGTGAAGACGGTTGTTCAAGACCGATTTGGTAATGAAACTGAAAAAACATGGCAGTTTGAAGTGAATAGCGGTAACGCAGGTATCAAGCCAGTATATGAAGAAAACGTATATGTCGGCAATGATTATCCTGTTACGATCGAAGCGAGTCAGCTTGAAAAGATGAACAAAATAAAGCTTCACTTTAAGTTTGATCCAAACACATTGAATGTGAAACAAAATGCACTGCAACTTCATAAAGGAATTTCAGCTCATCACGTCGTACAAAATGAAATTGATAGCGATGGCAATGTATGGCTAGAATTAAAGGATCTTCAATCAGCTGTGAACATTGAAGAGATTCGAGAACTTGCTGTTATTCCATTTGAAGCGCCAATTCATGCTAAAAACACGATTGCTGTTCAATTTGTTGAAGGAGAGATAATGCTTGAAGGGAAAGAAGCACCGATTAGTCTATATATGCCAACTATTCATGCTCAAGTAAACGCACATCTTTCTACCGAGATTGACCGGGCATCTACAGGATTCCCAGCGAAACTACATGTTCGGGATGAAAAAGGAAAGCCTGTTGGAAATGTACAAGTAAAAGTAATTTCTCCAGAACATGAGCTTGCTGTTATGAAATCTAAAACAGCACAAGTATATGAACAGCCTGATGAAGCTAGTCCGCATGTCGCAACGCTAGAAAAGCGTGACCATGCAGTCATTATCGAGAAAAACAATGAGTGGCTGCTTATTAAACGAGCGAAGATAACTGGCTGGATAAAGGCTAACGATGTACAGATTCAACCGTGGTTGCTTGGAGAGACGAACACAAAAGGAGAATTTAAAACAGATAAGCTATCCATAATTCCAGGAGAATTAATTATTCAAGCAAATAAAGATCAACAATTTAGTTTCCAAACAGAAGTAAATGTGTTAGAGCATCTCGGTACGAATAAACCTGAACGTACTAATATAACGTTTAATGGGAAGAAAAAATCAATGAATATTACATGGTCAACTTCTCCGAAGACAACAAAATCAGTTGTTGAACTCGTTCCGACAGCTGAATTTAAAAAGAATGGATTTGCAGGAAAACACGTCTCTCAAATAAAGGGAAAAAGCAATCCGCATCCATTTGAGGCAGGAGAGATTCAAGTTCACTACGCGACCCTTCACGGTTTAAAGCATCATGAATCATACACATATCGTGTCGGTGATGGAACGAAAGACGGTTGGAGCGAACCAGCTGAATTTACAACAAACTCAAAAGAAAAAGCGCCGTTTAACTTTATTTTAATGGGGGATACTCAAGCTCCGCCTAACCAAACGGAACATGGATTTGGTATTTTTACAGAACTATTTAAAAAGGCGAAAGAAGACTATCCTGATGCTTCTTTCATGGTTCACGTCGGTGATATGATAGATGATGGCAATTTATATTCCCATTGGAACGCATTTTTCGAATCAATAAAGGATCCGAAACTCGCAGCCTCGACACCAATTGTTCCGACAGTAGGGAATCATGAAAATATCGGAAATGGCGTCGAAACTTATAAACAATTGTTCCGTATGCCGCAAAATGGTCCAGAAGGCTTTAAAGGTACGGCATATTCGTTTGATTATGGAAATGCACACTTTGCGGTTTTAAATACGGAAACAACGAAGGAAGGCTTAATCGCACAAGGGGAATGGCTAAAGGCTGATATGGCAAAATCAAAAAATAAATGGAAAATCGTTGTTTTTCACCGTGCACCTTATTATTCAAATCCACAAGGAGGAAGCGGCACTGTACTCGATGTCTTTCCTAAAGTGTTTGATGAAATAGGGATAGATCTCGCTATATCAGGACACGATCATTCATATGTTAGAACTTTCCCTTTAAAAAATGGTGTGCAGGCAGAAAGCGGTACGACCTACTTAATCGCTGGTTCAACGGGGACGAAGTTTTATCCAGCAACACCTCAACCGTATATGGACGTATACTTTGATGAAAAAACACAAGTATATACAAATATAGCAGTCGATGAAAATAGGATAAAGATTATCGCAAAAACACGTGACGGACGCATCATTGATGAACATACGATTTCAAAAAAATAATCCAAGTGAAACATAACTAACATTAGTAGCACAGACCAAGACCATGGTTTGTGCTACTATTTTTTTGACATGAAAAACCTCCTCGTAAGTGATCTTGAGGAACTGATCTCATGGCATTAACCGAGTAAAATGTGTGAAGTATTTTTTTGACAGTTACTTTTTAATAATAAAGTTTTTGAGTCAAAAAAACCTTGAAGGGCACTTAGCCAATCAAGGTTCTCATATTCATGATGATAGTCCCCAAACACTTAACTCATAAAAATATTCCGTTCGTTCAATACACAAACCAAAATTAAAATCTTCTGCAACTAGGATAAAATCTCCATATCCAACTGAAAACTTTGTTAACTCAATGATTTTATTTAAGTGACTAAATACTTCATTAACATTAACCAACACTGCTTCTATTTCATTTTCTCTAAAAAACAATAGTCTTCCTTGTTTTGGGGTTACTTCGATATTATCAATAGTCTCATTTAACAATTGTATTGATTTTTGAATACGTTCTTTATAGTTATCTCCTTGCAATTGAATCTTATTTTTCCATGTGTTAAGTGACAAAAATACATTCTTACAAAATAAATCGTTATCTTCAATATCTAAAAGTGGTTCCTCTGTAAGATTCATGAAGTTTAATTCTTTTACCAAATTATTTCTCCTACTTTTTCTTTTTAACAGCTCCATTTTTGTTTTTCTTTCGTTACTCAGATTAATCACCTTTCTCATGGTCGATCCTTCGTTTTATAACCTACAAAATCTTCCGGGGAATGTCCAGGATACTGATTATATCTTCCTTTTTCCAATGGGCTTCCCTTCAAATCGTCAGCACCATGAAAGTGAGGACCTCTCCCGAATTTATCCTCTCTGTGCTCTATGATATATTTTTTCTTTCTATGTGATATAAATTTCAGTAAAGCATTATCTGATGCGTCCAAAGTTAAATTTTTAACAAAAGACAAAAACACTTGTTGCCTAAAACGGCAATCAAGTGCTTATGGTTAATCCTGTAATATAATCCTAAACATTACTGAACTGATCCTATAAATTCAGTAATAATAAGAATATGTTCCTTCAATTTGACCTTTTTTAGGTTCTCTACTTTTTCTGCTCCACCTAGACCTAGTAGAGGTGTATAGCCAAAGCACTCATCATAATCCAACTCATTATATTGTTTAAGCGCTTCGGGGTACGGTTGCCAAGACAAATCTTCATCTCTAAATTCTGAATCAGCAATATTTTGAAAGAAAAATTCAAATGTAAACATAATTGTCTTTACTATACCGTACCTATAATTAAGTAATCTTACATATCCATCTGACCAAATAATTAAGTCCCCCATACCCGTAGCAAACAAGACTATTGAATCCTTATATCTTTGACTACTCTCTTTCAAAATATCAATGTACTCTTCTGGGTTGACAATTTTAAAATATCCTTGCATAAATGTTCCAAATCCATAATTACTCCATAAATCTATTATTTCATTTGGCACTAGTTGTTTATACTTTTCAATAATTTCACTCGGCACTTTATTATGCAACCTAAAATCTTTTAAATATTGTTCCATTAAAGTCCCTCCCCTAATGTGTTAATTTTACGTTTAAATAAGTAGTTTTAAGTTGTTCAGGTTTCATGCTTTTTGTAATTTCCCTAATTTGTTCATCAACAATATCAATTCTATACCGCCATTGGCTACCTATTGATGAATTAATTCTCCTATCTCCCAAACCTCCTATTAATTCTGCCTTTCCACCTGCTATCTGGTCTGGATTATGTAATGCAGCTTGAGTATCTAACCATTCCTTTGCTTGTTTATTGGCTTGAGATAATGTTAATCCTTCTCTTTGTAGTTCATTTACCTTTTTCACATAAGCTTCTTCTCTAGCAGCTTGTTGTGCAATATTACCTTCAATTGCACGTCCTTGTTCTAGATACTTCTTACGTTTTTTTAAATACTCATCAACTGTAAGTTCATTCATACCTTTTTCTTGGTCTTTAAATTGTCTTGCAAACTCTTCGGAGTCATGTTTTACATTTCTATTAAAGTTCACATCAATTTTTTTTATTCTAGGTAAATCATCTAAATGCTTACTATTTCCCGTATCCTTAGTTATCTTCTCTCTACCTTCACTCTTCACCGAAAACATTTGCGGACGAATCTCACCGAGCGGTTTCGTTCCCATTCCAACAATCGGCAGAGAAGAATAGCCTGTCGACAGTTGATACTTATCAACAATAATCTGTGCGTGTGGGAAAAGATTTTGAATTGCTTTATGAATGGGTATCAATCACCGTTTTTTTTGACTGACAAAAGTTCCATAGTAGAGGCACAATGACGATTTTGATGCATACCCATCACCGCCCCTAAATCAGCATCATAAAGAACGATCTCATAAGTATGTCCCTTTCGAACGGCCACTTCATCCAAGCTTAACGTGATTTCATGATCTTTTTGCCTTTCATGGATGAATGCCTCCTGTTCCTTTGCTTTTTCATCATGAGCAACCGAATAGAAAATACGTTCCACTGTTGAGTAAGCTATTTTATATTTCCGGCTTATGTCTTGAATGGTTGTTCCGAGTACTTGTTCATAGATAAACTGGCGAAAACGGTGGGTATAGTGCTAATGTGATCCTACAGATTCAAAAGAAGAAGAAAAGACTTCTTTACAGTTTTGGCACCGATATCTTTTCATGTGAATAATAAGAAATATTGGTTTGTTTAATACAAACAAATCAAGTACTTTTCTTGTCCTCCTATCATGGACAGACGAGGAATGAAATCCACAATAGATAGATGCAGCGCTCTTTTTTCTTTCTTTTTTCTCTACATGAACAAAATAATGCGTATCAAAAATCTCACGTTTAACTACTTTAAATTCTGACAATTCTAGTAACACGGAAAACATTTTAGAACCTCCTATTAATGTTTGTTTGGTGCTAACATTATTACCAGGAATTCAAAAATGTTTTCCTTTTTATGTTATTTCACAAAAAGTGATGATGAATCCTTTTTAATATTTCAAAGCTATATCCTTTTCTTTCTTGCCCTTTGATGGAAATTCGAAAATATACTCGACACGGTTCAACTTTCACCATCAATATCCCTAATTTTTCTTTTTATTCATAATCAAAAAACCTTGAAAGACATATAGCCAATCAAGATAGTAATAGGAAAAGTTAACTTAAATATTATTTTTCTTGTCAATGTTTGTAATATCACATTTGCCAACATGAATCTCATAGTTTTTTTCTTCTAAAAAAATTTGGGCAATCCTACCCGTAGACTTGTCAGCTAATATTATATCGCGGTATTCTGATTTTTCCCAAAGCTCTTCAATTGCTTTTGTAAAATTCAACACTCTAACATTAGCCCATACGGGGAGTAAACAATTTGGAACCAGTATAAACCATTCTTTTTTTCCTTTTAGAAAATCTAAAGAACTTTCAAACCAAGACATATAATCATTATTGTCTCCAATAGGTTTTATATAGGTTGGATCAGAATCTATCTTACGAAATTGTTTTAATTGAAATTCAAATAATTTCACCCAATGTGAATCATAATCTTCAAAATCAATAAGCTCTATATATGATAATTGATTTAAATTTTTTTTAGCATTCATCAATGCTATTTTTTTTTGTATTTTTTTATTTTGATATGACATTACAATTACCTCGTTATCTATTGTAATAAATGTGATGGTCGCCATTTGGACCATAAATATTAGAGTATCTTTCTTTCTTAAAATCATATTCAAATGGATTAGCACCGTCTTTTGGTTTTCCTGCATGTGTATGTAGTCTTCCATCATTTATATGCTCCACAATAACCCTTTTTCCTTGAGGGGTATCGTATTCATAGTAACGCCCGTGATGAGTTGGATTTAAACTGTACTCGTAATTTTTATAGTCCCCACCTTTTTTTTATAAACATTATCTCCAACTTGCCATTGACGTGAAGGTTGTTGCGACCTGGGTATACCAGCTAAAATCCTTTGCTTTGTTGAATGCTTTTTTTTCTATTAAGGTTAACCGTATCCTTAGTTATCTTCTCTCTACCTTCACTCTTCACCGAAAACATTTGCGGACGAATCTCACCGAGCGGTTTCGTTCCCATTCCAACAATCGGCAGAGAAGAATAGCCTGTCGACAGTTGCTCTCGATAAAGTACAGGGACCTTCACCTTGCCCATTCCCGCTTTCGCTGCGTTGATCTTTTCTTGGATAAATTCTTTGCTGTATGGTTTACTGTTGTTCACTTTCGGCGATTTTCCAGGACTCTTTACGCTAGAAAGACCTTTTGCTCCTTTTAATAAGGTGCTTGGAATGAGAGACGGCAAGGCAGAACCAGTTGCATACATGATCCCTTCTTGTTCAACCGAATCTGTCACAACCTGTGCGACAGATTCCGCTGTACGAACAGGGTCTTGGATAAATTGTATCGCAGCCTGTCTATGTATCTATCAACGTAGATCAGCTTCTTCTTTTAAACTAATTGGTTTCAATTAGTTTAGATATTAGACGTTGAATAAGCACCTTTACATGCGCCATCAGCTACATAGAGGATCTATTCTTCATCATTCTGAGCGTAGCAGCCAGTACTGTTCTATGGATGATCAAGCTAAGTTGAAATCATACGCAATGGACGTAGGCATGAGTAGGAAAGGAAACTGTTATGACAATGCATGTATAGAATCGTTCTATAATACATCGAAGAAAGAGCTTATTTTTTTAACCAAATACAAAACGAAGAACAGGCCAAAAAAGAAATCTATGAATATTTCATATTCTAAAACTCAAAAAAATTCACTCAGATTCAGCCAATGGCTATTTATTGCCTTCTGAATACGAAACGTATGTACCAACGTGGGATTGCACGTTAAATACTAACCGTCTATTTCCTCTTAATTCAAGTACAGAACAGGTCTAACTCTGTATTTGAATGAAGAGGCCACCAAGCGAAAGCGCGGTAAAAAAAATCTTGTCTACTATATATTGACTTAATTCCAAACCCATTCTATTTCCCTTAAACAAATTTCCGTATAGAGTAGTTTATATAAAAGAAATACCCTTAAACTTCCCATTCAATTTTTAAATTATTTATCAATTCACTAAGTGAATTAGCAAGAAATTCATTTTCTTCTGTTTCATAATTTTCTATTAATATCTTCCCTGTTTCATTGTCAAAGATAATAGCCATATCTTCAGGAGAGGCAAATCCTATTTGTATATATCTAAATTCTCTCCCGTTATTCTCTTCGTATCGTTTCATTGTTTGAAAAAATCTTAATAGAGGTTTACCTGGCTCTACAGGTTCAAGATTAACTAATCGTGAACCGTAAAAGCCTTGTAAGTTTAAGAACCAGTACGAATTAAAATATTCTTTAATTACATAATGAATATTAATACCAAGTTCTTTTTCAATTTTTGTAAAGTCATCTAAATCAACTTTTTCAATAGGCTTCCAATAAACATATTCTTCTTCATCTGGACTACTTAAATACAGTAGAGGATCAATCTCTTCATCCCATGGCGCTTTAGGATATGTACCGTATTTTTTATCCCATACGCTGATAAGTTCTTTGAAATAATGATCTAATGCTTTTTTTTTTATTTCCATGCTATACCTCCAGAGAAATTACTTAATAAATACTTGAAGACGTTCAGCATTTTCCTGATCTTTCCCCCATATACCTATTCGTTTCTCAATATTATGGATTCCTCCACTCCCCGGATGCAACGGTTGTGGGATAGCCATTGCTTGACCACCACCACCAATATGATGATGAACTAAAGGTTTTCCTTTTAACCCGACAATATCATACTGAGGGGAATGTTTCCTAAAGATAGCATCATTTACAATAGCCCATCCATTATTAAGATTTTTGATGTTAGCATCACTAAAGTACTCAGGATGTAATCTGTATAATTCATTAAAATAATACTTATTATCTCTTAGCCATCCTTCTGAATTTGTATTTTGTTTTCCCACCTACCTATATAAGGCATATCTACAACAAGTTTTTCATCTGCTACTATTTTAGTAACATACGTTCCCCTTCTGGTAATTATTTCATACTCTTTATTTAAAACGGTGTCCTCGATACTACGATATACCCTTACCTGATGGTTTTGGATTACCCGTACCCCTACCTTCACTCTTCACCGAAAAAACATTTGCGGACGAATCTCACCGAGCGGTTTCGTTCCCATTCCAACAATCGGCAGAGAAGAATAGCCTGTCGACAGTTGCTCTCGATAAAGTACAGGGACCTTCACCTTGCCCATTCCCGCTTTCGCTGCGTTGATCTTTTCTTGGATAAATTCTTTGCTGTATGGTTTACTGTTGTTCACTTTCGGCGATTTTCCAGGACTCTTTACGCTAGAAAGACCTTTTGCTCCTTTTAAAGCTAAGGTGCGTAGTACTCCATGATGGTATAACCATCATGGAGTATGTATTTTCAAACACCCTTTTATTTTTTCTATCCACTTCACATGTACTTTATTTTTTATTCGTATATACTTGTGCGTATTTAAATGTAGCACCACGAACGTTAGTATATCTGTATATAAAATATAAATTAATATAATAGGCTTTATAAAATATAACCAAACTCATTTATTTACTGTAATGAGTTTTTAATGTTTAGCGCGCCCAGCAGGCCGTTAATTGCTAGTTGGTGAAAGTCCAACCTGAGTAAGTGCCAAGACGCTCAGTAGCTGACAGGCAACTGGTGGAGAAATCCTAAGGTTGAAGCCCTGTGACAAAGTAATTCATTCGTGAGTGCGAGCAACCTAGCAGTCGTCGTAACATGAAGTGAATCCTGCCGCCTCGTCAATTACAACCCTCGTTGAGGACAAAGGGAAGTTGAGCCTGGTGAACATGGGCGAAAACCATGGAAGGTGTGAGGAACTTGGAATTCAGCACTGAAGAATCCCTCGGGGTAAGGGGAACGACATGTTAGGAAAGTAGTTAACGGAACTGGGGATACCCTCCTCGGTCACTTCTAAAGAAGTAACACAGAAACCTATAAGCATGAAGCGAAGTGGTGGATGGACTGAGAGGGAGTCGGAGGGGGTCATAGTACCAATGATGACAATGCCAACACAACGTTGTCTAGGGAAGGACGGCAAAAGCCAATACCCTACTTCGTTCATATATTCAAGGAGGTAAGAGTCAGTGAATGCCAAGAAAATGGCTAACTACACCAATTATGCAAAAGCTCAAGAACTCTGGAAAACATTATACCTTTGTGCCAAGGAAAGCAAGACACGCCGGTTTCATGCCTTATATGATAAGATTTATCGACCTGATATCTTGTGGGAAGCATGGCAAAGAGTAAGAAGAAATCGAGGGAGTAGTGGAGTAGATTCTCAGACTATGGAAAATATTGAGATCTATGGGGAGGATAGATTTCTTAATGAGATTTATCTTGAACTGAAGGAAAATCGATATCATCCACAACCAGTTTTACGTACTTACATCCCTAAAGATGATGGAAAGAAACGTCCATTAGGAATCCCAACCATCAAGGACAGGGTTGTACAAATGGCAACCAAGCTAGTCATAGAACCTATCTTTGAAGCTGACTTTAAAGATTGTTCTTATGGTTTCCGTCCCAAAAGGAATGCGCATCAAGCCATAGCGAAAATCAGGAAAGAGAGCAAGAAAAGCTATTGGGTATTAGACGTCGATATCCAAGGTTATTTTGATAACATCAACCATGATAAATTGATGAAACTTGTAGAACAGCGAATTAGTGACCGCAAAGTGCTGAAATTGATTCGCAAATGGCTACAAGCAGGAATCATGGAAGAAGGAAAAGTGAGGAATTCTGTCTTGGGGGCCCCTCAAGGCGGTGTGATTTCACCATTACTTTCGAACATATATTTAGATGTGATGGATTCCCTCTGGGAAAAGAAATTCAGCCATCTAGGTTCTCTTATTCGTTATGCGGATGACTTTGTCATTTTGTGCAGGACAAAACAGCAAGCGCTAGAAGGTATACGAGTCATCCAAGCAATTATGGGAAAACTTGACCTCTCACTACATAAGGAGAAATCAAGACTCGTCAACATCTGGGATGACAGTGACGGATTTGATTTTCTGGGATTCCATCATCGAAAATTCCCCATTCGTAAAAAGGGTGGTCGAACATTCTTAATCATGAACCATGTCCCGAGTAAGAAGGCTATGAAGAAGATGCGAAAGAAAATCAAGGATTTTACGGAACCACGACATAAACTATTTATGGACATAAAAGAATTGGTGAAGGGACTGAACCGAAGGTTACAAGGATTCAAGAATTACTACCAACTTTCTCCAATGTTCAAGAGGTGGTTGAATCGCATTGACTGGTATGTGTTACAACGTTTAAATCTTTTTCATAACAAGAAAAGAAATAAACGACATAAACATGCCTATCTTCAAGATACAGTAAATAAAGTCCAATTCATATTGGTGAAATTAGCGAATTAAATCCGTAAAGCCAAAGGAAGAAGAACGTCGGAAAGCCGTATGAGGGAAAACTTCACGTACGGTTTGATGAGGGGGAGCAGGAAAAGGAATTGCCCTCTTGTCTGGCTTAGTAAGGTGGAACACCCTGAACCCCGAGGACAAAGAAGGCAGTATCTAATTCCTGTTTTCTACTCTACTTTATATTTTAGGAATATCAATTATGTTTCCTGGTGACTCACTAATAAGAATATCTGAAATACTTGGGTTGCTTTTTTTTAACTTGAATATTTGAATTTTTGTTAATTCAGGGTTAAATGATATATTTTGTGTTTTAAACTCCAAATTCATAATTTTATTTTGAAGTTTTAATATAAAAACTTTCCATTCTTGTAAAGGAGAATTCGAAACTTCCTCCGGACTTTCTAATAGTCGATATCCATCTGCATAATGAAACATTAGTAATCCCGTTCCTAAATCACAATCTTTATTTTCAAGAATTGCATTTGGTATATCAAATCCACTATTCCAATTATAATTTGCTGCAAAACAATGAAGGATTATTGGATTATTTATACTTTTTATTCGGCTAATTGTATCCTCTTTATTTGTATTATAAAGTAATTCTTCAAGCAAACTAATATCTTTATTTTCCATTACACCTTACCACCTTACTGATATTTACTTATTTTGTATTTCCAATTGTTTTAGCTTTCTTTCCCAAAGTTCTACTGTTGCACCTTGGCTTGGGTACAATGGTAAACCATTCCCCTGTAATTTTCTTAATTTTTTTTGCAAATCATATACCTGCTTTTGTAAACTAACAATACTTTGGTTAATATCCATTTTATTTAATGCTCTTGCAACTACTTCATTGTAAACAGAATGATATCCTCTGTGTCTAGCCATTGTACTTATATTATCATCTGGTACTCTTAGAAAAATACCGTTTGATGAGTCATCAAAGTTCATACCTATCTTTTTAATTACAGGGTTATCTGCCATTTCAGAAGGAATAATATGCTGTGCTTGATATCCACTCCATTTTGTTGAACGTTTAAGCCCCATTTCTGTTATCATATTTTTTCCTAATTTAGTAGAGTTCCCTCCTGTTACAACACCCGGAGTACCAGGAATAATCCTAATACCTTCACCTGTATCCTGAGTTATCTTCCCCCTACCTTCCCTCTTCACCGAAAACATTTGCGGACGAATGTCTCCAAGCGGTTTCGTTCCCATTCCAACAATCGGCAGAGAAGAATAGCCTGTCGACAGTTGCTCTCGATAAAGTACAGGGACTTTCACCTTGCCCATTCCCGCTTTTGCTGCGTTGATCTTTTCTTGGATAAATTCTTTGCTGTATGGTTTACTGTTGTTCACTTTCGGTGATTTTCCAGGACTCTTTACGCTAGAAAGACCTTTTGCTCCTTTTAATAAGGTGCTTGGAATGAGCGACGGCAAGGCAGAACCAGTTGCATACATGATGCCTTCTTGTTCAACCGAATCGGTCACGACCTGTGCGACAGATTCCGCTGTACGAATAGGGTCTTGGATAAATTGTATCGCAGCCTGTGTGTATGTATCAATCGTTTGATCTGCCTTTTCTTTTAATTTAGGTGGTTCGATTACATCAGGAATAACCCCTGATAATATCACTACACCTGCATCTTCCACAACGGTGACCAATCCCGTTACCATCCCGACGATTCCATTTGCCAGTCCCTTGATGAGATCGGTGGCGCCTTCGGTTATATTTTCGACGACATCTCCTACTCCCTCAAAGAAGTTCGTATATTTTCCCTTCATTTTTGCGGCTCGATCATGGTACACATCATCGACATTTTCAAATTTTTTTACTTTCATGTCGTATAGTTCCCACAGATCATCCATTTTGTTTTGAAGTTTGTTTCTAGTTGATTTAATGCTTGCTTGAATCTTTTCCATATTTCTTCTATTTATCTCGCTTGCTTTCTTTTCGGCATCGGTTGGATCATCAAACAAGTTTAAGATGGAAGAGGGTGTCTCGTAGCTTCGGTTTAATGCTTTCGTCACGTTTCTAGTGATGCCACTTTCTATTTGAGTGAGATTAATCCAAATATCATTTCGGTCGACTCGCATCATAGCATTTCTCGCAATCGGGGAAATGTAAACGGTTGTGTCTGCCACATAATTTTCGAATAATGACAAAAGATCGTTGATTTGTGTTTCGTATTTTTCGATTTTTTCCTGGGAACGATTGATCTTTTGATCCCATGCCTCGACACTTTTCCCCTGATTCGTTTGAATCGCTGTGGAAACTTGATCAAGCGAGTCTTTCATTTTTACAAGGGCATGCTTATACATATAAAGCTGTCCAATCATGTCATCTAAAATCCCATAATTTATTTGTAAGTCACGCTTCACGAACGATCGCCCCCAATTGCCTCTCCAAGTTCTTCGTCTACTTGTTTCATGCTTTCTAGCAATGTTTTGCCAGCTTGATAGATTTCTTGGAGCTGTTTGATTAAATCTTGATTGACATCATTATTCATGTTATCGAGGAGGACATCGACTTTGGCGATAAAATCGGAATGAAAGTTTTTTAAGCGATCCCTTGTGTTCGAGCGAAAGGTTGTCGTGTAGCTTGTAAACTCATTCATCCCAGTTTGTAATTGATTTAATGTTGTTTGAAGCTCTTCGAGATGTAATTTAATTTCTTGTGTTGATCCCATGAAAATCCTCCATTCCTCACAACTAGCGAAAGTGAATGGATTCTATGTTATTAATTAATTGAGTTAACTCCGTCACCATCTCATCCACGATCGCTCTCATCTCCTCTTCGACAGATGCATTTTCTAAATCCATATCTTCAAAGTTTTGCTTGATTTCATCAACGGCATCTTGTAAGTTGTTGATTATTCCAAAATCCCAGCCGCCGTACAATAAGCGATGGCAAAAATCAGCCTCATATAATCCCACTACACTTCACCTACTTTTTGTTTCGCTGCCATTTCCTGTTGAAGCTTGTTCATATCATGATGAGAAAACTCAATAGCGTTCATATCTTTTTCTACAATCAATTCTTGTTTCATCAAGAAAACAAAGGCTTCCTCCATCTCGTCTTTGTATCCTTGATGAATCACTTTCTTGATTAAAGGGGCGGTAAAATGAATTTGCGCACCTGCTTTTATCTCGCCGATCGGATACAGAACTCCGACATATGGAAAATAACTATGATCATTCTTTGGACTGACAAAACGACCAGTAATGACGACTTTAGAAGGAGATGTGGCATGACGATCTGGTTTAAAATACGCTGGATCCAACTCGACGATAGATCCGAGTGGCAGCACTTCCCTCATAATTTCAATTGTGTTTGATAACAGTCGGGCAAAAGCTTCCTCCTCTAGTGAAAATTGCTTCCCTAAATAAGCAATCGTGCAGGAAGTCCCTTCATATGTATATAAAATCGTCCTCTGACTACACTGAAAATCAAAGGCAGGGAGTTGTTTCTTATATGCCTGATAGAGCTGTTGCAATCCTATTTCCTCTTGCGAAAACAGTTGAAAAAATTCACGTATGTGATGACCAAACTCCAATCGGATCTCCTTTTGGAACGATTGGATAATTTGATCTACCTTCTTTAAAGCTAGCTCTTTCAATTGATTGTTAACTTGTTCAGTCATCAAGCTGCTCAACTCACTTTTTCTATTTATATTGTCTATATCAATCATAATGTTAAATTCATCCATTCTCCATACATCTATTTTCCTAGTTTTTTATGTGTATTTTTAACTAATAAATACTCAATTAGATATTTTAACCTAAAAATGATATTATTGGGGTATATAACTTTAAACATGTGCTGCTTGTTATTTAGAAGGAGATTTGGACTCACTAAAGAAGGAATTGTCGGATAGCTCCCAGTTGTAGATAAAGTTAATGTTTTAAGTAAATACCCTTCAGACTGATGTCGTTCGAGGCGCGCAGTACGAGGCGAAAGCGAATAAAACTCCATAAGTTGACAATGAAGAATGAGAGTGTTTGTCAACCGTCTGAGAGAACCAACTTGTAACTTAAAGTGTTCTAAAAGAATAGTGAAACCGCTTGTTTTCAACGTAGCGGAAGTCTTATATTTTATTCGTATTGTTATTTATCATGCACATATAATCAGTTAAAATGATTGTGGAGAAGTTACTATGAAATGATTGGGGGAGAAGCAATGCCGACAATTGATCTGCAAAAGAAAAGTGTGAATATTGTTTTAGAAAAAAACAATTAACGACAGTTACTGCTCGTGTTGGCTTAGTATTAGATATTACAGGGTCAATGAGGTCTTTATATAAGAGTGGAACAGTTCAAAAGATTGTTGAAAGAATTTTGGCGATTGCCGTCCAGTTTGATGATGATCAGGAGCTTGATGTTTGGGTATACGATCATGAATTTTCCCGATTAGGACAAATCACGGAACAGGATTTTGCAGGATATGTAGATCGTGAAATTTTGGGGAATGAACAGCTGCACAAGTTTGGGAGAAATAATGAACCGCCCGTCATGAAAGATGTTTTAAAAAAATATGTTGATGAAGAGCCGAGCTCACAACCTGCTTTTATTATCTTTATTAATGATGGCGGCTGTAAAAAGACAATCGAACCGATTATTGTCGGGTCTTCTAATAAACCAGTATTTTGGCAGTTTGTAGGAATAGGCAACGGTAATTTTGACTTTTTGAAAAAGTTGGACACATTGAAAGGGCGTTTTATAGATAACGCAATTTTTTTTACATATTAAAGATATTGATAAAATTTCTAATGATCAATTATATGATTTACTTCTTACCGAATTTCCAATGTGGTTAAAAGAAGCAAAGAAAAAAGGAGTATTAACAAACGAAGAAATAGGCTTAGTAGAAAAGAAGCCACAAAAGAAAAAGGGATTTTGGAGCTCATTATTTAAATAACGTCATCATCACTAATTTAGGAAATGTTGCTTAAACGAGAGGGGCTTACTTGCATCTTTAGCAAGTTACAGACTGACTGAGAGGAGATGAGGATTATTGTCATCTCCTCATAAGCGATTGAAATTATTCTTCGCCTTTTTTTCCGCTTTTAGGGAGTGAATCCCAGAAGGACGTATCTATTTCTTCGATTGACCCATCTGCAATCGCTTTCAAAGCAGCTTCCATTGAAATAACTGCTTGTTTAATTAAATAACCGTTGCTCTTTTGGCCGAGTACATAATCATCACGATAATGGTCTGCCATGCCACGCATTTCAAATAAAAGTGTTGCAATATTATATTGTGAGGCAATGCCATTTCGGCCAATGTTATTTGCTGTACCGCCGACATATTTTGAAAGTGTTCCGAACCCGCGTGCCTCAACAGTATTGTAAAGCACAGCTCCAAGTTTTTTGGATTTTTCAACTACTGCTGGATCGACTTGCGGATTCGTTGGATAAAGGATAGAGCCAGACACAAGCTGATCACTGTCACCTAAAGTATTAAGCGCACCTTGGTGATGAAAATCAATTAAGTAATCAATATTATATTTTTGGAGAATATTTTCGTGGAAAGCTTTTGTTTCTGGTTGCGCAAGGTCTAAATGATCACGGTTTAAATCTGCTTCGTTTGCATTATAACGTGTATGTGTACCGCTTACATAATCATCTAAAGAAAAATTAACGTCACCTTCGGCTCCATCTACGTTTAAGCGCGGTGCAATTAATACGTTTACTTTGCTTAAAATTTCTTTTACTTCTTTATTATTAGAGCTTAAATGTTGAATTAACTTTAAAGCACCTTCAGTTGTTAACGTTTCGTTTCCATGCTGCTGTGTAAGGAAAAGAATTGTTGGATTAGCAGGGTCACTCATAAATTTAACTAAATAAAGATCACGGCTCTTTACCGATTGACCGTACACTTCGAGTTCGGCTACATTTGAACGTGATTCAATTTTTTTAAGGAATTTAACCATTTCTTCATAAGTATGGAGTCTTTCATTTTTAATTGTTTCATTGCCATTGTAATTTGGTCCTTCACCAACAGCTCCAACAGGAGCCGCTACTCCACCTAGTAACAATGCTGTTCCTAATGCCCCTGAGATAACCACTTGTGTAACCTTCTTTTTCATTCGATTCCATCCCTTCGCTTTAATGATGTTTTTTCTTAAGTAAGCGCTAACAATTAGCGTCATGAAGCTTGACTATATATCATTCGAGTAATCTTCATCATTTCCTTTTAAAAAAATCAAAAATAAATATAATATCCTTTATAAATGAAAAATCAGGTTAAAAAGTAGGTAAAATTTCTTATGGGGAGATGGAGGGGGGAAGAATGTTAGTTATTTCAGTAAAAAATAAAGCAATCCCCCAATTAGGAATCGCTTAATTGTCTCAAATATTATGCTTCCCGTTTTTGAGCATCAAAAATGGGAATGTAAACTTCATCATTTTCAATAACAGGCTTAAAAATATCTAGCGGACGCGGAGGTGGTCCAGCGATGTTTATTCCTAGATCATCATATTTTCCGTCATGGCATTTACAATGAAAAGAAATCCCTTCAGTTCTTTGCTTTTCGGTTGCGATTCCGGCAGTACATCCTAGATGGGTGCAAATGGGCGACATGATTAATAGTTCATCTGTTTTTTCATCATAGTTGACATAAACAAACCCTTTATTTTCTTGTTCGACCCATGCATCTTTTATTGTTATTGCATAATCAACTTTTTTCGGAAAAGGGCCTTTTTGGAGTTCAGATAATGGACCAAGCTTTGCCATTGAACTTAAGTCTACTGTGTCTTTATTACATCCTGTTAAACTCATTGGAACAACGGAAACGGCTAATAGCCCTAAAGTGCTTTTAGCTGTCTTTTTTAAAAAAGTTCTTCTGTCCATGAAATCACCTCCTACCTTTTATTATAACTATGTGTTTAAGTGATAACTTGAGCAATTATGAAGATATTCATACATTTTATAGTGTAAATAAGTGAGAAATGACGGTCTATCTGTTCTTTACAGCTGTTTTTTGTCGGCAGTTTGCCCTTTTAAGTAGGTAATTCCTTTCAGGAAAAGCTGTACGAATACTTCAGCAAACACAAGCCCCATTGCAATAGCGCCTGAAATCATGAACGCCTTTGCGGCTAGTGGGATCGCTCCTAAATAGTCATTTCCAGCCACATGCCGCATCGTATCATAAGACAATCCGCCAGGAACGAGCGGGATAATACCGGCAACACTGAAAATAATCATCGGCATCTTATACCTTTTAGCCATTACATGACCGATTAATGCAACCGCAAAAGCCCCAACAAAAGAGGCTTGAACTGCATCGACTCCGAAATCGGCAAGTAGAATATACGAAATCCATCCGATCATACCGACAAATCCGCATTGGATTAATGATTGGCGCGGAGCATTAAAAATAACGCCAAAGCTTGCGGAGGCAATAAAGCTAAGCAGAAGATGTGTAAGGATGTAAACCATTTCAAATTCGCTTCCTCTCTAAGTTAAAATAAAAATACCGCCGCTACACCTGCTCCGATTGCAAAGGCTGTTAAAAATGCTTCAGCACCTTTCGATAGACCGGAGACGAAATGCCCTGCCATTAAATCACGAACTGCATTTGTAATTAAAAGTCCTGGAACGAGAGGCATAACTGAACCGATAATAATTTTATCAAGCTGTTCCCCAAAGCCGTATGTTACAAATAGAACAGCCAATAATCCAATGACAAATGAAGCCGCAAATTCTGCAAAAAATTTAACTTTTGTGAAATGATGAATAAGCAGAAGACTAGAAAAGCCAATACCGCCAACTGCAACTGCAGGAAGAAAGTCACCCCAAATACCTTTAAACATAATTAAAAAACAACCGCTTGCAATGGCGGCAGCGAAAATTTGCAGCCATATAGGAAAAGCTAAGTTCGCATCATCTAGTTTTTTTAAAGCTTGAAACGCTTCATTAATTTGCAGTTTACCGCTTGCGATCTGACGGGAAATTTGATTTACTCGGGCAACCTTTTCTAAATCTGTCGAGCGTGTACTAATTCGCACAAGCCTTGTTGGATTTAATCCATCCATTGAAAAAATAATCCCTGTAGGCGTAACAAAACTATGAGTATTCGTAATGCCGAAGGATTCGGCCATTCGTGTCATCGTATCTTCTACACGATATGTTTCAGCTCCGCTTTGCATCATGATGCGGCCAGCGAGTAAGCAAACTTCGATGATCGTCTTTATTTCCAGTTCAGCGAGTTCAATATTATTTTCCTTCATGATATCCGCACCTCTAGCTTCACACGTTATTATGATGATCAATCATATAGCATCTTCGTCTACGGGGCAATGGAAAAATGGAACGATGAAAACACGTATGAACATGACGAAAAAAAAACGACTATGCCTTCATTATATTATTTAAAAGCTTCTCCATTCATTTCATTATTAAGGAAACGTATCCGATCGATTATAGTCTAGCAAACTAGGGGATGATAAAAGAAAAAAAAAATGATGAGAGTTAATTGACATTTATTAAGGATAGATGAAAAAAAATAAAGAAAAATCACATTGATTTACTTACTAATTTATGCAAAAAAAAATTGATCATAACGACTATATATTTCTAATTGAGCGAAAGTGTAGTTTTCTGCCTAAAGCAGCTTGAATGAGATGATTCAAAAAGGGATGAAAGCGATGGAAAATGATAATGTTTTTCTGATTTTTATGCTTGCTTTCATTGTCGCTTTAGCTGCTGCGAATTTTTCTATAATTAGTGGTCCAAAGTATATGTTTTATACTTTACTAGAAGTGGCACTTTTAGTTCCAATTGGTATGTTAGTTATTTATGCTATAGGGAATATCATTGATAAAATGTTCATTAAAAGATAACGATTATAAAGGAACGCACCGTTTAAAAAAGAAGCTTGTTCCTTTCTGACTGTAGGTAAAATCAAGTTTGCCTACAGTTTTTTCTGATTTAAAATTGAAGTAGCGACGTCGATGCTCTCAATTTTGTATTATTTATATATAAAACTTGTTATTAGAGGAGCATTCCTGTAATTAAGGAAATTTGAGGATTGCACAAAAAAGAGCCCCCTTGGTATGATACGAGGTGTCCCAAGCTGATCAGCAAAAGGGACCCTTAATTGATACCCAAGGAGGACTCAAAATGAATTATACGCAAAATCAAAAGATCTCGCAAATCACACCATCAACTCTGATTATTGGCATTGATATTGCCAAAGACAAGCATGTCGCACGCGCTCAGGATGACAGAGGCATTGAGTTTGGCAAGCGCCTAATCTTTGAGAATAGAATCCACGGTTTCCAAAACCTTCTGCAATGGGTGGAACGCCACCAGAAACAGAATGAGAAAGACCGTGTGATCTTCGGCGTTGAGCCGACAGGGCATTACTGGCTGAATCTGGCTTATTTTCTTACTGCCAAGGGGTATGACTTTGTTTTGGTCAATCCCATGCATGTCAAGAAAAGCAAAGAACTGGATGACAACTCTCCAACCAAAAACGATACGAAAGATGCCAAAGTGATTGCACAGCTGATTAAAGACGGGCGATACTCCGTACCCAATCTCTTGGATGGTATTTATGCCGAGCTGAGGGAAGGCGTCAAAATAAGAGATCAGCTCGTCGAACAGCTTATGATCACAGAAGGCCGTATCCAAAACGTCATCCAACGTTACTTTCCGGAGTTCTTCGATGTCTTCAAGGACTGGAAAGGAAAAGCAGCCCTTTGTACATTAAAGCTGTTTCCGTTCCCTTTGCAGATCAATGAAAAGACATCTGAGGAAGTGCTTGCGGCATGGAAGCCGTTTGTCCAAAGGGGCGTAGGCATCAAGAAGGCAACGAAGCTGGTGGAGACAGCAAAGAAGAGCATCGGCGTTCAAAATGGCATCCAGTTTGCCAGGCGTGAAATGGATTGTCTGCTTGAGCAGTATGAACTTTACAATGAACAATTGGAACAGTTGGATCAAGAACTGGAAGGCCTGGTGGAAACCATGCCAGGAGCCAAGGAAATGATGGTCATCAAAGGCCTGGGCCCAACCACAGTCGCTTTATTTTTCGCTGAGGTGGGTGATATCACGAAGTACAGCCATCCCCAGCAGCTCGTAAACCTGGCAGGGCTGTCATTGCGTGAACATAGTTCAGGAAAATTCAAGGGGCAAACAAGGATCACCAAGCGAGGCCGAAGCAGGCTTCGAAGGGCCTTGTATGTGGCGATTCGTCCATTGGTTGCACACAACCCAACCTTCAAAGCCCTGCATCATTTCTATACCAAACGCCCTGACCGCCCTTTAAAGAAACAGCAGTCTCTGATTGCCCTGTGTTGCAAGTTGTTGCGTGTCTTGTTTGTCATCGGTAACAGACAGTGTGAATTTGATGGTTCCAAACTATTGCAAGGTCTGCCCCAAATAGAAACGTTACAGGCAGCATGAAACAAGTAAAGTAACTCCTTAACTACCTGCTTCATTCTCAAAACAAACACCAATAGCGCAGAGCCGGAGTTTATTTACACCATTCGGGGGCATAAGACCCAGCAGAGGAGCATATCCGGCCTCCACCTCATGGATACGCAGGACGAAGGAATGTATGGACCCGATCCGGAGAGACATAGGAGGGTGAGCGACCGTGAGTCGTGTGGAGACCTTACGCGCGGTTATACCTTTTGTTTACCAAACTTATCCAGTTTGGTCGTTAGGATGGACCATACCATGCAAGAAAATTCTGTCTATATCCACTTTAAGGTGCAATAGCAATTAGGTGTAAATCAAGTCTCTATGAAAATTTGAGAATGAGAAAGTATTCAAGAGATAATTTAACTTTATTGAAGGAGGAGTCTAAATTGGGGTGTATTTTATCTATTTTTGATGTCATAATCGCACTTATTTTATTTGGATTATCGCTTTATTTTGGAGCGTTGACGCTGATCGAGGCATTTACTTTAGGGGATCAAGGAGCTTTAGTGAATGTTTTTATGTATTTTGGATTGTGGTTAGTGATAAATTATATTCTCGGTTTTCTTTTTGATAAAAGATGGAAGGAAGTTGACGGGGGAGATAGTTGGATACTAGATTTGCTTTTACATTTCACGGTGTTTATATACATAGCAATCAATTGGATTGTGCGGAAAATTTTTAGAATCAATCGTGAGCAAAAAAGTAATTGAGTAATTGAAAGGAGTGGATCATAAACTATATTATCAAGATCCGTACAGACAATCGTTTTCAGCCAAACTACTGAAGCAAGCGATAGATAATCAAGGGAATCGTTATGTTGTTTTAAGTGAAACAGCATTTTATCCGACAGGGCGGAGGACAGCTTTCAGATAGAGGAAACATAAATAATGTCGACGTAGAGACGGATTTTTTAATCGGTTGACCAACTAACCTAAAGATAAAGGCTTAAATTCGCAAAAAACCTCGCCGTCGAAAGTGTAAGTAAGCGAAAATAAGCCTTCTTTATATACTGTAGATAAGCGCGCAATTTTAATAAGATCAATCTTTATTAATCCAAATATAATGAACAAACTTTAACTTCTGACTATTCATTTCAAATTTTTTATCACTGGTTTCTGTACGCTCAAATCCGTTTTTCTCTAAAACCTTTTGAGATGCTATATTATTGGTTGTTGTTTTCGCCTTAACTTGTTTTATGCCTAGCTCGATTACTGTTTCTAATAATAATTTCAATGCTTTTGTAGCAACACCTCTTCCAATATGCTGTTGTCCTACTCTATAGCCTAAGTGACCGATTTTATGAGATTCATCAATATCAACTAAATTGATCCTTCCAAGAATAGAACCATTTTGATCTTTAATTAAATAGAAATTTGAAATCCCTTTAGCTTGATCTTCGAGTAAGGTTTCATGCCTTATTTAAAAAAACTCTGCCTTATAATAGTCATCTCCCCGAGTAGGTACCATTTCCTCAAAAAAGGTTCTGTTTTCAAATTCAAACTTATACAAATCTTTCGCATCTGTGCTATTTAACTTCTCAATTACTATATCCATGTATAATCCCCACCTATGATATCTTTACTCGTAAAGGCTGCCATATAGAATGCTTCACGGTCCTGCTGATTTTTGGAAAAAGTAGGAAGGTTATCCTCAATCATATTCTGAAGCATTATTCTGCTCATCAAACTACCCCCTTGTCGTTTACTTTATGTTCGACTACTTACGAATAAACCCTTCTCTTACTTAACAAAATGGCCCTAGAATGAAAAATGAGCGCTGATCCTTATTATAGGATTGCGCCCTTTAATTGAATTTTGACATTCGTTTAGTTCAAGGAAAAATATAAAATTAGTCCCATATTTGTGGTCGATCAATCCCCATTGTCCTCATATAGTCTAACAACTGACCAGTGTGAACAGATTCGTGGTAAGCAATACGCAATAACATATCCCCAAGTGTTCTAACATAACCAACATCAGATCGGTCTATTTTTATATTCTCTAAATCACTTAAGCTAATCGACTTTATGTATTTTAAGAATTCTTGCCGATAAGGCTGTGCGAATGCAAGTTCATCATCTACCGTTGTGAATTCCCTATTTTCAAATGGATTAGATAGGGTAGATAATGCCTTACTTCCTCCTCCTAAAAGAACTTGGTGATAAAGAAACTCCCCTTCTAATAAATGTCGAATCATTTCGGCGCAAGTAAGAGCATCTTCATCTGGCTTCCAATTTAACTTTTGCTGAGGTATTGCCTTCCAAACTTTTATACTCCTTCGCCTTACCTCCTCAAAGTTATAAATTATTAAATCATTGACGTTCATTTAAAATTCCTCCCAATATTTTTTTATCGTTCTTTTATAAATTGAAACATCTGAACTCCTCCTTTTTGTATAAAGAAGTTCATTTAAATTAATCATTGTATTCTTAAAAAAGTTTTAAACGTTTTGAAAACAGTGTACCACATCATATAATCTTTTTTAAAATAATGGTCATTAATATTAGTACTTGCTTATATTATTTTTTAATTTTATAATTTTAAAAGGTTATAGATTAATATATAGTAGTAATTACTTATATAAAGGGGAATGGAATTGCGAGAGTTTGTCGATGCCGAAGATTTTTTAAAAGCACTGGGTGAGGAAACACGTTTAAAAATCGTTGCTTATTTAACGATGGACTGTTTTTGTGTTTGTGAATTAGTGGGATTACTGCAAATGAGTCAGCCGGCTGTTAGCCAGCATATAAAAAGATTAAAGCAGTCGGACATTATCAATGAGGAAAGGAGAGGCAGGTGGATCTATTATTCGTTAAATAAAGAGAATAAAAGGTACCCCCTTATTCTTCATTTCGTTAGCACTCTTCCTTATTTAACCATTAACATTAATAGAAATATGTGTGAATAACCATTAGGAGTGTTTGGATGACGACAATATTGGCGATTATCATCTTTTTATTAACATTAATTTTTGTTATTTGGCAGCCGAAAGGTTTATCAATTGGTTGGTCGGCTTGTAGCGGTGCGCTATTAGCCTTGTTAGTCGGAGTTGTTTCATTTCAAGATGTCGTAGATGTAACGGGAATAGTTTGGAACGCGACATTAACATTTGTTGCTTTAATTATTATTTCATTAATTTTAGATGAGATTGGTTTTTTTGAATGGGCTGCTTTACATATGGCTCGGTTTGCAAACGGTCACGGGATGAAAATGTTTTTCCTCGTCACGCTACTAGGTGCGCTTGTTGCCGCGTTATTTGCAAATGATGGTGCAGCGCTCATATTGACACCGATTGTATTAGCAATGGTGAAAGAATTAGATTTTAAGGAAAAAATGTTTTTGCCATTCATAATGGCTTCAGGCTTTATTGCTGATACGACTTCACTTCCTTTAGTAGTCAGTAATTTAGTCAATATCGTTTCTGCTGATTTTTTTGATATCGGGTTTCTTCAATATGCTGCGAGAATGATTGTTCCAAATCTTTTTAGTTTAATCGCAAGTATGGTTGTTTTGTACATTTTTTTCCGTAAAAATATTCCGCGAAAGTACAATGTTGCTCAATTAAAAAAACCTAATGATGCTATTAAGGATATGAAGATGTTTCGCTTCTCTTGGTTAGTGTTAGCGCTTTTGTTAATTGGGTATTTTACAAGTGAATTTCTTCAACTCCCAGTATCGATCATTGCTGGAGGAATTGCCGTCATTTTTTTATTGATTGCTAGCGGGCGTTCGGCAGTAGAAACGAAAACAATTTTAAAAGGCGCACCTTGGGCAATTTTTTTTTTCTCAATCGGCATGTATGTTGTAGTTTATGGTTTAAGAAATGTAGGGTTAACGAGTTTATTGGCGGATGTCCTTCAAAGTGCAGCGGACGAAGGTTTATTTGCTGCGACGATGAGTATGGGTTTTATTGCCGCTATTTTATCGTCAATGATGAACAATATGCCAACGGTGATGATTGATGCGCTAGCGATTGCCGATACGAATACTTCCGGCGTTATAAAAGAAGCGCTTATTTACGCAAATATCATTGGTTCTGATTTAGGACCAAAAATTACGCCGATCGGTTCACTTGCGACATTATTGTGGCTCCATGTTTTAAATACAAAAGGCGTCAAGATTACGTGGGGATATTACTTTAAAGTCGGAATTTTATTAACGATTCCAACGTTATTTATGACGTTAGTCGGGCTCTATATAACGTTATTGTTATTTTAAAATGAGAAGGATTGATGTTCATGTCGAAAAAAGTAATCTACTTTTTATGTACAGGAAATTCTTGCCGTAGTCAAATGGCAGAAGGATTTGCAAAACAATATTTAAAAGATAGATTTGAAGTGTACTCTGCGGGAATCGAAGCACAAGGATTAAACAAAATGGCTGTGAAAGCAATGGAGGAAATTGGGCTTGATATTTCAAAGCAAACATCAACAACAATTGACGATGATATTTTAAATAAAGCTGATTACGTGATCACATTGTGCGGTGATGCAGATGAACATTGTCCAATGACCCCTCCTTGTGTTAAAAAGTGGCATTGGGGTTTTGACGATCCAGCGAAAGCACAAGGAACTGAGGCAGAAAAATGGGCATTTTTTCAACGTGTGCGTGATGAAATCGGGGTGAAGATCAAAAAATTTGCAAAAGAAGAACAATAATATCGAAGAGATAGAAATTTCAGTGATGAGGATATAAATTCTTCAATTAAGAAGAAGACTGATCGTGCGAACGCTAATGTTACTTGTTTCGGATTGATTTGAATTCATTTCTTTACATTGCTTGATCACGCTTGTTAGTCGAGGTAAGCAGCATGGGGCGAAAGAGAATAGAACAGTCGTCCATGGGTTGCAAACCGTTAGTTCACAGTTGTAACGGTAAGTTTATTTCAAAAAAGGTATGGTTGTTGTAGCTTTTATTCAGGAGGTGTTTTAGTTGGAATTTGGGAGCAAGCTAGTGATGCTACTCAAGAAGAATTAGCCAAGCAGTTGCATGTACGCAGGCTGTTTATAAATGGAAAAACAAATAAAAGCTATCCTAATATTCACAACCTTATTAGAATTGGTGATATTTTTGCTGTTACTATTGATGATTTAATCAGAAATGATAAAAATCTCCAAGATCAAATAAGTATTGATAAAGTAAAATCGTTTGAAACTTTCTCTGACCCAGGTTTTTATATAGGAATTGCTTTAATTTTGAGTTCTTCTTTGATGAATTATTATCTATTATTTCATGATTGCCGAACTTGTATCTAACGCCTTTTTAACAGATATGATGAAATCAATAAAATAACTTTTTTAAAAGCTGAATTGCACTGCACGTCTCATTGTAAAAATCTTTAACAATGAGACTTGTAGTGCGAATAAGGCTATTCGGAGCACATCTATTTCTTTATATATCCATCATTTAGGTATGAATCAGGTTAACATTTCTCCAAAAGTAACTTACAGTATAATCTTTGCTTTCAGGGCTTCAAAAGAGTAACAAGGTTCATTGTCTTAATTAAACGCTTTATCTATGTGAGCGTTTGTGATGGGTGAATTAAAGTAGTTTCAATGATTTATCGCTTTAGTCAGATCTTCAAAATACGTCATTATTTTCTTAGGTACATTTGAAAGTCAGTTTTGATAGCGTTTATAGGTATTTGATTGATTCGGCTTCATACATATTAAAGAATTGTTCTAGCCTGTCCAAGTCGAACGTGTAGCATTATATGGTTATCAAAATCTGTAACATCTTTACATCATGTAAGAAGTACATAACGGTCGTTCATGCGTTGTCAGCTTTTTTTGACTGACACGTTTTGCCGATTAGCTTTTCATATTTTTTCTATCACTTCTTTCTATCAACTTGTATAAACCCACAACACCTCCTCATTTTGGGTATTCCAATTACGCATAAAACTTTAAGTTTCCACACGATATTGAATAGAGTGTAATATGTAGAACATTTCAAAGTTTAAAATCGTCATTATTTTGGGTTAACTATTTTCACCTAGTCAAAGCGTGACTATTCACAAGATGAATAAAAATATGTTACATTACTTAATAGATGTTATTTAACAATGTGGACAATCCGATATAATAGCTTGGAACTTGCAAATGTCTATCGTAAAAGTTTAGAATGTAGTCGGTTACTGCATAAAGAAAAAAGGGAATCATCATGACAGATAAACCCCACTAATAAGTGAATGCTTGAAAAGGAATTTAACAAATAAGACGCAACTTAATGAGTACATGGCGATGATAGGAAATTTAGGCTAAGTGGGTGGAATAATAATGGAAACAAAAAAAGCGTTACCTATTTTATTTTTAGTTATGTTTTTAGTAATGGTAGGATTTGGGATTATTATTCCTGTCCTTCCGTTTTATGCCGAGAAAATCGGAGCAAGTCCTACGGAACTTGGACTTTTGATGGCTGTTTATTCGTTAATGCAACTCATTTTTGCTCCGATGTGGGGGAGAATTTCCGATCGAATCGGGCGTAAGCCTGTTATAATGATCGGGATTGCAGGATTAGCACTGTCTTTCTTTTTAATGGCGATTTCTAATCAGCTTTGGATGTTGTTTGCCGCGAGAATTATCGGAGGCTTTTTATCTTCTGCTAACATGCCGACGACGATGGCCTACGTAGCGGACATTACAACGCCAGAAGATCGCGGAAAAGGAATGGGGATTATCGGTGCTGCTGTAGGGCTAGGATTTATTTTTGGTCCAGCTATTGGCGGGATATTTTCTGAATCGAGCTTAACGACTCCGTTTTATTTAGCGGGCGCTTCTTCGTTAATTACTTTCTTTCTTGTCATGTTTTTATTAAAAGAATCATTATCAAAGGAAAGCAGACATCAAGCTGTTACGAAGAAAAGATCAATGTGGAAGGCTTTTACTGGCCCAGCATCGATTTTGTTTATCTTACAGCTGTTTATTTCTTTATCTCTATCTGGTTTAGAAGCTACTTTCGCTTATTATGCTGCAGAGAAGGCAAATATTGGTACGAAACAGTTAGGTTATATTTTTATGATTATGGGTCTTGCTGGGGCATTTGTTCAAGGTGGTTTAGTAGGCAAGATGACGAAAAAGTATGGAGAAGGAAATGTGATCCAAGTAGGAATTATTATTTCTGCGATCGGTTTCGGTTTGATTTTACTCGTTAATAATTTCACTACCGCAGCCATTTTTTTAACGATTTTCGGGATTGGCAACGGGGTCATTCGCCCAAGTGTTTCTGCTTTATTAACGAAAACATCAACAGCAGGGCATGGAAGTGCAACTGGATTGCTGTCATCTTTCGATTCGCTCGGAAGAATTGTTGGTCCGCCGTTAGGAGGCTGGCTGTTTTCAATCGGTTCCGGACTTCCATACATTTCCGGTGCGATTTTATCAGCAGTCGCCTTTATCCTCTATCGAGTATATAGTCAAAGAGCAAAAAGAGTACAAACGGCATAATGGTTAAAACAAAAAACATTCCGATAAATGGAATGTTTTTGTTGGTGCGCCCGGCATGCGCATGAACTATAGGGTGCAAGTCCCGAACCCCGAAGACAGAAGTAGAGGTTAGCCAAGAGCAAGGGTGTCCGTGGTGACATGGAATCTGAAGGAAGCTGGAGGCAAAACACCGATCCGAGGAACACGAATCTCATACAAGGCTAGATATGATTGAGTGAGTTTGCCAAACAAAATAAAGCTCTTTCTGTCGAAGGTCATATCAAGTAAATGAGGCGGATAGATGGTGTGAAAGTGGATGCGCTTACCCGGGGAGGTCTGACAGAAACGTGAAGTTCCCTTCATAACCTACTTGGTGACAAGTAACTGAACTGTCAGAAGTCAGCAGAGGTCATAGTACGAGTTGGTCTAGAACAACTTGGAAGGACTGAACAATTAAGAAAGAATAGCCCTTGGCTTTCCAGTTTGGATGAATGAACACAGAAAACAGAGAAACCTCACGCTTAGAAAGTAGTGGTGAATCCCACGAGGGTATTTGCGGAGGGTGTAGTCCAACTGGGCAAAAGAAGATAAGCTATTCACGGGAAGGAACGAAATGGTAATGTTGAATCAAAATTCTGGAACGGCAGAACATGATACGAGCATTAAAGCGAGTAGAAGCGAATAAGGGAAGCCATGGAGTAGACATGATGCCCGTACAAACCTTACGTCAGCACATCCTCGAAAATTGGGCAACCATTAAATCGCAGATTCTAACGGGAACCTATGAACCGCAACCAGTACGTCGAGTCGAAATCCCGAAACCAGATGGCGGTGTGCGCTTATTAGGCATCCCTACCGTGACAGACCGTTTAATTCAACAAGCCATATCGCAGATATTATCAAAGGAATATGACAAAACATTTTCGGATAACAGTTATGGATTCCGACCAAATCGGAACGCCCACGACGCTGTCCGAAAGGCAAAAGGGTATATAAAAGAGGGGTATCGCTGGGTAGTAGATATGGATTTAGAAAAATTCTTTGATAAAGTCAATCATGACCGACTAATGGCAACATTAGCGAAAAGAATTCAAGATAAACCACTCTTAAAACTGATCCGCAAATATCTCCAAGCTGGTGTCATGATAAACGGAGTCGTTTCGAGTACAGATAAAGGAACACCTCAAGGTGGACCTTTAAGTCCACTTCTTTCAAACATCGTATTAGATGAGCTTGATAAAGAGTTAGAGAAACGTGGACATAAATTCGTTCGTTATGCAGATGACTGCAATATTTATGTAAAAAGTGAACGTTCAGGAAAGCGAACAATGGCAAGTGTGCAGCGATTCATTGAAGGAAAACTACGATTAAAAGTAAATGAAACAAAATCGTCAGTAGACCGACCATGGAAACGAAAGTTCCTGGGTTTTAGCTTTACATTTCATAAAGAACCTAAGGTTCGCATTGCGAAAACAAGTCTCCAACGAATGAAGAAGAAAATACGAGAAATTACCTCTAGAAAGATGCCATACTCTATGGAATACAGAATCAAGCAATTAAACCAATATTTAATTGGATGGTGTGGTTATTTTGCGCTAGCAGATACACCAAGTATCTTCAAACTGTTAGATGGTTGGATTAAACGAAGATTGAGAATGTGTCTATGGAAGAATTGGAAGAAACCTCGGACAAGAGTCAGAAACCTCACTCGCTTAAACATCCCATACGGAAAAGCATATGAGTGGGGGAATACCCGGAAAGGGTACTGGCGCATTTCAAAAAGCCCCATATTACACAGAACCCTTGACAATTCCTACTGGGAAAGCCAAGGGCTGAAAAGTCTGCAAATTCGTTACGAAACTTTGCGTTATTCATCTTAATTGAACCGCCGTATACGGAACCGTATGTACGGTGGTGTGAGAGGTCGGGGGTTAATCACCCCCTCCTACTCGATTTTTGCGCGCCCAGCAGGCCGTTAATTGCTAGTTGGTGAAAGTCCAACCTGAGTAAGTGCCAAGACGCTCAGTAGCTGACAGGCAACTGGTGGAGAAATCCTAAGGTTGAAGCCCTGTGACAAAGTAATTCATTCGTGAGTGCGAGCAACCTAGCAGGTCGTAACATGAAGTGAAGCCTGCCGCCTCGTCAATTACAACCCTCGTTGAGGACAAAGGGAAGTTGAGCCTGGTGAACATGGGCGAAAACCATGGAAGGTGTGAGGAACTTGGAATTCAGCACTGAAGAATCCCTCGGGGTAAGGGGAACGACATGTTAGGAAAGTAGTTAACGGAACTGGGGATACCCTCCTCGGTCACTTCTAAAGAAGTAACACAGAAACCTATAAGCATGAAGCGAAGTGGTGGATGGACTGAGAGGGAGTCGGAGGGGGTCATAGTACCAATGATGACAATGCCAACACAACGTTGTCTAGGGAAGGACGGCAAAAGCCAATACCCTACTTCGTTCATATATTCAAGGAGGTAAGAGTCAGTGAATGCCAAGAAAATGGCTAACTACACCAATTATGCAAAAGCTCAAGAACTCTGGAAAACATTATACCTTTGTGCCAAGGAAAGCAAGACACGCCGGTTTCATGCCTTATATGATAAGATTTATCGACCTGATATCTTGTGGGAAGCATGGCAAAGAGTAAGAAGAAATCGAGGGAGTAGTGGAGTAGATTCTCAGACTATGGAAAATATTGAGATCTATGGGGAGGATAGATTTCTTAATGAGATTTATCTTGAACTGAAGGAAAATCGATATCATCCACAACCAGTTTTACGTACTTACATCCCTAAAGATGATGGAAAGAAACGTCCATTAGGAATCCCAACCATCAAGGACAGGGTTGTACAAATGGCAACCAAGCTAGTCATAGAACCTATCTTTGAAGCTGACTTTAAAGATTGTTCTTATGGTTTCCGTCCCAAAAGGAATGCGCATCAAGCCATAGCGAAAATCAGGAAAGAGAGCAAGAGCAAGAAAAGCTATTGGGTATTAGACGTCGATATCCAAGGTTATTTTGATAACATCAACCATGATAAATTGATGAAACTTGTAGAACAGCGAATTAGTGACCGCAAAGTGCTGAAATTGATTCGCAAATGGCTACAAGCAGGAATCATCATGGAAGAAGGAAAAGTGAGGAATTCTGTCTTGGGGGCCCCTCAAGGCGGTGTGATTTCACCATTACTTTCGAACATATATTTAGATGTGATGGATTCCCTCTGGGAAAAGAAATTCAGCCATCTAGGTTCTCTTATTCGTTATGCGGATGACTTTGTCATTTTGTGCAGGACAAAACAGCAAGCGCTAGAAGGTATACGAGTCATCCAAGCAATTATGGGAAAACTTGACCTCTCACTACATAAGGAGAAATCAAGACTCGTCAACATCTGGGATGACAGTGACGGATTTGATTTTCTGGGATTCCATCATCGAAAATTCCCCATTCGTAAAAAGGGTGGTCGAACATTCTTAATCATGAACCATGTCCCGAGTAAGAAGGCTATGAAGAAGATGCGAAAGAAAATCAAGGATTTTACGGAACCACGACATAAACTATTTATGGACATAAAAGAATTGGTGAAGGGACTGAACCGAAGGTTACAAGGATTCAAGAATTACTACCAACTTTCTCCAATGTCCAAGAGGTGGTTGAATCGCATTGACTGGTATGTGTTACAACGTTTAAATCTTTTTCATAACAAGAAAAAGAAATAAACGACATAAACATGCCTATCTTCAAGATACAGTAAATAAAGTCCAATTCATATTGGTGAAATTAGCGAATTAAATCCGTAAAGCCAAAGGAAGAAGAACGTCGGAAAGCCGTATGAGGGAAAACTTCACGTACGGTTTGATGAGGGGGAGCAGGAAAAGGAATTGCCCTCTTGTCTGGCTTAGTAAGGTGGAACACCCTGAACCCCGAGGACAAAGAAGGCAGTATCTAATTCCTGTTTTCTACTCTACTTAGAAATAAAACTACTCATTTTTTAGCTTTATTTTAAGAGCTTGGATCGTATTTTCATGCCATTCAACGTCTGCTTTTAAAATAGCAGCAGTTCGTTCAAAAGCTAAACTCACGCCATTTATATTACGGTGAGAAGGGAACTGCTTATGAGTTGATATTTGCCTTTTTAATTGTGCTAACCGTTTTTCTAAACAAGAAATGCTTTCTTCTAATGGAAGATAATCGATAAACATTAAACCGATATTAGCTGGATCATTTACGACTTCATTAGAGGATAAATTTTTGCGCAACAGCTTAAAAAAATACTCTTTTCCAGCATGATTTACACTGTATACCTTTCGATTAGGTCGATTTTCTTGTTCTTCAATTTCAATATCAATATATCCTTTTTTATTTAATCGTTCTAGCATTTTATAAGCAGTTGCTTTTTTCATATCTGTAATATGGTATAAATTCAGTTCAATAAACTCATTAATTTGGTATCCATGTTGACTTTGAACCATGAGAATCCCTAATAAAATTAAATAACGATCTTCCATCATCATTAACTCCTTCGTTTTGCTCATCACATTTATCCCATATAAGCTTAATTTTATTGTAAGAACTTTTCTTCACTTCTGTCAAACGCATTCATTTTGTAGTGGTAATATAGGGGAACTAAACTAAAAATAAACATGGGTAATAACTACTATTTACCTAAAAATACACTATTTATACTAGAACTAACAACTAACATATGATATTAATATAGTAATAAAATAAAACAAATGTTTAAAATGTGTATAAAAAGATGCACTTAAAATATATGTTAAATAAGAGAAAGGCAAAGATGATAAATGAACCAATTATTGTCTTCTCAATACACGTTATAAACATGAAAAAAGAGCAGCTACAACGTTTAGCAATATATGAAGTTCAGATTAAAAATGATCAGAGTATTTCGCTAATGAACACTTATGTTTGGAGCCTCAATTAACGACAATTGAATGGGCAGGAAGTTGGGCGAAGAAATTTGATGAATTACACGGACTAGGAATTGTTTTCAGTTATCGAGATATGAAAAATAGTCAATTTGATCGTTCCTACAAGCAATCGCAGATAAAAAATCTAGTATGAAAGAAGAAATCATTTCTAAAAAGGCATTTAAACTTTAGAACAATCAACAAGCAAATCGTTTCACATTATAAAGGACCATTAAAATAATAGTAAAAAAGTATGAGCTCGTTAAAAGAACGGAAGGAAAGAAGTGTTTTAAATGAGTGATGAAATTAAAGTCGTGTATGCAGAAGTTGAAAAGGAGCTTGCCGAGCTGAGAACGGCTATTATTGCTGTTCAAACCTCTATCGCCAGCTCTATTCAAGCTTGCCAGGACATGATTACTGCAGAAAAGGTCAATAAATTAAATGAATCTTTACAACAAATCTTGAAGCGATATCAAAAGATCTTATTGAATAATGAAAGCATGGCAAATAAAGCGATTCAAAAGCTGCGCGAAGTGGATGAAACGCTAGCCGCCGGAATGAGGAAACGTTAAAGTAGGAGGTGAGTGAAATGAAAGTATTGGATGTCCAAGCTTTTCACGAAGGAATTAATAAAAGTCTTGAAAGAATACAATTTCTAGATGAACAGCTGAAACAAGTTCAAAGAGGCGTAGAAGGAATCGCCACTTCTTTAAATGAATCCTTAAAAGGAAGAACAGGTTATTCGATCATAATGCTTTTCAAGGAATATCATCTGCCATTTGTATTATTTTTAACTCAGTTTATTGTAAACTATAAACAGTCGTTAACAGCAATTCAACATGCTCTTCACGAATTTGAGCCGGCGCAAAATGGATTTATTAGCGAAAGTTTTTTGGAAAATGACGTCGAACAAGGTTTACGAAACCTTGAAATAACAACAACCGAATTGATAGATGAGATCAATGGAGCATTAGATGCCATAAGTGACATCGTTCATTTACCACAGATTCAAAACGAAGAACTGTTATTTAATATGACTCTAGCAAAAAACCAATACAAAGAGACAATTCAGCAATTATACGCCTTTGACCAACAGCAAGCAAGTTCCCTTGAGCCGTTAGAAAAAGACATTGAATCAATGGAGCGATTTTTAAGTGATTTAGAAGGGAAGTTTCAATTATTAGAAAGCGGTTTTTCAAGGAACAACGGTTTAGTCGAGTTGCCAGAAGGCCTATCGTTAAATGATAGTAAATTTCGACATAAAGAAATCTTTGCGACAGTTGATCAAGTAAAGGATGTAACTGAGACTGAAGTGGAGGATACAATAAACACTCATGACATTTTTACTTACTTTAGTAAGTTAAATCAAGGATTATTTTTTACAGATCTTAGTTTTATTGCGGGCAAACTGATTATCACAACAAGTGCTTTTGCGAGCGGTACGTTGAAAATTGTCTATAAAGGCAACCCGACAATGTTTCAAAAGTTTAAAGGAGATTATCAATTTTATCTTAAAGCGGATCCCACATGGACAAGTAGAGGGAATTATGCTTCAAAATTCGCCAGTACTTTGCGTAATTTCCAGAAGCTCGAAACACCGTCAAAAAATCCAGCTTTAAACTATATCCAAAAGCGACTCTCTGCTTACAATGGCCCGGCAGAATTTTTAAAAGTCCAAGCAGGCTTTAGTAAAGAATGGCACAATATACCGATTAAAAAAGGAAGCGATTTTATCGGAACAGTGCCTGATCAAGTTACATTAAGTGTGAAAGACACGATGGCAAACAAAGCAATGTCTAAAGGTTGGAAAGGAACTGCCAAAGCAATCCCGATCGCTGGACATGCGATAACAATCACTGCGAATGCAACAGAATTTGTCGCTCCGGAAAATGAAAATAAAAGCTTGGCTGAAAAATCAGGACGCTTTCTAGCTGGTGCAGGGGCAGATACATTCTCTGTAGGGGCTGGGGCGGCATTAGGAGTAAGATTTGGAAAAGCTTTTGGTCCAAAAGGGATGGTAATCGGAGCATTAGCTGGTGGTCTCGGAGGTGGGATTATTTCTATGATTCCTGCTATAAGTGAAGGGGTTAGAGATTTAGGTGAGGAAATTGGAAGGCTTGCTAAGCAAGGGTTTGGAAAAATAAAAAAAGCGTTTAAATCTATTAAAAGTTGGTTTAAATAAATTTACTAGTAAAAAAATAATGTACAAATTTTGATTCATCATCACTTTTTGTGAAATAACATAAAAAGGAAAACATTTTTGAATTCCTGGTAATAATGTTAGCACCAAACAAAACATTAATAGGAGGTTCTAAAATGTTTTCCGTGTTACTAGAATTGTCAGAATTTAAAGTAGTTAAACGTGAGATTTTTGATACGCATTATTTTGTTCATGTAGAGAAAAAAGAAAGAAAAGAGCGCTGCATCTATTGTGGATTTCATTCCTCGTCTGTCCATGATAGGAGGACAAGAAAAGTACTTGATTTGTTTGTATTAAACAAACCAATATTTCTTATTATTCACATGAAAAGATATCGGTGCCAAAACTGTAAAGAAGTCTTTTCTTCTTCTTTTGAATCTGTAGGATCACATCAGCACTATACCCACCGTTTTCGCCAGTTTATCTATGAACAAGTACTCGGAACAACCATTCAAGACATAAGCCGGAAATATAAAATAGCTTACTCAACAGTGGAACGTATTTTCTATTCGGTTGCTCATGAAAAAGCAAAGGAACAGGAGGCATTCATCCATGAAAGGCAAAAAGATCATGAAATCACGTTAAGCTTGGATGAAGTGGCCGTTCGAAAGGGACATACTTATGAAACCGTTCTTTATGATGCTGATTTAGGGGCGGTGATGGGTATGCATCAAAATCGTCATTGTGCCTCTACTATGGAACTTTTGTCACAGAAAGTCAGTCATCCCGAACGGGTAAAAAACGTGGTGATTGATATGTGGAATCCCTTTCATAAAGCGATTCAAAATCTTTTCCCACACGCACAGGTTATTGTTGATAAGTATCACGTCGTTCAAAAAGTAACTCAGGCATTAGACCAAGTTCGTAAGAATATACCTGGTTTGAAAAAAGTAAGATTTTGCCTAATTAAAAGCTAAAAAAATATAAATGAAAAACAACGAATACGTCTAAATGAGTTATTAGAAGACAATGAATGTTTAGCTTATGCTTATTATCTTAAAGAACTATTTAGAGATTTTTATCAATCTCCAGATTATGAAACAGCTCATCAGTTGTTAAAAGAATGGCTTCAACTTGCATGGAGTAGCCCATTTCCTGCTTTTCATCATGTAGCTAAGACGATAGAAAAATGGCGAAATCAAATTTTGCAATACTTTCATACCCCCTATACTAATGGAAGGACAGAAGGCACCAATCATAAAATTAAGAATATTAAACGACGAGCTTATGGCTATAGAAATCCTCAAAGATTCAGGACACGTGTATTTTTGAAGTGTACAGGTAAAACTTACAATAAACAGATTGCTTAGCCACTCCTTCTTCAGCATGTAGTAAATAATAGTTGGTGGAAAAGAAGCCGTCAAGGAAAGCACTTGACCGCTTCCTTTCCACCAACTAGCCAGCTTGTAAGCTGAAGAAGGAAAGATTTTGAGTGGCTCCAATCTAGCTAACTAATTACCAGATTTTTTTCCGAATCACAAACAATGGTGAAGAGACAAAATTTTTTGTGCTCTATGATTGTAAAATAAATATTTTAATTAAGAAGGCAGGAGAAATAAAATGCAACTGTCACCAGATGATGTTGAAATAATTTTATTGATTATAGTTAATTGGATGGGGCTTCAAATCGTATATAGCTTTTTAGTTTTAATAGGGGGCAGAATAATTACCGATTACTTTGAATGGGCAGTGTATGAAGACCCGCCAAATTTTTTTTGTAAATGCACAAATTTTTTTATGTATTCCGTTTTTGGAGCCGGTCCATACTTAAACAAAAAGTTTATGCGTTATTCATGGATTAAACGGAAGTTTCTCTTGTTTCTTTCGATTATCGGAATGATTTTTTTATCATTTCTTTTATATGAAATAATTATTAAACCAATAGTGTATTGGCTATTTTTATAAGTTTATTGTTCTTAATATTAGATATGTTCTGAAGAGAGAATAATAGACTAAAAGGAATGGAATAAGGGAAGTTTAGAAAGTATTACTTTTCAATCTTCATTACGTTGAATGGAGTAAAAAAGGCAGGAGAAGTAAAATGCAATTATCCCCAGATGATGTTGAATTAATTTTGCTTTTTATAGTAGGTTGGTTTGTAACTCAAATAGTTTATAGCTTTTTAGTTTTATTATCAGGAAGTGTGATTACCGATTATTTTGAATGGGCAGTGTATGAAGACCCGCCAAATTTATTTTGGAAATGTACAAACTTTTTTATGTATTTCTTTTTTGGCGCTGGCCCTTACTTAAATAAAAAGTTTATGCGTTATTCATGGATTAAACGGAAGTTCCTCTTGTTTCTTTCGATTATCGGAATGATTTTTTTATCATTTCTTTTATATGAAATAATTATTAAACCAATAGTGTATTGGCTATTTTTATAAGTTTATTGTTCTTAATATTAGATATGTTCTGAAGAGAGAATAATAGACTAAAAGGAATGGAATAAGGGAAGTTAGAAAGTATTACTTTTCAATCTTCATTACGTTGAATGGAGTAAAAAAAGGCAGGAGAAGTAAAATGCAACTATCCCCAGATGATGTTGAATTAATTTTGCTATTTATAGCTGGTTGGTTTGTAATCCAAATAGTATATAGCTTTTTAGTTTTAATAGGGGGCAGAATAATTACCGATTATTTTGAATGGGCAGTGTATGAAGACCCGCCAAATTTTTTTTGGAAATGTACAAACTTTTTTATGTATTTCTTTTTTGTTAAATAAAAAGTTTATGCGTTATTCATGGATTAAACGGAAGTTCCTCTTGTTTCTTTCGATTATCGGAATGATTTTTTTTATCATTTCTTTTATATGAAATAATTATTAAACCAATAGTGTATTGGCTATTTTTATAAGTTTATTGTTCTTAATATTAGATATGTTCTGAAGAGAGAATAATAGACTAAAAGGAATGGAATAAGGGAAGTTTAGAAAGTATTACTTTTCAATCTTCATTACGTTGAATGGAGTAAAAAAGGGCAGGAGAAGTAAAATGCAACTATCCCCAGATGATGTTGAACTAATTTTGCTATTTATAGCTGGTTGGTTTGTAATCCAAATAGTATATAGCTTTTTAGTTTTAATAGGGGGCAGAATAATTACCGATTATTTTGAATGGGCAGTGTATGAAGCCCCGCCAAATTTATTTTGGAAATGTACAAATTTTTTTATGTATTTCTTTTTTGGCGCTGGCCCTTACCTAAACAAAAAGTTTATGCGTTATTCATGGATTAAAAGGAAGTTCCTCTTGTTTCTTTCCATCATCGTGATGTTCGTGTTGTCAGTTATTTTATATCAATTTATTTTAAAACCATTAGTTCATTGGCTGTTTTTATAAGTTTATTGTCCTTAATGTTAGCAATGTTCTGAAGAGAGAAGAATAGTAGATGAAAAGGACTGGAATAAGAAAGCTTCTAGAAAATATTACTTTTTAATCTCCATTACGTTGAATGGAGTAAAAAAGGCAGGAGAAGTAAAATGCAACTATCCCCAGATGATGTTGAATTAATTTTGCTATTTATAGCTGGTTGGATGGGAATTCAAATAGTTTATACCATTTTAGTTTTATTATCAGGAAGAGTGATTACCGATTATTTTGAATGGGCAGTGTATGAAGACCCGCCAAATTTATTTTGGAAATGTACAAACTTTTTTATGTATTTCTTTTTTGTTAAATAAAAAGTTTATGCGTTATTCATGGATTAAACGGAAGTTTCTCTTGTTTCTTTCTATCATCGGGATGTTCGTGTTGTCAGTTATTTTATTCCAACTCATTTTTAAACCGTTAGTTCATTGGCTGTTATTATAGTTAGCCAATTTAATATATTTAAAGGAGACAGAAGATGAAACATTTATTGACTTGTACGAACGAAGAGCTGGTTTTATTAGTAGGTCTTTGTGGCCACGCTAGGTTTACGAAGATGTTAATAGATGGCTTAACAGGAGAGAAATCTTTAAAAGAGTGGGAGGCGATTGTGGATACAACTGTTCATCAATTGATGTTAAAACAAATATGGGATGAAGAAAGAAATAAGCGTAACGAAATTCCATTAAGTGATGAAATGCAAAAATTTATTCACTCTTATGTAAACTCTAAATGGATCATACGTTGCCCAAATATAGAAAAACAAGGTGTATTAATTTTTCACTATATTGAAGAAAGCACATGGCTTCTTCATCTCGTTGACCGAGAGATTCTTCATGAATTTGCTTATGTAGAACAAGAAGAAATTTCAAAACTGATACAGGATTATTATTCCTTTTCTGATGAATCATTGGATGCTAATGAACAGTTTCGATTGACAGATGAGGCTTTTGATTTATTAAGTGAGAAACGCAATCTTAAAAAAGTACGCAAAATGAGTACCTTTTTGGAAGAAGAGGGAACAAGCTTTGAACTATTTATCGATGACTTAAAGAAAAATGAGTGGTTTCTTAACAACATTTCTTGTCTTCATATTCCTTCGCTTGAAGATGACCCATTGCTAACTGATATCGTCTTTTTTCTCCCATCCTCAAAAGGTGTATGGGTTGTTAAATATACTGACGATCAAACTGCTCCTGTTCTCATTCAATTAAAAGGGCTAGAACAATGGCACGCACTTCTTGAAAATGTCGGGCATACAGCATCTTTAATTAATGAGGAAGGTTAACAACTAAGGCAAGAGAGATGAAATGCAATGATCACTAAATGATGTAGAATTCATTCATTTTGCTTTTTATAGCTGGTTGGATGGGAATTCAAAGAGTTTATAGTTTTTTAGTTTTATTATCAGGAAGTGTGATGATCGATTATTTTGGGCAGTGTATGAACACCCACCAAATTTTTTTTGATGTACAAATTTTATTATGTATTCCGTTTTTATTAAATAAAAAGTTTATGCGTTATGCTTGGATTAAACCGAAATTCCTCTTGTTTCTTTCTATAATTGGGGCGTTCGTGTTATCAGTTCTGTTATTCCAACTCATTTTTAAACCGTTAGTTCAGTTGCTTTTTTATAACTCAGCGCTTAAAAATAAGATGAGGATACCACAAAAAGGATGGTATCCGGTTTTTTATCCTGTTTATTCAATGTTAATATGAGATAATTCAGAGTTTGAATTGTTCTCTTTTCGGCTGACTAAAGAAGCTTCGATTTCTTCATGCAATGCTTCTAGCAATTGTTTCCCTGTTTCTTGACATTGAGCAGGCATTACATTTAAGAGTTGCATTCCTGCTTGCAGTTTCAAACGGACAATTGTTTTTATAAGTTCATTGTTCATGTTTTTCCAACTCACCGAACGTTATTTTCAATGTGCCTTCGTCAAACTTAGCCCCTAAAATACTTTTATGGGTAAGTGTTCTTGGCAAGATAATATTTCGCTTCGTGGAACCAGCCCGTAAAATAAGTTCATCTCCTTTTTGGTTTAAAGACAGTTCTTTTTTATGTGAGAATGGCAACTGGAGAGAGAAAACATAGTTGTTCCCTTCTTTTGTAATGTGCTGTGTTCGTAAATTAAATTTAATCGCTGTTGGCTGTTCGTCTTGCTGGAAAAGAGAGTCCCCTAGCCGTTCAAGCATATTCATGCCAACGACTTCTTGTTCAAATAAAGGTGCGTTATAAAGTGGGATCGGCTGGAAGCTATCTTCAATCATTGTTTTATATTTTTGTTGAATTTTTTTCCACACTTGAAAGTACTGATCAGAGACGTTGTCAGGGATGACTCGATTAATCATAATTGCATCAACGTTGTAGTCGTAAAGATTTAAATACGTAAAGCTTCGCTGTGCTTCTTTTATGACCATTTTTTCAGGATTTACGACAATGCGGACACTTGTCACTTCACGGTTGGAAAAAATTTGTCGCATTTCGTTTAACTGTTCTAAAATATGAGCGAGCTCTCTCATTATATCGTCAGTCGGGAGGGGAATCCCAAGGAGCGGCTGTGCGACTGGGCGGACAATTTTTAATGCTTTTCGTTGTATCGGGAATAATTTTTCCATCCACCAGCCAAGCATATCGGGAAAGCTTAACATTGCTAAAGTTTCTCCTGTTGGTGCGCAATCAATAATGATAACATCGTATGTTTTTTCTTTGTAATATTGAAGGACTCGAAGAAGGCTCATTAAATCTTCCATGCCTGGGAACATTGTCAGCTCTTCAACTGTAATGTCATCGACTGTTTTAGTAGTAAAAAGTAAAGTAATATAATGTTGAATGTTTCCCCATCCTTTTTCCATTTCATACGTTGTGTCGATTTCTTGTGCCCACAGATTTTTTCTTATTTGCTGTGGTTCAGAAGATAATTTTATCCCAAAAGAATCTCCTAAGCTATGTGCGGGATCAGTACTCATCACTAGCGTTTTTAACCCTTGCTGTGCGCTTTTAATTGCCGTTGCCGCAGAAATACTAGTTTTTCCGACGCCGCCTTTTCCTGTATATAAAATAATTCTCATGCGAAAACCTCCTTTAATATTCGAGTATCGTATATTACGATCATCGTAATAATGGTCAAACTTTTAACAAAGCAGGGAAACTCCTCTTTGTTAAAAGCATTTAATTCGTTAATCGATTGTGATGTTTTTGATTTCAGTTTTAGAACGCTGCTCTTTTGATGTTTCTCCAGTTTTTTTGCTTCCGAGATGGGTAACTATTTTTTTGAAGATTTGTAAGAGTGCTTCTGTTTCTTCTTTCGTTAATACTTCAGTCATAAGGTTAAAGTATCGTGAAGCTAATGCTTTCACTTTTTCTCCAAGCTTATGCCCTTCTTCAGTTAAGCGAATCACAACAATTCTGCGGTCTGTCTCGCTTCGATAACGTTCTAAATAGCCTTTTTTTACAAGGCGATTAATAACGCCTGTTGCAGTACTCATCGGAATACCAAGTGATTCAGCAATTTCACTCATAATTACTTCGTTGTTACGCTTCATTAAGAGAAGACAAAATATTTCTGTTTTCGATAAAGAAACATCGATATTAATCCATTCCTCAGGATAGAAGAGTTTCCGAGCATTATCGAGCATAAAATCGAGAAAATCTTCATACTTAATCAAATAATTCATCCTCCGAATATTTCGATGATCATAATATTTGTTTTTAGTTTATATGCTTTACATTTATTTGTCAAGGTCAAAATCCCCTTAAAAACGGCTTTAATTTTCGGAAAAATTCCGCAATGCTTTTAATAATTGGTTAACTGTGGTATTATTTTCCACAAATAATCAAAAACAGAAATATTGTAAAATAGTTAAAGAAAGGAAGAATAATGAGTCAATCCGCACACGTTACCTACACTTACACGAATAAAGAAAAAGGAATCACACAGCTTTGGTTAGCACTCCCAAAGTCGAATAGCCTTCATCAGCAAGTTCACATCAAACATCAAAGCCATCAGCCAAAGAAAATCACAAGTTTATTTAATCAAGATATTGCTTATTTTGAATTAGAGGAGATGGAGACGTTAGAGCTTCTCTGATCTTTATTGCGGAGATGATAGAAAAAATCTTTCAGATGAAGAGAGACGATTTTATTTGAGATCTACAACTCTATCACCTGTTGACGACGAAATAAAAAGCCTCGCCAGTAAAATTACAAAAGACGGGAAAAATAATCTGGAAAAGGCAAAGCTGCTTTTTGACTATATAGTGGAGCAGTTTGTGTATCATTACCCGCCTAAAAAAAGAGGAGCCAAATCCTTTTTACAGGAAAAAAGGGGTGATTGCGGAGAATACTCCTCTTTATTCTCCTCATGTTGCAGAGCAATCGGAATCCCTTGCAGAACATTAATAGGGACGTGGGCAACTGGTAAACTAAGTGCGCACGTATGGAATGAGGCTTTTATCGAAGGGAAGGGTTGGATTCCGGTTGATTGCAGCATGGCACACGTTCAAAAGAAAAAGAAATGGCAATTTTTATTTAGTAATATTAAAACAGTGCCATGGGAGAAATATTTTGGTCAAACAGAAAATCAACGGATTGTCTTTTCATTCGATGCTGATCTACCGTTAAATCCAGAATATCCACATATACGGGGAGAAGAAATACCTAAGCAAATTGATTCTGTTTACATCATTCAGGATCGCCCTTTTTACTGGGGATACCAGACTTTAAATGGGAATGCACCATACATGCAGCCTGTTTATGTAAGATTTGATAACGAAAATTTGGCAGAGCCTGTTACTAAACCGAAAGCGACTAGCTATCTCGGTGTTTGGAAGGTGAAAGAGTCGGGAATGAGAAGCCTTTTGCTTTCCATGAAGTACGGAGCTTTCATTCTTTTACTGCTCACCTTTTTAGCTGAATTGTTTACAGAACATTCGTCGCTTCCGGTTGTAAAAGCCAGTTTATTTGTTATGATTGGGCTATCTTTTTTATTGCGCAGAGAGAGGGTATTGCTATTTAGCGTATTAACTTTTTTATTTACGCTATCACTTCTGTCTTCCATCTTTTCATAAGTGCGTTATATAAAATGGCAGAATACTAGGGGAGGTTATAGAAGTCAATATTTGAAGTAACTGCTCGAAAAACTAGTCGAGCGTGTAATACGAGGCGAAAGCGAATAATAGTTCATATGTTCGTTTGTCAACAGTCTAAGGAGGTTCTTTAAGAATCTTCTTTTTTTAATCCGTAAAAAAGGAATCCAACGAAAAAAATGATAGAAATAATCAATGTTATATAAAACGTAATAGGATCTCCTCCTAACCCTAAATGATCAACAATAATCCCTTCTTGAAATAATAATACTAATGAAATTAACAGTAAAAAAAAGGAATTCAGCATGATGACATGCTTGCCTTTTATTTTCCTCTTTAAAAAAATGAAATATGCAAAATGACAGATCATGAAAATAAGCAATAAATAAAAAATGGGTCTGAAAAAAACAAACTTTTCTCCTACCAAAAAATCACCTTCTTTAATAAATTTCCTTTATAAATGATATTTTAAATTGTCATTAAAAAAAAAACAATAAAGACTGTTAGTTTCATCTGTATGAATAAAGCTTTCCTTTTCATCTTTCCGAAAGATAAATCCCTTGAAATCACATTTTGTGTAAAATAATTGATTTTCCCATAAACAACTGGTAAATTAAATCATATAATAATCCTGATTAATCCAATAGGAATTAGGAGGAATAGGGGGATATGGATCTAGAATTTAATCAGCTATTTGATGAATGGGCCTCTTGCTATGATGAAACGGTTTTGGGGAAAGATCGAGAATATGAAGAGGTGTTTGCTCAATATGAGCAGATTTTAACAACAGTTGCAAATAAAGCGTCAGGATGCGTGCTTGAATTTGGAGTTGGGACAGGTAATTTAACAAAAAAGCTATTAACTAATGGAAAGACAGTGTATGGTGTTGAGCCTTCAAAAGGAATGAGAGAAATTGCCCAGCAAAAGCTGCCGACAGCAAAAATTATTCAAGGTGATTTTCTAATTTTTGAAATACCAGAAACACCTATCGATACAATCGTAAGCACGTATGCGTTTCACCATTTAAAAGATAATGAAAAAGGGCAGGCACTCAATAAATATCGTAAAATTTTAAAAAATTCCGGGAAAATTGTTTTTGCTGATACAGTTTTTCTAAATGAGGCGGCAAAGGAACAAAAAATCCGCGAGGCGGAAAGTAATGGCTTTGATCGGCTTGTGCAAGATTTAAAGACAGAATACTATACTACGATAAGTACCATGAGACGGTTATTTGAGGAAAATAAATTTTCTGTTTCATTTGTCCAAATGAATCCATTTGTTTGGTTAATTGAAGGAAAAATTATGTAGGGAGGCAGTCTATGAAAGTGAAAAGTGTGCATGAATTAATCGGAAATACGCCATTAGTTGAAATCAAATCATATTCATTTCCGAACGATGTTAGGTTATTTGCCAAATTGGAATATTTTAACCCCGGAGGAAGTGTAAAGGATCGCCTTGGCTATTTTTTGTTAAAGGAGGCAATGGAAGAAGGAAAGTTAAACAAAGGCGGGACCATCGTTGAGCCGACGGCAGGTAATACAGGGATTGGTCTTGCACTTGCAGCTATCTATTTTGGAGTGAACGCAATATTTGTTACTCCTGAAAAATTTAGTATTGAAAAACAGACGTTAATGCGTGCTTTAGGGGCAAAAGTAGTGAATACACGGACAGAGCTCGGAATGGAGGGGGCAATTAAAAAGGCCGAGGCTCTAGTAGAAGAGATAGCAGGAGCTTTTTATCCCGGTCAATTTCATAATCATTCAAATCCTAAAACGTATTATGAAAGTCTTGGTCCTGAGCTTTACGAAGCTCTTGAAGGGAAGATCGATATTTTTGTTGCTGGGGCAGGTTCGGGTGGAACTTTTATGGGAACGTCTCAATATTTAAAAGAAAGAATTCCACATATCAAAACGGTGATCGTCGAGCCAGAAGGTTCAATTTTAAACGGAGGCAATCCGAGATTTCATCGGACAGAGGGGATCGGAATGGAATTTATTCCAGATTTCGTTGATACAGCGTATTTTGATGAAATATATACGATTTCAGATGACGAAGCGTTTACTCGCCTAGCGGAAATCGCCCGTTTAGAAGGTTTATTAGTTGGAAGTTCATCAGGAGCGGCTCTTGCTGCTAGTTTAAAAGAAGCGCAAAAGGCGAAGCCGGGTACAAATGTTGTCACGATTTTTCCTGATAGCAGTGAAAGATATATTAGTAGTGGAATCTATTCTTTGGAAAATAAATCTTTTGGAGTGAATAGTAAATGAGAAAAAAAACGAAACTTATTCATGGCGGAACGAGTCAAGATCCATACACAGGAGCAGTGTCGACACCAATTTATCAAGCTAGTACGTTTAAACAAAATGGGGTCGGAAATTTTAAATACGAATATGCCCGAACTGGAAATCCAACACGAGAATCATTGGAAAAACTTATCGCTGATCTTGAAGGTGGTGAACGAGGTTTTGCTTTCGGCTCTGGAATGGCCGCCATTTCTGCTGTTACGAAGCTATTTTCAGCAGGCACTCATCTCATTATTACGGATGATGTATATGGAGGAACTTTTCGGATCATGACGAAAGTTTTTAACCGTTTTGGGATTGAAACAACGTTTGTCGATACTAGTAATGTAAAAGCGATAGAAGAAGCAATTCGTCCAAATACAAAAGCGATTTATGTTGAGACACCTACAAATCCGCTCTTAAAAATTACAGATATAAAAGAAGTTAGTGAGATTGCTGCTAAACATGATTTACTATTTATTGTCGATAATACGTTTAGCACCCCTTTTTGGCAAAACCCGCTTTTACTGGGAGCTCATATTGTCATTCATAGTGCAACAAAATATTTAGGCGGGCATAGTGATGTTGTCGCTGGCCTTGTCGTAGTAAAAGATAAGCAGCTTGGGGAAGAACTTCACTTTATTCAAAATTCAACAGGGGGAATTCTTGGACCGCAAGACAGCTGGCTACTAATCCGAGGGATTAAAACACTTGGCGTACGAATGCAAGAAATCGAACATAATACAAATAAAATTGTTGAATTTTTAACAAAACATCCAGCCGTCGGAAAAGTATATTATCCGGGATTACTTCATCACCCTGGTCATCATATTCATCGAATGCAAGCAACAGGCTTTGGCGGAATGGTTTCATTTACAGTTGAAAGTGAAAAGGTCGCATTAGCAATCGTATCAAAATTAAAATATTTCACGCTTGCAGAAAGTTTAGGAGCTGTTGAAAGCTTAATATCTATTCCTGCTTTAATGACTCACGCATCGATACCAAGAGATCGAAGACTTGAGCTAGGAATTGAAGACGGTCTTATCCGTATTTCCGTTGGCTTAGAAGATGCTGCCGACTTAATTGAAGACTTAGATCGTGTATTACAATTAAGTGCTGTTGAATGAGAAAATAGGTTTATTAAGTAAATGATAAAAGGCTAGAAGCGAAGGAGATGCTTCTAGCTTCTTCATTTTTCAACTATACCGATGGTGGTATGAAATAAGCAGAACTTAGTTTTTTAAAAAATGATAGAATATGATTAAAGAAGAGAGGAGGAGTAATGTGCTGGCAAAGGCTAATAACCTTCTTCATGAATATTTTGGATTTGATCATTTTAGAAAAGGCCAAGATAAGATTATTCAGAAAGTACTACAAAATAAAGATGCGCTCGGAATTATGCCGACTGGAGGCGGAAAATCTGTTTGCTATCAAATTCCTGCGCTGATGCTACAAGGGATTACGATTGTCATCTCTCCGCTTATTTCTTTAATGAAGGATCAAGTAGATGCACTTCATCAAGCTGGTATTTCAGCGACTTTTCTTAATAGTACGATCACTGTTGCAGAAATGCATGAACGCTTGAACAACATCATGAATAAACAATATAACCTCGTATATATCGCACCGGAGCGCTTAGAATCACCAGATTTTTTAGAGCTTTTAAATCGGATTGAAGTATCGCTAATAGCGATTGATGAGGCACATTGTATTTCTCAATGGGGACATGATTTTCGGCCAAGCTATTTACTAATTAAACGTTTGATTAATAAACTGTATCCTAAGCCGACGGTTTTAGCACTAACGGCAACTGCAACGCCACAAGTAAAAAACGATATTTGCGATTTACTTCATATTGATGAACAAAATACTGTGTTGACCGGTTTCGGACGTGAAAATCTGCGCTTCAAAGTAGTAAAAGGACAAAATAGAGACTTGTTTCTAACTGAATATATTCAAAAAAATAGCAACCAAGCCGGAATTATATATGCAGCTACAAGAAAAGAAGTGGAGCGGTTTCACCATTATTTATATAAAAAAGGGTTTCGAGTAGGAAAATATCATGCCGGTATGGCAGAACGAGAACGGGATCATTATCAGGAACAATTTTTATATGATGATATTAATATAATGGTTGCTACATCCGCTTTTGGAATGGGAATTAATAAATCAAATGTCCGCTATGTGATTCATTATCATATTCCAAGAAATATGGAGTCATATTACCAGGAAGCAGGACGGGCTGGTCGTGACGGCGAAGAAAGTGAATGCATACTTTTATTCGCACCGCAAGATGCCCATATTCAAACATTTCTAATCGATCAATCTGAAATGGACGAGCAACGAAAAGAACATGAATATGCAAAGCTTCGTAAAATGGTAGCTTATGGTCATACTGAGTCTTGTTTTCAACAATATATTCTCCATTACTTCGGAGAACCACATGTGCAAGAGTGCGGAACTTGCGGGAACTGTACAGATGATCGAGAACAAGTTGATGTCACAGTTGAAGCGCAAATGGTGCTCTCGTGTATAAAAAGAATGAATGAACGATTCGGAAAAACATTTATTACGAAAGTATTAACAGGTTCTGCTGATAAAAAAATAAAAAGTTTTCGCTTTGATCAATTATCTACATATGGCATTATGAAAAACAAAACACAAAAGGAAGTTAATGAGTTTATTGACTTTTTAACGGCAGAAGGGTATTTACGTCCATCTGACGGAGCTTATCCAGTCTTAATGTTAACGAGTCAAGCAGTCTCTGTATTGCGGGGGGAAGAACAAGTATTTCGCAAAGAAAAAGTTCGTGCAGCAAAAATTGCTGCTGATAATGCTCTTTTTGAAGTGTTACGCAGTTTACGAAAAGAAATTGCCGAGTCAGAAAGAGTACCCCCGTATATTATTTTTTCAGATCAAACATTAAGGGAAATGAGTACATTTCTACCTAGAACTGAAGCTGAACTTTTGCAAATAAAAGGAGTCGGTCAGCGGAAATTAACTTCATATGGAGCAGCATTTTTAAATGAAATAACGGCATATTGTAAAGAGAATGGCATCCAAGAAAATCGAACTGTTAACCAAACTGAAGACATGACGGCAAAAGCAGTTTCTTCTCGCAGCAACAAGGTTAAAAGCCACCATATTACTTATCAGCTTCTAATTGCTGGTAGGACGATTGAACAGATTGCTGCTGAAAGAGCATTGACAGAACGAACGGTTGAAGGTCATCTGATTAAATGTGGCGAAGAAGGGATGGAAATTGATTGGGATTCATTTGTTCCTAAAAAATATGTTTCTCTCATTAAAGATGCCATTCAGCAAGCTGGAACAGAAAGATTAACACCGATAAAAGAACTTTTGCCAGCTGAAGTCAGTTTTTTTATGATTAAAGCTTATTTGCAAAAAAATCAATAAATAAAATCCCCCGAAATACTATGGGGGATTTACTGTTAATAAACCCTGACTTGCATGGTTTGAATAAAAATTATGTCTTAAATGAAAACACTTTACATAATGTCTAATGACAAAAGAGTTTTAAGGGATTACATTACGATATGAGGGCTTTTTTAATAGGGTAGGAGGGATTCGTTTGGAATTGAAAGCGTTTACAATTAACCGCACACGTCTTTCTGAACGCATGACGGAACTGTCTAAAATCGGACAAATTGGAGAGACAGGTGTTGCTAGACTTGCTTTTTCCGCTGAGGATAAGTTAGCAGTAGAAAAAGTGCAAGCCTGGATGAAACAAGCTGGATTAATCACACGGATTGATCATTTTGGAAACTTAATTGGGCGCATGGAAGGAAAGCAATCAACTGCTCCTGTCTTGATGCTCGGCTCCCATATCGATTCACAGCCTTATGGGGGAAGATTTGACGGGGTTATCGGTGTATTAGGAGCACTGGAAGTTGTGGAAACGATGAAAGAGCAAAATATCATTCCAAATATTCCAATTGAAGTGATTGCATTTTCCGATGAAGAAGGATCGCGCTTTAATAAAGGTTTATTTGGCTCAAGAGGGATATGTGGAATGCTTGAAGAAGGAGAACTGGATCGAACAGATAAAGAAGGAATGACAAGACGTGAAGCCTTAACGCAATTCGGCTGCGATCCTGAGAAGCTTTCAGAATCTGAGTATAAAAAAGGCAGTATTGCGGCATTTCTTGAGCTTCATATTGAACAAGGGCCGATATTAGAAGAGAAAAATAGTCCTGTCGGAATTGTAACAGGAATTGCAGGTCCCCTTTGGGCGACTGTAGAAATGGAAGGTTTTGCAGGTCATGCTGGTTCTGTACCGATGAGTATGCGTCAAGATGCATTAGTAGGAGCAGCGAAGGTAATTGTTGCGCTTCAGGAATTAACAAGTAAGGATCCTTCCGCCCCGACAGTTGGCACAGTTGGAAGCCTGCGTGTATTTCCCGATTCACGAAATATCATTCCTGAAAAAGTAAGCTTTACGATTGACTTAAGGGATATTAATATTAAGCGCCGTCATCGGCTTGAAGACGAACTAAAGTCAAAAATTGATGCAATTGCCCACAAGCATAAATTAACATATACGATTAATGAAGATACAAATAGCGAGCCGCGCTACTGTGCTTCTTGGATACAAGACATGATGGAAAACGAAGCACAACAAATAGGTATTCAAGCGCCAAAGCTAATGAGCGGTCCTTTTCATGATTCATTAGCATTGTCTTACGTATGTGATTACGGAATGATTTTTGTGAGATGTAAGAAAGGCATTAGTCATAATCCAAAGGAATATGCAACGATAGAAGACATTTCATTAGGAACGGAGCTTTTATACCGGTCTGTCCAACAAATGCAAAAAAGATTGGACAATATTTATTAGGCTGCTCCGATGCATTAATACTTTGTTTTATTTAAACGACTCCTTACAGTGAAATAAAAGTATGCGATTATTAAGGTCAGAATTTGGAGCTCGACAATCGGTGTATTTATTGCTATTAATATAGTTTCTATTTTTCAGAAATTTTCACAAGATCAAGTGATTATGTTTACGCTTTGGCTAGTCTGTGCCTACGCTTGTATCTCATTACCCTACTTGGATTTCGAGACAACAAGTTAGTCAATTTAGAAAATCCGTTGAAGCTGAATAATATGACATGAAAACCGACTCCTATTCGTACATGGAGTCGGTTCTAACTGTTGACAAGCGCTCGCATTCTTTTATAAGCTCATGAACGCCTGATCTATTCGTTTCCGCCTCGTACAGCACGCCTTGACTGACAAGCATTTTTAACTAGTCTTTCGGACAGTTGCTTCAAATATTGACTTTTATACAAGCTCAACCGAATTTTGATCGTACATGGAGTCGGTTTTCATCATTTATTTGCTTATGAACATAGGTAGTTCAGTGTGGCCCATTTCACGTACGTAGACAAATAAGTTTCCTTTATGATTAATTTCATGATCCATTGCCATTTGTAATAATTGTCCCGCATTCATTTTCTGACCGAAGATTTCTGTTAAATCAATAGTACGATTTAAATCTTCGTCTGTAAGAGATTCAATTAAGTTCTTTGTTTTTTCAGTATACGACGTTGCGAGTTCAAGAAGGTTTGCTTCTGTTTCTTCTTTGTTCTCTTGATACGGGACTGGTTCCCCTTTTTTAACTATTTCAACAAACCAGTGAAAAGAGTAGAGCATATGGTTCACTAACTCTTTTGCTGACATTGAAGTTGGGGTTGGCTTGTAGTTATCATGCTCTTTTTCAATTTTGCTTACAAGTTCTACAGTAACATTCCGATGAGCGAGAAAATATTGGATAAACTGACTCGTATTACTCACTTCTGACTCCTCCTTTGTAAAGCATACTAACTTATATATATTCCCTTTAAATTTCAATAATCCTTCTTGTTAGATAACTTTGTGTTAGAGGCTTGGTTTGTATAGGACTGCGCTTTTACACGAAATTAAATAATCCCTCGTATCATCATGACTGTTCAAAATTTGTATATCATTTTTTAAAAATGTTAGTTATTTCTCGTTGCAGTTTTCAATTAATTATGTATAATATACTAGGGTTAAAAGTAAACTATTAGTTTAATATTTATAAACTTTATGACTATAAGTTTACTAATAATAAACTTTGATTGAAGGTAATAAAATGCGAATCGGAAAAAAAATAAAAAATTTGCGGTTGAAAAAAGGGTTAACTCAAGAAGAACTTGGAGAGCGTACTGATTTAAGCAAAGGGTATATTTCACAGCTTGAACGTGATTTGAGTTCTCCATCAATAGAAACGTTTTTTAATATTCTCGAAGTGCTTGGCTGTGCACCAAAAGAGTTTTTCGATGAGGAAGAGCGAGAACAGAAAGTAGTTTATGGAGAAGATGATCAGACTGAATTCATAGATGAAGAGCGCGGCTATGAAATTCAATGGCTTGTGCCTGAATCGAATGAGAATGAAATGGAGCCGATTAGATTGACGCTTCAGCCTCACGGCGAGTTTAAACAGTTTGAACCATCCCTATCTGAAACGTTTGCATTCGTACTAACAGGGCGAATTAAGATTAAGCTTGGCAGGCAAATTTTTTCTGCAAAAGCGGGCGAAGCGATTTATTTTCATGCATCAGAGGAGCACCAAATAATTAATGACTGCAACGAGCCATCACAATTACTTCTTGTTGCTACTGAGTCTTATTTATAAGGTGAAATTGATCTGTTCTTTACGCAGAAGAACAATACTTATTCAACAAGGGGTGAGCACAGGTGACAAATAATACGATCATTCGCTTTGAACATGTGACAAAACAATACGACCAAGATCCACCTGTATTAAAAGATGTTAGCTTTGAAATCGAACGGGGGAAATTTTATACGCTGCTCGGTCCATCAGGCTGCGGTAAAACGACAATCCTTCGTTTAATCGCTGGTTTCACTGAGCCCACAAAAGGAAAAATTTATTTTAATGGAAAAATTGTGAACGATGTACCTGCTAATAAGCGACAAGTGAATACTGTTTTCCAAGACTATGCTCTGTTTCCACATTTAAATGTATTTGAAAATATTGCTTTCGGCTTACGGATAAAAAAAATGAAAAATGCGGAGATTGAAAAAAGAGTAAAAGAAACGCTCCGTTTTGTAAATTTAGCTGGCTATGAAAATAGAGAAATAACAGAAATGTCTGGTGGACAGCGTCAGCGTGTTGCAATTGCGCGGGCGATTGTGAATGAGCCCGAAGTCATTCTTCTTGATGAACCGCTATCGGCTCTTGATTTGAAGCTGCGTACTGAAATGCAGTATGAATTACGCGAATTACAGCGCCGTCTTGGGATCACATTTATTTTTGTAACACATGACCAAGAAGAGGCGTTAGCAATGTCTGATGAAATTTTTGTTTTAAATAAAGGGAAAATTCAGCAAAGCGGAACGCCTACTGATATTTATGATGAACCAATTAATCGTTTTGTCGCCGATTTTATCGGGGAATCGAACATTATTCCAGGAAAAATGATTCGTGACTTTTTAGTTGAATTTGCGGGTAAGCAATTTGAATGTGTCGATCAAGGCTTTAACGACAATGAACCTGTTGAGATTGTCATCCGTCCTGAAGATTTAGAAATCACAAAGCGTGAGCAAGGAAAGCTGCAAGTAAAAGTTGACTCGCAGTTATTTCGCGGTGTACATTATGAAATTTGCTGCTATGACGAAGCAGGGAACGAATGGCTTGTTCATTCAACGAAAAAAGCTGTAGTAGGTGAGGAGATCGGCCTTTATTTTGAATCAGAAGACATCCACGTTATGCGCTTTGGTGAAACTGAGGAAGAATTTGATAAGCGTCTGGAAGCGTATCAAGAGGTTGGCCATGGTAAATAAAATACGTAATTTCTACTTAATACCGTACGTATTATGGATCGTACTCTTTGTTATTGCACCGATCGTTCTCATCCTTTACTATTCTTTTTTTGACATTGAAGGGCAATTTACACTTAGCAATTATCAAAATTTTTTTACACCGGTCTATTTAAAGATGACATTAAGCTCATTTTGGTATGCGTTTTTAATTACAGTATTTTCATTGCTTGTTGCCTATCCTACGGCGTATTTACTGACGAAAACAAAGCATAAACAGTTATGGTTACTACTGATTATCGTTCCATCATGGATAAACTTGCTGTTAAAAGCATACGCATTCCTTGGTATATTTGGAACTTATGGACCGACAAATTCGTTTTTACAAGCAATCGGAATCGGGACGAAGCAAATTTTGTTTACTGATTTTAGTTTTGTATTTGTTTCTGTGTATATTTTTATTCCGTTTATGGTTCTTCCGATATTCAATGCGCTTGAAGAATTGAATAATTCTTTAGTTGATGCGGCAAGGGATCTTGGAGCGTCAGCATGGACAACGTTTCTAAGAGTTATTTTCCCGTTGACATTAGATGGGGTAAAATCTGGCTGTCAAGCAGTTTTCATTCCAGCTTTATCGTTATTTATGATAACGCGCTTAATTGCTGGAAACCGCGTTATCACATTAGGAACCGCCATTGAACAACATTTTCTTGTCACCCAAGATTGGGGTATGGGGGCAACGATTGCTGTGTTTTTAATTATTGCAATGGCAATCATTATGATTTTTACAGGAAATCGGAAGTGAGGGATGGAAGATGAAAAGAAAAAAAATTGCAAATATATACTTGTTTATCGTTTTTGTTATCCTTTACGCACCGATTTTGTATTTAATGATCTATTCTTTTAATAGCGGTGGTTCAATGCATAGTTTTGAAGGGTTTACACTTGATTGGTATAAAGAAGTTTTTGATGATACACGCTTATTAATTATCGTGTTAAATACGTTAGTCATTGCGCTTTTATCTGCGGCAATTTCGACGATTTTAGGTGTAATCGGAGCGGTTGCAATTATGTATGTGAAAAGACGGCAAATGAAAAATACACTTTTGAGCTTGAACAATGTATTAATTGTTAGTCCTGACGTTATTATCGGAGCCTCTTTCTTGATTTTATTTACAATTGTTGGTATAAAGCTCGGCTTTACATCTGTGCTTCTCTCACATATTGCATTTAGTGTTCCGATTGTTGTGATTATGGTTCTCCCGAAACTGCAAGAAATGGGCAGTACATTGATTGATGCAGCTCATGACTTAGGAGCAAGTAATTGGGATGTGTTGACAAAGGTTGTCTTACCGTTTATTACACCAGGTATTTTTGCAGGTTTTTTTATGGCGCTCACTTATTCGCTAGATGATTTCGCTGTTACATTTTTTGTAACAGGTAATGGCTTTTCAACGTTATCAGTAGAAATTTATTCGCGGGCGCGACAAGGGATTTCATTATCGATCAATGCATTATCAACACTTCTTTTCTTATTTACGATTGTGCTTGTAATCGGCTATTACTTCATTAATAAAAAAAGCAGCCGCCCAAAAGGATTGGGGGTTAGAAAATGAAACAACTTGTACGAATGTTTATGATCGTGTTTATCGTTGCGTTTGCCGTCATGTACTTAGTTTCTAAGCTTAACTCTGCTCAAGGCTATTCAGGCGCAAATACTTTAACGGTTTATAATTGGGGCGATTATATTGATCCCGCTTTAATAACGAAGTTTGAAAAAGAAAGTGGATTAAAAGTCATTATTGAAACATTCGATTCTAATGAGGCGATGATGACAAAGATCACACAAGGAGGAACAACATTTGATTTAGCGGTTCCTTCTGAATATGCGATTAGTAAGATGAAGGAAGAAAACTTATTAATTCCATTAGATCATTCAAAGCTTCCAAATTTAAAATATATTCATCCCCGTTTTATGGATTTGTCATTTGATCCGAATAATGAATATTCAATCCCTTATTTTTGGGGAACGGTCGGAATTGTGTATCATTCGGAAATGTTAAATGGTAAAAAGATTACAAGCTGGAATGACTTATGGGATAAAGATTTGCGCAATCAAATTTTATTAATTGATGGAGCCCGTGAGACGATTGGTTTTGGTTTAAATAGTCTCCATTATTCATTGAATGATACAAACGTCGCGCATCTTCAGGAAGCAAAAAGGAAGCTTGATACATTAACTCCAAATGTGAGAGCTATTGTTGGAGACGAGATCAAAATGCTTCTTGCGAATGAGGAAGCAGCTGTTGGTGTTGTATGGTCTGGTGATGCGGCCGAAATCATTAGTGAAAATGAAAAGCTTGATTATGTAGTGCCTAAAGAGGGCTCAAACTTATGGTTTGATAATATCGTTATTCCGAAAGGTGCAAAAAACATTGCGGGAGCCCATCAGTTTATTAACTTTATTCTTGATCCTAAAAACGCGGCGCAAAATGCTGAGTATGTCGGCTATTCAACACCAAATGAAACAGCATTACAATATCTTCCGAAAAAAATTGCTGAAGATAAGCGATTCTACCCCGATCCAGAACAAACAGAGAAACTTGAAGTTTATGAAAATCTAGGTAAAAAAATGCTGGCTTATTATAATGACCTTTTTCTCGAATTTAAAATGCATCGAAAATAAGCTACTTTTAAATAACTATTACAGCGGGGATGAAAAACTTCCGCTGTAATAGATTAACCGTGCTTTACGTGCTTTTTCGTTTCTTTTATGTATGAAGGTGCATATTTATTTAAGTTAAATATTAAATGATAAATCGAAATAAATTCATATATAACCGTCCATTTAGCTGTGAAAAGCTCCCCATCGCTATTTTCTATCTCTGTTGCAAATTGTTCATCTTCTAACAGATGAATAAGCTCTTTCATCTGTTCATGGTAACGGTGATCATTCAAGCTTTCCTCATTGCGCAGTCCATTGACAACTTGCTGCAAAATAAATGCAAGTGTCGTTGACTGTTTTTCATCCCAATTAAAAGATTCTGTTCGATTAGCTAAGAGGTTTCCTAAATGAAAGTGAATTTGCCGTAGCACATTTAACATTTCTTTCTCTTTTAAAAAAAGATTCAAGTCTGCCTCTGAAAATCGGTGAAACTCCCAATCAGCTTCTTGGAAGCGGCAAAGCGTTTCTGTTTTATTAAGGTCAGTCTGTAACTCGGAAAAAATGACTTCAGCTTTATTATTACCTGGATGACCAGATAATAGCTCTGTCATCAATATGTTTACGGCGTCTCCTGTCTTTTTAAATAATGAAATCATATTATTTGAAATGAGTGTTCCATATTTAGGTGGAAAAATAAATATATTTACTAGCGTGGAAACAACTAGTCCAGTTGTTGTCGTTCCGAGACGAACAAAAAATGATGCAAAAAAATCACTCTGTACGACCTCAATCATTGCAACGGCTGTAAGAGTTGCAACGAGCAATCCTGCATGTAGTTTTAATTTATAACAAGTGATAATTGTAAGCACAGCAGCACAAGTATATGTAATGGGCGAGTTCCCAAAAATAGAAATAAAGATAACTGCATATGCAGAGCCGATAGCTGAAGCAGGAAAACGGATAAAGCTTTTTTTAACAGAATCTCTTGCCGTAGGTTCGATCGTGACAATGGCGGTAATGACCGCAAATACTGCTGGCCAATTTAGCCACTGACAGATTAGCGCTGTAAAGAAAACAGCAATTCCAGTCTTCATTACTCGATCCCCTATTAATAAGGATAACTTTTTCATACAATCGCCTCAGCCTATTTCTTTCATTTTGTATATGCCCTTTTTAAATAAAGGGGCAGCAGAATTCCAATTATCCATTAATGTTATTGTAGCAAATTTTTTATCATCCGTTGTTTTAGGCTTGAGACTGCAGTCACCCAAAATAATCCTTTATAAAAAAACGGATTGCGGCATAATTAAAATGCTTCATTATTATACTGCTGTCTTTTTCTTCATTCCCGTACTTAAGAAATTTGTCCCAATTACACCTAAAATAATCATAGAAGCTCCGATTATATGATAATAATAAAGTTGTTCATGTAAAAATACTGCCCCGGCAATAATCGAAACTAATGTGGAGAGGTTGCCAAACACACTCATTTTAGAAGCTTCGATTTTTGAGAGTACATAATTAGATAATAACGCTGTGACTAGGGAGGACAAAACGCCTAAATAAAGTATTGCTATTACAAACATCGGACTTAGTAGTGGTTTTATATACAAATGCAAGCTCCCATTAAAACCATTCTTCATAAGAGAGATGCTATTAAAGGTTAAAAAAGCAATGGTCATCATCATAAATGTTAAATCCGTCGGAGTGAATTTTTTCGTTAAAGGGCGGGCTAAAACACTGTACCCAGCGAATGAAAAAGCTGAGATCAGTAATAATAGTGTTCCCTTTAAATTAGCAACATTTAAGGCCGTTCCTTTCATAATAAAAATATAAATAACACCAGAAACCGATAGAATAATAGATAATTTTTGCCAAATAGTTGTTTTTTCTTTAAGAAAAATAGTAGCTAAAATTAAAGTGAAAATTGGAATCGTAGCTTGAACAATTCCCGCTTCCGAAGAAGTCGTATACACAAGTCCAAAAATTTGAAATGCAAAAAACATTGTCGGATAAAACAATGCAAGTGGCAAAATACGAATAATATCTTTCAACTGGATCGTTAATTTAATCCAACCGAATATAACTGGGATTAATATCGCAATAAAAGAAGCTGTAAAGCGGTGTGCAAGCGTATCAATCGGATCAGCAACGGTCAAAGTCAATTTAAAAAATAGAAAGGAGAAGCCGATAATAAATGAATATGTGAAAGCTGCGATATAAGCTTTACCTGTTTGTTTGTCCAGCATTTGATCACTCCTTTAAAACTAGTCTAACTGGCTATTATATTTGTTTCAATCATTATGACATCGTGGCAGTTTCCATGTCTAGCTGTCTAATAAGTTTAAGCATGTTTTTTTTATGATAAAAATGTTTACAATTGACGGTTTGAAGAAAAGATAACAATTATGCTATTTTTACGCTTACATTACAGCAGTTTACATTTTTGTAACAATCATTTACATATCTGTTACAAATATTTACAAAAGATTCATGTTAGTTTAAAGTACAAGTGTTATGTTAGACCTAGTTTCGTAAAATATTATGAAAGCTGGAGGGTTTATATGTTTAAGAAAATCGCATTAATGGGAATGTCATTTGCCTTAGCGACTGGCTTACTAAGCGGATGCGGCTCAAGTGGCGACAAAAAAGCGTCAAAGTCTGATGACGGAAAAAAAGAGGAAGCATCAGGATACATACCAGAAACTTTAACAGTACAGTTTGTTCCATCACAAAATGCAGATACACTTGAAGCAAAAGCGAAGCCTTTAGAAGATCTTTTAAGCGAACAATTAGATATCCCTGTTAAAGTCAGTGTTTCGACTGACTATAATACAATTATTGAAGCGATGGCATCCAAAAAAGTTGACGTAGGATTTTTACCTCCTACTGCTTACGTGTTAGCAAAGGAAAAAGGTGCTGCGGAAGTCATTCTTCAATCACAACGTTATGGTGTAGATGATGAAACTGGAGAATGGACAGAAGAGCTTGTTGACTTTTATAAATCAATGTTTATTGTGAAAAAAGATTCAGATATTAAAAGTATTAAAGACTTGAAAGGGAAAAAGATTGCATTCCAAAACGTAACATCTTCAGCTGGGTACGTATGGCCTGCTGCGAAACTAATGGAAGCAGATATTGATCCGCTCAAAGATGTAGAAGGAGTTACTTTAAAAGGGCATGACCAAGCAATTATCGCCTTATTAAATGGTGATGTTGATGCGGCTGTTGTGTTCCAAGATGCGCGTAATATCGTTAAAGATGAGTTTCCAACTGTATTCGAAGATACGAAAGTAATTGAATTCACTGAAAATATTCCAAATGATACAGTTTCTATTCGTTCAGACATGGACAAAGAATGGGTAGAGAAAGTACAAAATGCATTTATTGATATTGGTAAAGACCCAGAAGGTTTAAAAATAATTCAAGAGATCTACAATCATGAAGGTTATGTGACATCAGAAGACAGTGTTTTCGAAATTGTTCGTGAATATTCTGAGAAAGTAAAAACAGACTGATTTATTGCAAAGTGATGATTGAATAGGAATAATTTACAGCCAGTCGAATTGTGCGTACTGGCTGTATTTTTGCCCATATGAAACTGTTAATTATACGTATAGAAGGTTGGGAGAGTCATGATAGAGTTTCGAAACGTATCAAAAACGTATCCGAACGGAACGAGAGGTTTAGATCATGTTAATTTAAAGATTCATAAAGGTGAATTTATCGTCATTGTTGGACTTTCGGGTGCTGGAAAGTCTACTTTGTTACGATCAATTAATCGATTAAATGAAATTTCAAGTGGAGAAATTATCATTGACGGAAAATCGATTACGAAGGCAAGAGGTAAAGGGTTGCGAACAATTCGTCGTGATATCGGAATGATTTTCCAAAATTTTAATTTAGTTAAGCGTTCTTCAGTGATGAGAAATGTTCTCTCAGGAAGGGTCGGCTATCATTCTACAATGCGAACGGTGTTAGGTTTATTCCCGAAAGAGGATGTTCAATTAGCATTACAGGCGTTAAAGAGAGTGAATATTTTAGAAAAGGCGTATGCCCGTGCCGATGAACTTTCAGGAGGACAGCAACAACGTGTTGCCATTGCGCGAACATTAGCACAAGAGGCTAAAATCATTCTTGCTGATGAACCAGTCGCTTCGCTAGATCCGCTTACAACGAAGCAAGTAATGGATGATTTGAAACGGATTAATCAAGAACTTGGAATTACAACGATTGTGAATTTGCACTTTGTTGATCTTGCAAGAGAGTATGCAACTAGAATAATCGGTCTTCGAGCAGGAAAGGTCGTATTCGATGGTCCCGTAGCAGCTGCAACAGATGAAAAATTTGAGGAAATATACGGTAGAGAGATTGAGTCTGATGAACTGTTAGGAGAGACTGCTGGATGAGTGAAATTGCGAAAAACACAATAAGTAAACCTCCTCGTAAGACAAAGCATATTTTTACACTGGCATTAGTTGTTGTGCTTGCTTGGGGAAGCGCAGTACAAACTGAATCGTCTTTTAAAGAGCTGTGGGCGGGCTTGCCTAATATGTGGGATTTGCTCGTAGAAATGTTTCCTCCAGATTGGGGCTATTTTAGTAATATTAAAGATGCCTTATTAGAAACAATTCGTATGGCCGTATTAGGAACAACCTTTGGTGCTATATTAGCGATTCCGATTTCATTATTATCTGCTGGGAATATCGTGAAAATTCCTTTTCTTTATCAAACTGCTCGTTTTATTCTTAATTTAATTCGTACAATCCCAGACCTCCTTCTTGCAGCTATTTTTGTTGCTATTTTTGGGATTGGCCCATTTGCAGGGATGTTAGCGCTGACGTTTTTCTCTTTAGGAATTATTGCGAAATTAACGTTTGAATCGATTGAGTCGATTGATCCTGGTCCATTAGAAGCAATGACAGCTTCTGGAGCTAACAAAATTCAATGGATTCATTTTGGTGTGATCCCTCAAGTGACTCCCCATTTTATTTCATATGTACTTTATACATTTGAAGTAAACATTCGGGCAGCAGCGATTTTAGGTTATGTAGGTGCAGGAGGGATCGGACAATACTATGAAAAGACATTGGGATTCCTACAGTATGATAGAACAAATGCGATTATCATTTACACGCTCGTTGTCATTTTAATCATTGACTACATTAGTACGAAGCTACGGGAGAAATTAGTATGAGTGAAATAATCATAAAAAAGCCGAAAAAGAAACCACTCTTTCGCTGGACGATTACCATTTTATTAATTTTATTATATGTTTGGGCATTTTCTGGACTTCAAAATGTCGAAGTTAAGGATACAGCAATGACAGTGACTAAGTCGATCTTAGATGGGATCATTCACCCTGATTGGGATTATGTTTATTTGCCTGATGGGGAGGACTTACTGCGAGGACTGCTTGATACACTTGCAATTGCGATATTAGGAACGATCATTTCCGTGCTTCTTTGTATTCCATTTGCGTTTTGGGCCGCCTCAAACTTAAGTAAAGGGAAAATGGTCTCAAGTAGTGGAAAGTTTACGCTTAGTGTCATTCGAACGTTTCCTGAAATTGTACTTGCATTATTATTTATAAAAGCTGTTGGTCCTGGTTCTTTTGCAGGAATACTTGCTTTAGGGCTACATTCTATCGGAATGCTCGGAAAGCTTTTTTCTGAAGAAGTCGAAAATATGGATATGGGTCCTACAGAAGCATTAATAGCATCGGGAGCAAATAGATTACAAGTTTTATGGTTTGCTGTTTTACCGCAAGTTCTTCCAGGGTTTATTTCATATTCACTTTACCGTTTTGAAATAAATATGCGTTCAGCGACAATTTTAGGTGTTATTGGTGCCGGTGGAATTGGTGCTCCGTTAATTTTTGCAATAGGTTCAAGAGATTGGGGTCGGGTTGGAATCATCTTACTCGGAATTATTGTGACGATTACAATTATTGATTATTTATCAAGCTATTTACGGAAAAAAATTGTGTAGGGAAATTTGTGAGTGCGTGAATCGAAAGAAATGGATACATAGTTAGGGGAGTACGTAATGGAAACAGAAATAAAGATCTTATATACAAGCGATGTTCATGGCTATGTTGGTGATGCTCATCAGCGAAAAGGGATATTACGTGCCGCTTCTTTAATAAAAAAATTGCGCGCTAATTTAAAGCAACATGTTGTCCTGATTGATAACGGTGACTTAATTCAAGGAACATCACTTGCTCAATATGCAATTGATCATGAAGAAGTAAATCCGATTATTTCGTTATATAACGAAATAGGCTATGAAGCAGCGGTATTTGGTAATCATGAATTTAATTATGGGGCAAAGAAATTACAAAGTGTTGTCGCACAATCCAGATTTCCGTGGATTTCCGCGAACATTGTTCGAAAAGATACAGATGAGCCGTTCTATGGAAAACCTTATATTGTTCGTGAATTTAATGGCTTTAAAATTGGCATTCTCGGATTAACAACAAAGTTTGTTCCTGTCTGGGAAAAGCCGACAAATATTCAACAGTTACATTTTCTCGATCCGGTAGAAGTAGCTCCAAGATGGATTAAAGAGATGAGGGAGAAGGAGCAAGTAGACTTTGTCATCGTTTCTTATCACGGCGGACTAGAAGTGCACCCAGAAACAGGTGACGAGCTTTCGGAATGTAACGGGGAAAACCAAGGCATTCAGCTCATTCGTGAAGTCGCAGGAATTGATGCTCTTTTTACTGGACATCAACATATAATCGTAAATGAAGAGGTAAGAGGAGTCTCTGTCCTGCAAACAGGAACACAAGGACAATATGTTGGTGCATTAACGATCAAAGCGAATAAACAAGCGGATGGTTGGAAAACTGTGAAAAAAACAGCGTTACTTCCAGTTGATGAGGAAGAACAAGATCAACAAATTTATCAGCTGATCGAGCCTATTGTAAAACGAGCAGACAAATGGATGGATGAAAAAATCGGTAGTGCCGCCGCTAGTTTTCGCTATACAGATCCGCTAAAAGAAGTTTGGCTTCAAGAACATCCAGTTATTGAGTGGATGAACCGCGTTCAAATGGAGACAGCAAATGTAGATATATCGTGTACCGCCCTTTTAAATGCGAGCTGCTTCGGTTTGCAAGAAAAAGTAACTCGTAAGTCGATATTAGAGCTTTATCCATTCCCGAATACACTCGTTGTGATGGAGTTAACTGGAGAACAAATTCGTGAAGCTTTAGAGGTTTCCGCTAGTTTTTTTGACGTTAAATCCGATGGAACTGTTACGATACATCCACAATGGGAAAAACCTAGAAGTTTAAGCTATAACTATGATATGTGGGAAGGAATCGACTATATTATTGATGTAAGAAACCCAATTGGAAAACGGATAAAAAGTATTCACTACCACGGAGTACCGTTAAAACCAACTCATCCATATAAAGTAGTGATGAGCAACTATCGTGCAACGGGGACGGGCGGATACGAGATGGTCGGACGAGGCAAAGTTATAAAAGAGTATAAAGAAGAAGTATCGCACCTTCTTATGGAAGCGGTCATAAAAGCAGGAACGATTCATGCTAACGTAAATCATAATTGGATAATAGAATATTAGGCATCTCACCCCGAAAAAAGGGGTGTTTTTTATGAATGCTAAAATAGCATAACAGGAAAAGGAGTGATCACATATGATAGAGTTACAAAATATTCTAGCTGCAAGGAAGCGATTGAAAGGTATTACGAAAGTGACGCCATTACTAAGCTCTGAGCAGCTTTCACTTATTTGTGGAAACGAGCTTTTTTTAAAAGCAGAGCACTTGCAAAAGACAGGTTCCTTTAAAATACGAGGTGCAACGAATAAAGTAAAACATGCGGTAAAAGCTGGGGCTACATATATAACAGCAGCTTCATCGGGAAATCATGGTCAAGCTGTTGCTTATATAGGAAACAAGTTAGGAGTTCCAACTACAATCGTCGTGCCAGAGAATGCTAGTTTGTGCAAAATAAATGCTATTAAGGCATACAACGGTGTAATTGAAAAATGTGGGATGACCTCAACTGAGCGAATACTAAGAGCAAAAGAAATAGCTGTGCAAAAAAATGGCGTTTTCATACCGCCATATGATGACGATGATGTGATTTCAGGACAAGGTACAATAGCGCTTGAAGTACTAGAACAACTCGAAGATGTTGAGGCAATTGTAGTACCAATTGGCGGAGGTGGACTCGTTTCTGGAATATTAACTGCAATAAAAGAGTCGCACCCAAAAGTTAAAGTAATAGGCGTAGAACCAGAACTAGCGAACGATACGTATCTTTCCTTAAGGAGTAAAAGCAGAGTGTCTATTGATGCAACAAAAACAATTGCCGACGGGTTACGGACGAGTCAACCTGGTGAGGTTACTTTTCCTATATTACAAAAATATCTTGATGATCTTGTGTTAGTTAGTGAGGAAGAAATTCGCACAGCGCTTTACTTTGTTCTCGAAAGAATGAAGCAACTGATTGAGCCATCAAGTGCCGTTTCAATTGCAGCGGCTATGTCTGCTAAGCTAGGTTTTACAGGAAAAAAAGTTGTTGTAGTTATTTCAGGTGGTAATGTTGATCTCGAAAAACTGCCTCAATTATTTCCGAAAGATTAATAAACACCTCCCTTTTAACAAAATGAAATAAATGAGGGAGGTTTATTATAATTTAAGCCTTATAAAAAGTTTCCTTCATCGTTTCGAGAAACTTTTCCATCGCTAATGTGGTAATATTTTTTTTTCGCTGAATAAAAAATGTTGTCACTTTCCCAAATTGATAAGGGATTTCGTGATATATAAAAGAATAGTTTCGTTGAACTTGTTCCACAACTGATTTTGGTAATAGAGAGATCCCCATTCCTGCATTGACACATCCTAATATTGCTTCAAGTGAACCAAATTCCATTATTTTCTCAGGCATTATATTTTCTGTAAACAGCCATTCTTCTAGTTTTTTTCGATATGAACAGCCTTGTCTAAAAACGAGTAAACGACTTGTTTTCATATTTTTTAAGGACTCGTCTTTTTTTGAGACGAGGACGAGCTCTTCATCGATCACCTTTTGCTGGAACAGTTCTCCGTGTTTAATTGGACCGGCAACAAGAGCTCCATCTAATTCATAGTTAAGTACCATCTTGACTAATTTTTCTGTCGGTCCAGTTTTTAATGATAGTTCCACTTCAGGATATTGTTCATGAAATGAAGATAGCGCAACAGGCAGTCTCACAGCCGCAGTTGTTTCCATTGAACCGATATGAAGGGAGCCTTGAGGAATTTTTGGACAAATGAGTGCTTTTTCGGCTTCTTTAAACAAATGAACAATTTGATTTGTATAGGAAAGCAGGATTTTCCCTTGTGCTGTTAATGAAACCCCGTAACGGTGACGATGGAATAACGGTGATTGAAAGTGGGCCTCCATTCGTTTTATTTTTGATGTAATACTAGATTGAGCAAATGTTAATTTATGAGCTGCTTTTGAAATGCTCTCCTCGATTGCGACTGTCCGAAAAATAATTAAATCTTCAATATCCATATCTTTTTCCTCCATTCATATTTTTAGGTATTTATAAATCAGATATGAAGTATCTCATTTTATCATTTTACTTAATACCAGATCAACTGTACGATTAAACTAAAAGGATGATGATTTTAAGGAGTTGTGCGATGAGAAGGAATTATCCAATTAATATTGTCATCGGAGGATTGTTCGCCCTCGTGATTGTCATGGGGATTGGAAGGTTTGCGTATACGCCCATCTTGCCGTTCATGCTAGAGGCAAAGAACTTTAGTGAAAAGGCAGCAGGGTATGTAGCATCCGCAAATTATTTTGGCTATCTTCTAGGAGCCTTGCTTGCGGGAACTGTTAAATGGCGGAAGGGGAGGAAATTCCATTTAACAATCAATCTTCTTTTGAATGTCATCACAACGCTTGCAATGGGGCTAACCGAACATCATGTCGTATGGTTCATGCTGCGATTTATTTCTGGTTTTTCCAGCGGGCTTGTGTTTGTATTTGCTTCAAGCATCGTCATGGACTATCTTGCTTATTATAAGCGCTTAACTTGGTCTGGTTTATTTTACGGCGGTGTTGGGATTGGCATTTTATTATCTGGTTTATTTGTTCCTATTTTGAATCACTACTACAGTTGGCAAGGAAGCTGGATAGGTTTAGGTCTTCTAGCAGGTGTATTCACAATCTTTACACTTATGTTAGTGAAAGACAGTCCTCCTTCAAAAAATAGTGAGATCACATTAACAGAGGAGAATGTCGCAAATCACCATGTTATTGTTTTACCATGGTTAATCGCCTCATATGGATGTGAAGGGATCGGTTATATTATTAGTGGAACTTTTTTAGTTACCCTTGTACAAAATATTCCCGGTTTAAATCATATCCCGTCATTGAGTTGGGTTTTTGTAGGAATTGCAGCAGCTCCTTCTTGTATTCTCTGGTCGTTAGCAGCGAAAAGATGGGGGCATCTCCCGACTTTACAATTGGCTTTTGCACTCCAAACTGTAGGTGTAATCTTGCCAGTGTTCTTGTTTAATATTTATGGAGCGTTAATGGGAGCCTTCTTATTTGGGGCTACATTTATGGGAATTACAACACTGTTTGTTGCAGAAGTAAGAAATATTACACCCTCTGAAAGTAGTAAAGTTATTAGTTATTTAACTTTTTTTTATGGCATCGGACAGATGATTGGTCCAGCTATTGGCGGAATGTTCATTACAAAGTCAGGGGGCTACGGGTCAGCGCTTGTTTTTGCCTCTAGTGTTTTACTTGTTGGAATGGTATTTTTAAGCGTTGCCCAATTTAAAGAGAAAAAATTGAAAAAATTACAAATAATTAAATGAAATATGTTTATTTGAGATTGTAGTCAAAGTTAATATGACTCAGATTGTTTGAAAGTGCTTGTTAGCCGAGAACCGTAGTATGTTTTGGAAGCGAGTATACAAAAATGAAAGGATGTTTTTTTATGCCATACGTAAATATTAAAATTACTAAGGAAAAAGAAAAAGTAACAGCTGAACAAAAGCACCAACTTATTGAAGGTGTAACGAATCTCCTAAAAGAAGTGCTGAATAAAAACCCTCAGACGACGGTCGTTGTGATTGATGAAGTAGAAACGGATAATGTGGGGGTATTGGGGGCGAAACAGTAACAGAAAGAAGAAAACGGGGTGAATAAACAATAAAAAATAGTTGTTTTGTTTTATGTTGGTGATGTTGATTAAATGACTTATACTGTTAGGGAAACAAACAAAATATTATTATGACTCAGCTTAAATGTTAAATGGCAATCGGACAGCCGATTGCCAATGTAAAGGGGGGGGGAATGGTTTTGAAAATAAAAGCAATGAATCATTTGTTGTTTTCTGTTTCAAATTTAGAGCGTTCAATTCAATTTTATGAACAGGTATTTGGCGGAAAACTATTAGTAAAAGGGCGAACTAGCGCTTATTTTGATGTTAATGGATTATGGTTAGCACTTAATGAAGAAAAAGATATACCGAGAAATGAAATTCATCAATCGTATACACATATTGCTTTTTCAATTAATGAGTATGACTATGATTACTATTTAAACAAATTAAAGAACTTAAATGTTAATATCCTTTCGGGGCGCCCGAGAGATGAACGGGATCGAAAATCAATTTATTTTACTGATCCAGATGGACATAAGTTCGAATTTCATACAGGAACGCTTCACGATCGGCTTGAATTTTATAAAGAAGAGAAAGATCATATGGTCTTTTATGACGAAACGTAGTTTTAACTATCATCTCGTTAGGAACGTGTATAAGAGATTGAACATACATATATAAGGGCGGTAAAACTAAATTGATGGAGGATTTTATATGTATGTCCCTTATTATGATGTTGAAAGCTCATCTCGACAAGACTCACTCGTTTATGATATTGCTAGAGCGATAAACGGCGAGTATAGCACAATTATTTGTTATGGCGTATTGGCGGAAAAAGCGCCAAACAGTAAAACGAGAAAGAGAATATTAGAGATAAGAAGCGATGAAGTGCGCCACTTTGAAACTTTCTCAAAAATCTATACGGCTTTGACAGGCAGACAGCCTAAACCAAGACAAATAGAACCTTGTCCAGAAAAATATCGCAAAGGTTTAGAAGCTGCTTTTATCGATGAACAAGAAACGGTTGACTTTTATTTAGATATTATTGATAAAACAAATGATCCATATATTAGAAGGCAGTTTCGCCGCGCAGCATCCGATGAACAAAATCATGCTGTTTGGTTTTTACGTTTTTTAATGAAACAGGGGAGATAATGGCGAGTAAAGAAAGGCTGAACCATATGCAGCTGTTTCAGCCTTTTGAAAAATATTAAGCCCCATTATAAGTTCTAATATCAATAATTTGCTCATTTTTCCCGAAATGCTGGTTGAATAGTAAATTTATCAGTTTTTCTGCCACGTAATCGGGTTGAAGTAGTTGATCTGTTTCTTTATATTCAATAAATTTTTGCAACAGAGCAAAATCATCTTTGTTAGAAGATCTAATGTCTACTTGCATATTTGTATCAATAATGCCAGGGGCAATTGAGACGAGCTTTACGCCATATTCTTTATCAGATTGCTCGGCAGCCACACATCTTGTAAAGTGGTCTAATCCCGCTTTTGCACTGCAATAACTGCTCCACCCATTATACGATTTTCTTCCTGCTCCTGAGGAAATATTTAAGATGCGCTTATCTATTTTGAGCGAGGCTGAATGCTTAATAAAGTTAGCTGTCATTATCATAGGGGCTATCAAATTCACATGAATATTTAATGTTATTTCTTCACTTGTATTTTTCTGTACAGGTCCAATTGGCTTCACTATCCCTGCATTGTTAATTAAGTAAAGACCTTCTAAACTGTCTGTAGGAAGTTTTGAAAAAATGTTAGACATAAGAGTGTCAATATGGTGGATATCGTTCAGATCGTATTCATAGTAATCGAGAGATGCTTTGCTTTTCATTGCTTTTGATAATAATTGCTCATTCTTCGTTCGTGATATACAAACAAAATGATCGTTAGGAGCCAATAACTTTTCCGCAATTGCTTCACCTAATCCACGAGATGTACCAGTAATAATAAATGCCTTCATCATTTGTTCCCTCCTTTTTTTTAAGGTCTTATTAGTTAAGTAGCTTGAAACTCTATCATATCATCAAAGTTGAACTAACTGAAAATAATGAATAGAAAATAATTTCGCCTTATGTTATTCTACATGAGTAGTTTTTCTTGTAAGTTTTAACGTAACTAATTGAATTATGGCTTTGTAGTTTCTATTTTTTTATTTGCAAGAGAGGCGAACATCATGGAAACAAAAGTATTAATAAGGTCACATGGTAGATTAAAAGGGATTAGTTTTGTTCTGTTTGCAGCTATTTTATGGGGTGTCTCTGGTACGGTAGCTCAATATTTGTTTCAACATAAAGGATACTCGCCTGAATGGCTCGTTGTCGTGAGACTATTAATCTCTGGAGTGTTTTTTTTATTGTTATCTATCGTAAAAGGAAATCGAAAGATATTTGAAATTTGGAAATCAAAAGAAGAGCGTTCTAGTCTCCTCCTGTTTAGTATTGTCGGAATGCTCGGAGTTCAGTATACGTTTTTTGCTGCGATAAATGTTGGAAATGCCGCAACTGCAACATTACTTCAATATTTAGCACCTGTTATGATTGTGTGTTATTTTGCAATAAAGTTAAAACGCTCCCCATCTATTAATGAATTATTAGCAATTTTATTAGCACTCTTAGGGGCATTTCTCCTCGTTACGAAGGGGAATTTTCAACATTTATCAATATCCGGCTGGGCAGTATTTTGGGGGATCAGTTCAGCTTTTGCACTTGCTTTTTATACGTTGCAGCCAATTAACCTTTTACGTAAATGGGGTTCAATCATCGTGATCGGCTGGGGGATGTTCGTTGGCGGATTGGCATTTAGCTTTCTTTCCCCGCCGTGGAAGTTTCAAGGGGAACTTAGTTTTGAGGCATTAGTTGCTGTCCTTTTTATTGTTTTATTCGGTACACTTATTCCGTTTTATTGTTATTTAGAAAGCTTAAAGTACATAAGCGCCACAGAAACAAGCTTGTTGGCTAGTGCAGAGCCATTATAGGCAGCCTTATTAGCCGTTTTGTGGTTGAGAGTCCCGTTTGGCTTAGTTGAATGGCTGGGAGCAGCTTGTATTATTGGAACAATTATCATTTTGTCACAGGCTGATGATGGCGATGTAAAGAGGAGTAAATAATAACGATTAAAAAAGGTGCTTTACTGCTTGCAAAGTTTATAGAAGAATCAATACTTAAAGCAAATGTCCGATAAGACTGTGTCAGTCGAAGTGTTCGGAAGCGAAGAGAACATTTAGTTCGAAGAATGCAAACGTTTGCTAACAGTCTAAAGCAGGTGATTTATTACCTGTTTTTTTCTGTTTGGATTGCAATCAGTAAGGGAAATTTCTACTTATAGGAAAAAATATGATTGCTTTATATAAAACATTCTTATATACTCAGTATATAAATACTGAGTATATAAAGGAGTGATAAAGGTTGTTCGATTTGATTTCAACTTATCGTTGGGAATTATTAATTGTAACTGAAATTATATTTTTTGCTAGTATTGCTGCTTTTCTTGTCACACGCTATTTTCTTGGCTGGCGTCATTTAAGTGTTTGGCTCTTCCCAATTTTTATATTAAGTGTTCTTATTGATGTATATATTGGCTGGGTTGATTATAAAGTGACTGGTGAGTTTTCCAAATTTCAATTTATTATTATTATTTTTATAGTTTATGCTGCCACGTCAGGGTTGTCTGATTTTAGACGTCTAGATGTAGCGATACAGCGGAAGGTCGCCCGTTGGAAAGGCGAGCCTGAACCAAAGATATCAGTTAAGCTTCCACCTAAGTATGGCCGTGCTCATGCAAAGCATGAGAGAAAAGGGTGGTATATTCATTTGTTGATTTTTACCATCGTTCAATGTGTCATGATATTGTTTGTTGGCGTAAGTGATCAATTTACAATTGAGCAGCTTTTCGAGAAAGAGTTTTATGAAGCTTTATTTGATGATTCTCATGGAATTTATGCCAATGAAGGGTTGAATGATCTTTTTAAGCTATGGCTTGTTATTCTGGTTATTGATGGGGTTATCTCTTTTTCTTATACGTTTTTCCCAAAAAAAAAAAAAACAGTAAATGCTAGTAATCTCTAAAGGAGCAGTAAGTATGATTATTACAAAAAAATTAACAAGGGCTTTTCCGATTGGAAAAGAGACATTTAAGGCGCTTGACGGTGTATCGCTGGAGGTTAAAAAGGGTGAATTTGTTGCGATTATGGGACCGAGCGGGTCAGGAAAGAGTACCCTTTTACAGCTTATTGGCGGTTTGGAATTACCGACTGAAGGAGAGGTCATTATCGATGATATTTCAATGAATAGTTTAACAGAAAGAGAGAGAACGTTATATCGCAGAAGGAATATCGGATTTATCTTTCAAAACTATCAACTGTTGCCTTCATTAACTGTAGAGGAAAATATCGCTTTCCCGCTTGATGCTGATAGAGTTTCTACTATAGAAATTAATACAAGAGTTGCGAAATTAATAAAGGAAGTGGGTCTTGAAGGAAAGGAAAAGGTTTTTCCAAATGTGATGAGCGGAGGACAGCAGCAACGGGTTGCCATTGCCCGTGCTTTGTCGACAAACCCCCGTTTGATTCTTGCAGATGAACCTACTGGAAATTTAGATCGGAAAAAAGGAACAGATATTTTAAAGCTATTATCTCGCCTCCATAAAGAAGAACACTTGACAATTATTATGGTCACTCATGACATTTTTGCAGCCGGATATGCAGATCGAGTCGTGATGCTGAAAGACGGAAAGATTGAGTCTGAGGTGATCCGGGAGGAGGCTGGTAAGGATGAAATCATGGCAAATTTCTTGGCGCAACTTGATGGCTAAAAAACTCCGTTCCTTTTTAACAATAGTTGCAATAATTCTTGGAGTTGCTTCAGTTTTAATATCCACAAGTATGGTGAGAACGACACAGAATACGATTGAGGATGCAACTAAACAACTTGATGTTGTTGATTTTTTTTTCTTGAGCTCTAGTGGCTCAGCTTCTGAACAATGGCTTGAGAAAATGAATAACATTGATAACGTCTCTACAACGGTAGGAATACTTCGACAGAAGATACAATTATCCAATATAGATGGGGAAGAAGCGGTCAATCTTTCAAAAAAAGATCAAAAACAATTGGCTGTTGATCTAATTGGAGTGAACGATCTTCAAAATAAAATTCTCCATTTCGATGTAATCGAAGGTGAGCTTAAAAAGCCGGGCATAACAATTGATCAAGCAACTGCACAGTTGTGGAAAGTCCAGATAGGGGATAAGGTCACTTTTTCTCAGAAAGACAAAGAGGGTTCAATTTCAAATAAGATGTTAGAAGTCACTGCAATTATTAAAAATACGCCTCATATTACAAGTCCTGTTAATTGGAAAAATGCAAACGACCGAGCTTGGCAAGTGTATGCCCCATTAGAAATTGTTCAACAATGGACAAAGATGGATGGACTAATTGAAGAAATCCAAATTAAAGCTGACGAAGAAGCAAATGAAGAAAGCGTTCAAAAGGAAATTAAACAATTGACAGCTCCTGAAGATAACGTTTATATACAGCCGGCAGTGACTGATAAAAACCAGCTTGTCATGGGGTTTGAAGAGTTATATAGTGCGATGTATGTAATTGGCGGATTAAGCCTTTTGATTAGTGCGTTTATTTTATATAATACTCTTTATATAAGTGTAGCAGAACGAAAGCATGAATTCGCCATTATGAAAACAATCGGCTATACTTCACGACAAGTGATCGGTTTTATATTACGTGAAGTATTTTTACTCGGGCTAGTAGGTTCAATTTTCGGTATTGTCATTGGAACATTATTAGCTTCATCGATGCAAGAGCTTTTATTTCAATCGTTTCAAGTTAACGTGTCTTATCATATTCAATGGTTTGAGTCATTGATCATTTCATTTGTTGCTGGAATTGTTATTCCTTTACTCGCAGCAATTATCCCAACACTCAGTGCAAGTCGTACACCTGTTACATCTGTACTTCGATCTGAACCAAAAATAATGCGTTTATCAAAAGATTACCTTCAATTAGTAATTGGAATAATATTACTTATCCCAGGTATGTTTGTCAACCATATGATTTCCTTTTTGCCCTTGTTTCTCGGTTTAGCGCTTTTGTTCCCGTACATATTTCGTCTAACAAAATGGCTCATTTCTCCAATCAATCAGCTTATTTTTGGTCGTGAAGGGAAAGTAACTTCTAAATATGTAAATAGAAATATAAAACATTTAGCAATGGCTTCTGCCATTTTAAGTTTTGGGATCATTTTATTTGTTTTTATTAGCTCGCTCTCAATGGCAATTACAAACGAACGTGAAAAGATGATTCGTGAGTCAATCGGGGGAGATATCGTTATCAATTATTCAAAAAACATTACCCCTGACAAGGAAAAAGAGTTGTTTGAAATAAAAGGGGTGAAAGAAATTGCTGCCTTTTATTCTGAGTTATTTCCATGGAAGATGAACGATGGGAAGCGATTTTTACGGATTACAAGTGTTACAAAAGCCCAAATGGAGAAATTCCCTTTCTTCACTTATAGGCAAGACGGTGAACAAAAGAAGCTGTTTAATGAATTGCAAAAGCCGCAGACAATTGTTCTTGGCTTATTTGCTTATGAAGAGTGGGGCGGTAAAATAGGAGAAACAATTACATTTGAAACATCAGCTGGTCTTCAAAAGCTCAAAGTTATTGGAGTAGTAAATTCATCGAGACAGCTTGGCTATGAAGCTTTTATTCATGAAGAAAATTTCCACAGAGATTTAGGAGTTAACGATAAAAAAAATGTACTTATGCTGATTGATAGCACTCTAGTGAACAACATAAAAGCTGACTTAATGAGAGAAGATGGAAATGACATCAATGGGATAAAAATATTAGCTGAAGAAATTGAGGAAAATAAAAAACAAGGCGAAGATCTGCTAATGTTACTAAATTCTAGTGTGTTTTTAGGAATGGTCGTTGCTGGAATTGGGATTATGAACACATTATTTATGAATATAGCTGAACGGAAAAGAGAGCTTGGAACGATGCGGGCACTTGGCTTTACCCCTTGGCAAATGATGAAGACATTACTTAGCGAGGCATTTTTTATCGGCTGGTCTTCATCATTAATTGGGACAGCGACAGGAATTTTTATTATGTATTTAACTGTCGTCCTTAATACACAAAGCTTCATATTAATTGAGTTTGTCGTTTCGTGGAAAGCTGTATTGTGGGCATTTATATTTGGAATGCTCATAAGTTTAATATCCTGTCTGTTACCAGCAAACAGAGCTGCAAAAATACGTGTTAGTCAGGCATTAAAATATGAATAATGATAGCAGAAAACAAAAGTGGTGGTTGCAATGTCCGTCAAACATGCCATATTAGGCTTGCTTTATCAAAAGCCGCGGCACGGTTATGAAATTAAAACAGAATTTGACAAGCTTGTATACAACAAATGGTCTTTAAATACTGGGCAGGTGTACACAACTCTTGATCGGATGATGAGGGATCTTCTTGTTGAACCTATCGGTGAAGATGAGAAGGATCGAAAGCAATATAAAATCACAGAAGCAGGAATAAAGGAGCTGCAAACATGGTTATTAAAGCCTGTGAAGCATTCTTTATTAAAGGATGAATTTTACTTTAAAATTCTTTGTGCCCGTCGTATTCATTTTCATGAAGTGAAAGAAATGATTAAACAACAACGTCAATTAATTGTAAAGGAAATTTTAATGTTAACTCAGTTCAAAAATGAATTAGATGAGAATACAGATAAAGACATGCTTTGGCTTATTGAAGGAGGGCTGCTGCATCTAGATGCGGATTTGAGATGGCTGGAAATGTTAGATTAAGACGTTTAGCAAATAGAATAAAAAAACAAGCCCAATCATTCTGCTTTTAGATGATTGGGCTACCTTTTATTTAAAGAACGTTAAAATACCGTGCTTCAGGATGGGCGAAGACGATTGCTGTAACTGAAGCTTCTGGATCCATCATCCATCCGTCCGTTAAATGAATGCCTATTTCTTCAGGATAAAGTAATTGAAACAGTTTTTCCTGATCTTCTAAATTCGGACAAGCGGGATATCCGAAGGAAAATCTTTGTCCTTGGTATTTAGCTGAAAAGCGATCTTGCATCGTAAAGTCCGTTGGATCTGGAAATCCCCATTTGTCTCTCATCAATTGATGAACTCGTTCTGCTAGACCTTCTGCCGTCTCAAGAGCGAGCGCTTGAAGAGCATGACTTTCGAGATATTGTCCTTGCTTTTTCATATTTAAGGCAAGCTCTCGAACACCTTTTCCAGCTGTTACTGCAAGAAAACCGACTGTATCCATTTCCCCGCTGTCGACAGATCGTAAATAGTCAGCTAAACATAAATACGGTTGTTTTTGCTGGCGTGGGAAAGTAAATCGCTCAATCATCTTTGTTTGATCTTCTGGACTGTAAATGATGATATCATCCCCATCTGATTGGGCAGGAAAAAATTGATACTTTGCAACAGGTTGAAGCAGATTTTCTGCTTTAACCTTTGTGATTAATTGATCAACGATTTCTTTCAGTTTGACTGCTTTTTCATTTTTTTCTTCAAGCAATCTTGCGACTTTTCCTTTTAACCCTAAATGATGTCCAATGAGCATTTGCATATTGATATATGGTTCAACTTGGGTGATATCGAACTGGCGTAACACATGTTTCCGGTAATCTGGCGGTGTAAACAATGGGACTGTTGTTGAAACGCTTGAACGAACTCTTTCTAAAACAGCAGTAGTAGTGGTTTGTTGCGAATGAGTTTGTTTTAACATATCAGCACGATGTTCTTGTTGTTCAGCTGATAAGCGTTCCCGCTCCGTTTCATCCATTACTCGGTTTGACAGCGAAAGTCCTTCCATTGCATCTTTCGCATAAAGAACTAAGCCGTTATATTGTGCAGCAATTTTCGTATTTGTAAACTTCCTCGTTAATGCGGCCCCGCCAACTAAAATTGGAATGGAAATATTAGAATGGTGAAGATCTTGAGCAGTCAACACCATTTGCTGAGCCGATTTGACAAGAAGTCCAGATAAGCCAATCATATGCGGCTTCTCTTTCTTGACTGCTTCGATTAGTTCGGCTGATGTTACTTTAATGCCGAGATCAACAACTTCAAATCCGTTATTTGATAAAATAATATCGACTAAATTTTTTCCTATGTCATGGACGTCGCCTTTTACAGTTGCTAGGACAATTTTTCCTTTAGAATGCCCTATTTCACTTTTTTCCATATATGGTTCAAGAAAAGCGACAGATGTTTTCATTACTTCTGCACTTTGCAGCACTTCAGCAACAATGAGCTGGTTGTCGTTAAATAAACGACCTACTTCAGCCATTCCATCCATTAATGGTCCGTTTATGATGTCGAGAGGACTTGGGAATTTTTGAAGTGCACGCTCGAGATCAGGAATTAATCCTTCTTTTGTCCCTTCGACAACATAGTTGGCAAGTCTTTCTTCAAGTGACAAATTCAAATTTTGTGTTCTTACTTCTTTTTTCTTACCCCGATAAAAAGCAGTGAACTTTGCTAACGTTTCGGTCGTTGTTTCAAATAACAAGTCCTCGGCTAGTTTAATTTCCTCTTCACTAATAGAAGCGAAGCGTTCTAGTTTTTCGGTATTCACAATGGCATAATCAAGTCCAGCTTTCGTACAGTGATATAAATATACTGCGTTTAAAACCTCTCTGCCGACAGGCGGTAATCCAAATGAAACATTACTTACACCGAGAATCGTTTGGCATTCTGGCAGCTGCTCTTTAATGAGTCGTATTCCATCAACTGTTTCCTTTGCAGAACCAATATATTGCTTATCACCTGTTCCCACTGGAAAAACTAGTGGATCAAAAATCAAGTCTTGAGCGTTTAAACGATATTTATGAACGAGAAGGGAATAGGATCTTTTTGCGATCGCCAATTTTTGTTCCGCTGTTATTGCCATGCCCTTTTCATCAATTGTTCCGACGACGACTGCTGCTCCGTAACGCTTTATGAGCGGGACAATTTCACGAAAGCGGTCCTCTCCGTCCTCTAAGTTAATCGAGTTAATAATCGCCTTCCCTTGACAGTACTTTAATGCTGTTTCAATAACAGCAGGGTCTGTTGAATCAATCATGAGAGGAGCTTTTATTTTTTTTGTTACATAATGCAAAAACTTTTCCATATCTTCGAGTTCATTTCGATCAGGATTTGCAAGGCAGACGTCAATAACATGGGCCCCGCCTTTTACTTGTGCGCGAGCAATTTCAGATGCTTCTTCATATTTTTCTTCGACAATAAGTCGTTTAAATTTACGAGAGCCGATGACATTAGTTCGTTCACCAACGAGAATCGGTTTTATTGCCGGATCATCATAAACAAATGGTTCAATTCCTGAAATTGCATGAGGATGCTTATCCTTGCATTCACGCGGTTGATAATGGCCAACAGCTTCCTTAATTGCTCTTATATGTTCTGGCGTTGTTCCACAGCAGCCGCCGACAATATTAAGCCAGCCTTTTTCAGCAAAGCCAGCAATTTTGGCAGCTAATGATTTCGGTGTTTCATGGTAATGTCCCTCTTCATCAGGCAAGCCAGCGTTCGGATAACAGCTAACGTACGACGTTGCAAGCTCTGACAATGAGCGCAAATGATCGGTCATAAACTCAGGACCTGTAGCACAATTTAACCCAACTGCAACTGGCTTCATATGTTCAAGGGAAATATAAAATGCTTCAATTGTTTGTCCCGCCAGCGTTGTTCCCATTGGTTCAATTGTTCCAGAAATAATGAGCGGTACTTCTTTATTTAACTTATTAAATGCATGCGAAATGCCGTTAAACGCCGCTTTCACATTAAGTGTATCTTGACTAGTCTCTAAAATGAGTAAGTCAACTCCGCCTTTTATAAGGGCGATTACTTGTTCTTCATAATTTGCCTGAAGTTCATCGAACGTAATTCCGCCTGTAACAGACAGTGTTTTAGTCGTTGGTCCTAGTGAACCGGCGACAAACCGCGGATGCTCGATTGTAGAATATTCATCCGCCGCTTTACGAGCAAGCTTGGCGCCAATATAGTTAATTGTCTCGACTTGATCGCCAAGGTCGTATTCATCTAAAACAACTCTCGTTCCCCCGAACGTATTTGTTTCAATAATATCTGCTCCCGCTTCTAAATAATCACGATGAATTTTTTCAATTACGTCTGGAGCCGTTACATTTAAATATTCATTACACCCTTCAAATTGTTCGCCGCCAAAATCATCTGCGGTTAAGTTTGCTTGCTGTAACATAGTGCCCATTGCCCCGTCTAAAATAAGGATTTTCTTTTTAAGTTGTTGTTCAAACAGTGTAGCCACTTACATTCATCCCTTCTGTTGCTGAGACCGATTTTTCTTTTATATAGTTTGTTAATTGTACTGTCATTTCATAGCGTAAAAAAGGTGTAATTAAATAGATACCGTTAAAATGCTCTAATGCCGTATCAATTAACTCCTTTGCAATCGCGATTCCCTCCTGACGTGATTGTTCTGGATCATGTGCTTTGTTCGCCATTGCCGAACGAATTTGTTCCGTTAAACGTATTCCTGGAACTTCGTTATGAAGAAACTCTGCATTTCTTGCTGAGGTGAGCGGCATAATTCCAATATAAATAGGTGCCTTTATATGTTTTGTCGCTTCTTTTATTTGGATCATTTTATTTGAATCATATACTGGCTGTGTAATAAAATAATCTGCCCCGCTTGAAATTTTCTTTTCCATTCGTTGAACGGCGCGATCAAGATGGTTAACATTCGGATTAAAGGCAGCCGCAACACGAAAATCTGTTTTTTGCTTTAACGATTTTCCTGAAAAAGAAATGCCTTGATTAAACTGTTTAATTAACCGAATTAAATCAAAAGATGTTAAATCGTAGACTGACGTAGCCCCAGGGAAATCACCAATTTTCGTTGGATCGCCAGTTACAGCTAAAACTTCATTAAGACCCAATGTGTGAAGTCCCATCAGATGAGACTGCAATCCAATTAAATTGCGGTCCCTGCAAGTAATATGAACGAGTGGCTTAAGATCGAAGTCTTTTTTTAATATTGCTGCGATCGCTGAATTTGAAATTCTCGGTGAAGCTAACGAATTATCGGCAAGTGTTAAAGCGTCTATCCCTGCTTTCTTTAATGCTTCGGCTCCTGCAAAAAATTGATTTGTATTTAAATGTTTTGGCGGATCAAGTTCAACGATGATTGAGCGTTCTTTCATCACTTTTTTAAATAAAGGTGTTTCTTGTAAAATTGGCTTAATAAAAATATCTTTTCGTTTTTCTTTTTGTTTAATTACTTTTTCTTGTAAAGGACGTAAACCTTTTATTCCTTCGGCAAAAGCTTTAATATGCTCCGGTCTTGTCCCGCAGCACCCTCCAAGGAGTCTAATCCCTTCGTTTCTAAAGGCAATTGCACATTTTTTGAAGTAATCTTCCTTTGCTGTATAAGTAAGCTTTCCATCTTCATAGTCAGGCAAGCTTGCGTTAGGATATGCAGACAAAAATGCTTTCTGTTGTAACGGCACACTTTCTAACGCCCGAATCATATGATGAGGGCCAAGGCGGCAATTAACCCCAACCACATCGGCGCCAATGCCTTCAAGTTGTGTAAGGGCTTGTGTTAAAGAGAGACCGTTTTGCAATACTCCTGGTTCATGCATCGTGACGTGAGCAATAATTGGAAGATTTGTTTCTAATCGCGCAATCGCTAAAACAGCTGTTAACTCTTCCAAGTCATAATAAGTTTCAAGTAAAAGACCATCTACCCCTTCTTCTAGTAAACTATAAAGTTGTTCTTTAAAGCTGTTTGTAATATCGTTAAGCGGGATTTCCTGTTTGTTAAAGCCGAGAATTCCGCCAATCGTACCTAAAACAAATGTTTCCCTTCCCGCTGCTTTTCGGGCAATGCGGACAGCTTCCTGATTAATGACTTTTACTTTATTCTCAAGTCCATATCTCGATAATTTAATTACGTTTGCTCCGTACGTATTTGTTTGAATAACATCTGCTCCCGCGTGGATATATGCTTTATGAATATGATAGATTTCTTCTGGATGAGAAAGGGTTATTTCTTCGAATGAACGGTCAATCCCATGAGAGTAGAGGAGTGTTCCCATTGCTCCATCGCCGATGAGTATTCGTTCTTTTAAAGCTTTTCGTAACGACATTATTTACACCCTCTTTCTATGAAAGCAAATGCTTGCTTAAGATCATTAATTAAATCTTCTTCATGCTCAATACCGGCAGAAATACGTAAAAGCCGATTACAAAGCCCATATTGCGAGCGGATATCTTCTGGGATTTCAGCATGTGTTTGTGTTGCTGGATAAGTAATAAGACTTTCGACACCGCCTAAGCTTTCGGCAAATGTAAATAGACGCAGAGCTTTAAGGAAAGGGGAGATATAGTCCTCTTTTATAATCCGGAAGCAAACCATTCCGCCCCTGCCTGGATATAGCACGTCTGTGACAAAGGGATGTGCTTGTAAAAATTGCGTAATCGCCTGAGCTTTTTTTTCATGTTGTTTTATTCGTAATGCTAATGTTTTTAATCCCCTTATGACGAGCCAACAATCAAAAGGTGAAAGAACAGGACCGCACGCATTATGAAGGAGGGCAAGCTGTTCAGTTAGTTTTTCTCCTTTTGAAATGACGAGGCCAGCAAGGACATCATTATGACCTGCCAAATATTTTGTTGCGCTATGAATGACAATGTCAGCACCATATTCAAGCGGTTTTTGAATAATTGGTGTATAGAAAGTGTTATCGACAATGAAAAGAAGTTTATGTTTTGTTGTCAAGGTCGCTATTTTTGACAAATCAACTTCATTCATTAGCGGATTTGTTGGTGTTTCAATAAAAATAGCTTTTGTATTCGGTTGAATCAATTGTTCAAGTGATTCTTCACGTCCACTCCAATAAGTAACTGATAGCCCGTATTTTTGTGAAAACATATCAAACAAGCGATATGTACCGCCATATAAATCCCGAGTTAAGATCAGATGATCACCTGTTTGAAATAATGAAAGGATAAGTTGAATGGCACTCATTCCTGAGCTGCAAGCAAAGGCTTGATCACCTTTTTCAAGATGAGCAGCGGCTTTTTCAAGTACGGAACGTGTAGGATTTCCAGTCCTTGAATAGTCATAGCCAGTCGATATTCCAATTTCATGGTGTCTGTAGGCTGTTGAAAAGTATAAAGGTGTACTTATTGCTCCTGTTTGTTCACATGAACGATTTCCAATTTGCGCTAAAATAGTCTCTAAGTGATAAATGTTCATTTTCTTCCCCTTTCTGTTTAGCTGTACAGCATAAATGGACTAAAGGGAAAAGGCTAAAATAAAAAGAGCCTTTTCGATAAGAAGAAGACTCTTTAACAAGTATGCTTCATCTTATCTCCCAAGTCGCTTTCAACTTGCTGGAATTAGCACCTTGCCGTAAATCGGCGGTTGCTGAGGCTTCCTCGGGCCAGTCCCTCTGCCTCTCTTGATAAGAAAATTTAAAAATAAATTGTATTTTTATAATCTTAAAATAATTTTGTGGATTTAGCAAGCCCCAAAATCATGTAAAGATAAAATTAACTGTCGAATAAACGATCATGTTCGTTAAATTTTTTCTAAATTAGTACATGATATACTTTATAGTGAAAATGAACTGCAATGTATAAAGATTGTGATGAGGTGAAGGTGTGGAGTCACAAACAATGTTATCGTTTTTTCCAAAAAAACATGTAGAAAATTGGTTAAAAAGAGATCGAAAAGTAATGAATAAAGGAGAATTTATTATGTCTCCCGGGGAACAATTAGTTTATATCCTTGTTAAAGGAACGGCACAAATTTTCCATCTTCATCCTGATGGGAAAGAGTGTGTCATAGGTCTTGCAATGCCAGGGGAATGTATTGGGATTTTAGAACTATTTTCTCAGCGAGAGCAAAAACGGTTTACAAAAGCATTAACTCAAACAGAGGTAATTGCTTTAACATTTGACGAAGTAAAAAAGGTTATTACTGAAACACCCGAACTTTCGATGTTTCTGTTACATTATGTGACAGAGAGACTAGAAGAGACATTAGAAATTCTTGAGCAAGTTGCTTACGGCAAAGTAGAAGAACGGCTCTTATTTTTATTGAATAAGCTTGCGGAGAAAGATCAATCACAAGGGGAGTTTATTCGTCTGCCGGACTACCTTACACACCGGGATTTAGCTGGTATGATTGCTTCAACAAGGGAAACAGTCACTTTTTTAATGAATAAATTTTTACAAGTAGGCACGTTAGTTCAAATCGATAAAACTCTTTGGCTTCGAATCAGTGAATAATGTAAGCCTCCTTACATACACGAAAATGACCCCCTGTTACAATAAGGACAAGGAAAATATAAGAGGAGGAAAACAACATGAATGGAATACAATTTGATAAAGCACGGGCAACTGTCGAAGCTATAAAAGCAAACCCGGAATTAAAAATGCGCAAATGGCATGCTGATGTATCATGGAAAGGCGGAGTAAAGAACGAGATTAAAATTCGCGACTTTGCTCCTTATTTAACAGATGAGCCTGAAGCATTAGGCGGAACTGATCAAGCAGCAAACCCAGTTGAATATTTAATCGGTGCGGCTGTAAGTTGCTTTATCATTACATTTGAAGTAATGGCAAGCCAAGCAGGTGTAAAGCTTGAAGAAGTAAAAGCTGAAATTGATGCTGATTTAAACGCCGCTGTCTTCCTTGGTCTTGAAGAAGGGGATGGAGGTATTTTAAATCCAATTATAAAATTAAACGCGAAAACATCAGCTTCACCTGAAGAAGTAAAACAAATAGCAAAAACAGCTCTTGGAAAATCACCAGTCCTTTCTAGCTTAAAAGATCCTGTTCAATTAATCGTGGAATAGGTGATAATCTTAAACAAGCAGACCATCATGAGGTCTGCTTGTTTATTTTATCTAAGTTTCCTAATAAGACACTTATTTATAAAAATAGGAAAATAATCAAAGCATCATTCATTCATTTTTTTTGTAAAGGTGATATGACTATTTCCACTGTCTCCATTTTTCTAGTAACGAAGCCCATTTTTCTTGAAGCAATGTTTTTCCTTCATCATTAACCCGCTGTTTTTGCCATTCGTAAAAACTGGCTACCGCAATGAGCATGAGTCCTCCAACTAATAAATACACCCACCAAGGCAGTGCTTGGAAAAATGGACGAGAATAGACAAATAACGTTATGAATAAGACCGCAATTCCAGTAATGAAATATGCTTTTACTTTATAAATAAAGCCCCCGATAATCGCTAGCAAAGCTAGAGAGCCGATTAATATAGCATCGATTACAGTATTACTCGTATACGCATCAAAGAAAAGCACGAAGCTGGCAATACCGAGAACGAACCACTCAACAATAGATGAGATAGATAAGTCATTCCATATTCTCCATCTCAAAAAAAATGCTAATGCTACAAAAGGTAATACATACAGCTCCATTTTAATAAAAGGATTGATTGAAATACCGTTTAACAGTGTAAAATAAGGGGCTAGTAAAGCAGTTGCTGTTAAACTTTGAATAATCCTTTTTTCAAATATCGAATCAAATCGCTTCATTTGTGAGTAGAGCAAGTAAACGATAACGAATGACGGTAATAGCTGAATTAGTAGATTAAAAGAGCTGTCAATCCACAAATACATAGAAAAAGTATATAGAAACGACATGATCGTAAACGAATCAATTTTTATTGCTAAAAGAAAAGGGGCTTGAAGATCGTACGGTTTTTTTACATATTGCTTACCAATTATTTTAAAAATGATCGCAAAACTAAGGGCGAATAAAGCGTTTGTTAGTTCGTCAAAAGGTAACAAACGGATCGCTGTTATTTGCATTAATAAAGGAATACCTTGAAGTAAATACCACTTCATTTGATGAAATAAAAAGACGATCAAGCCTGAATATAATGTGATAATGATAAAGGCAGCTACTTCGTAATCGAATGAACTGCTAATTAAAATGATCATCCCAATGGATGAAAATAAAATATTAAGCCATATTGCATCTCTTTTCCGAATGTCTTTTAACACGAACGTTATGAGGAAAAGAATGCTGCTTGAGAAGAACCCTGTGTAAGCATATAGCTCTTCCGGAAAAGAATAAAAGTTGATTGTTAATATAAAAGCTAATGGCACATGAACATAAGCGACGAGAGAGAGGATCCGCTGTTCAAGTAGACGCGGCCATGTTAAAACACTATAAATGTAAATACATACTGACAGCAAAAGGGATACAGGATGCCAGTTAGTTTCTGATAAAGTAATGAACAGACTCATTGGCAAATAAATATGGGCCAAATAAAATGCTGAATTTGCCAGCCAAGGCGCTCGTGATTGAAACCTTTTTGAAATAAATAATAGTAAAATGACGCCTCCAATATATTTAATTAGTAAGAAAAGGAATTCCGAGACTGTATTTCCGACATCTATCGTATCTACTAACGATAAATAAGTGAAGAGGACAAAAACATTAGTTAAAATGTGAAATCTTCCATCTTTACTAACTTTACGTACTAGCTCGCTTAAAAAGATTCCAAAAGCAAGAATTCCCGTCCTAACAAATAGTTCATTCATTTCGGCAAAAGGAAGAGTGCTTAGTGCAAACAAATAGTAGGCAATGGCAGTTGCACCCGTACTTTTAACAATTGGTATATCCTTTAACCTTTTCCAAATGAATGCAGTACAAAGAAGTAATACACTTCCCAAAGTTAAGTGAAATGAAATGTTAAATGTCATCTCATAATAAGGCCAAGCATAAATGATATCTTGATATATAAGAATCCATGCCAACGCCCAAGAAATCGGTTGAACCCAAGGAATGGCTTGGCGAGCCAATGGATATGAAGTTGTTTTATGAACATGAATTAAAATAATTCCATAGATAAATAGCTGAAGTGCCGCACCTGCTGTTTCAATCATGCTTAATTTTAATAAAGCGGCAAAAGGGATCACACATAAAAAGATCACGAAAGTTGCTGAAGCAATTGTAAGTGTATACTTGTAGCGTTTGAATAGTAGAGAGAGCCCGTATAATATCACTCCAGAAATAAATAAAAGTACTGGAAAACTAGTAGGACTTACGTTAGGTACTAGTAAGTACATCCCGTAAAGAATTGTTACTTCTAAAAAAACTGGTGCTATAAATGCTGTAGCGATCCATTTTGTATGATAAGCAAGCCAGACGAAATTAGCTGTTACGATTAAATAAGCTAAGAAAATAAATAAAGACGGTGCCTCATAAATTGTGATTGCTTTTAGACTAATAGCTAAAAACGCCAAGGATGAAAGTGCAGCACTTGTCATCCGGAAAATTCGAATAAATAACGGATTTTTCTGGAACAGTCGTTCTAAAGAAATATAAATAAAGCCGACAAGGGCATAGAAAATTGCATTTATTTCATTAAATATCGTTTGTTCACTGAATTGATATACAGCATAGATTAATAACAGCGTAAATCCGATATGATACTCTGTTCTTTGACGTGCGAACATCATTGCCAAATAAAGCCCAGAAAAGAGGAATAAATTTAAACTGTGCATCGCTTGTACTTCGAAAATAAACGTCATTAATACGGTTGAAATAATGAGTTGAATATGAATAAACATTAAAAAGTCATTCGTAAATAAGCGAAGTTTTTCTGGTATTTTCTTTTTAACATAGGCGATGATAAGTAAACCATTACATAAAGCAACACCAAAAAAGAACAAGTCAATCGTTAATTTCAAAGAAGCAAGGAAAAAGCTAACCCCGATGCTTATCGTTATATAGCAAAGCCAAACGTAAAAACGAGATTTTAATCGCAATGCATAAAAGCCATATAACGGCAAGAGGAGAGCTGACGCTAAGAAGCCGAGAACGTATTTCCCTGACCCAAAGATTGAAAGCCACTCTCCGAATAATCGATAAAAGCCTGCTGTAAAAATGACGATGGGTAAAAATAAATTACCTAACACGCCGAAAGAGAATGCTGTTTTTTGGATTGATAATTGTTTCTCGCACAGCCAGCTAAATGAAAAGAAGACCATGGCAACCGCTGCAATTGACAATGTTTTTGTTACTTCGTGCATCGTATTCCAATTTGTGATTGCTACTGTAAATCCAGCTATTAATAGCATCGCCACCCCGATGCTAAGAAGAATCGAAATGTTTCGCTCCCGTCTTGCTTCAGGAGATATTTCTTTCACAGGTACAGGCTTATGCTGAATAACAGGTGCAGGAGGCGAATCTTTTTCGATTGTCTCTTTTTTAAGAGGGTGTTGATCTTCGTTTAACTGTTTAACGATCTCGAGACGTTCCTCATATAATCGCTGATAAGCTTCTTTTATCGTATTGGCTGTATGATTGGTTGTATACTGTTTTTTAGTTAAAATGTCCAACTCTTTTAAAAACAAATGACGCCGTTGTTCGATGTCTGTTTTTAGTTTAGATGCTTTTTCCACATTCATTTCCTCCTCTCTGAATAAATAAGCTGTATCATTCTAATAACCTATTTTCAAGGAATATGTTATTAATATTACATTATTTTTACTAATATTCCAACAAAATTAATAAAATTATAAAATTATGTCGAATTTTACTAGATGTATGGATATGAGAAATAATGGATGTTATCGCAAACTTTAAAGGGGAAATAGCGGATTTTTCTTACCTGACCCAAACGGGCAAAAACGCTATTTCATACGATAAATATAAGGCAAAAAAGTGTGAGGGGGGAGATATAACTGAGTTTAGATCATATGATGATAGTCATTATTGGGATCGCTTCAAACCTAGATAACGCAGGGATAGGAATCGCTTACGGTGTTCAAAATATTTGTATTTCTCCATTAAGCAATATTATCATTGCCCTTTTTAATGGTGGAGCGACATTAATCTCTGGTTTGTTCGGCCTTTGGCTCTCTCAATGGTTCTCACCATTAATGGGCAGTCTTATTGGAACGGTGATCCTCGTTGCAATTGGAGTTACCATGCTCTATCAAGCGAGGAAGACAAATAGAATAATAAATAATGAAATGATAAAGTTAAAGTCTAAGAGAAGAAAAATCGGATTGGTTGAGACCTTTGCATTAGCTCTTGCTTTATCGGTTACAAATATCGTTGCCGGTTTAGATGCGGGGTTGATTCATCTTCCTATTTGGATCACTTCATTAGTTGCTGGCTTTTTTAGCTATATAAATATCGCAGTCTCCTCCTCCCTTAGCGCCAAGTTTGCTACACACCGTTTAGGTGAACACACAGCGGTCATCGCAGGAGTAATGTTAATTTTAATCGGTTTATTACAATTGATTCTATAATAGATGTCCTCTTCCTGAAAAGTGGAGAGTTAGACTACTTTTCTTTCTATAAAAATGAAATTTATTCTTTTTTATAGAATTTAACTAAACTTTATACTAAAATCATTTCTATATATAGAAACTTTTTCCGCATTCAAACGTATTATTACTAAGCAATATGTTTATTTCACCATTTATTTTGAAAAAATGTCATGTATAAAAAACTGAAACCTTTTCTTCTAAAATAGAGTCTATAGAAATGAGACTACAGTCTTAGAAAAAAATAAGCTTAGGGATAGTATACAAATTGTATTCATTCAGATAATCTCATAAGTAGTTACTCTCATTTATTAAATATTTGAATATAAATCTAGATTTGTTTTAACGTCAAAAAAGTAGGGTTGAGGATATGAGAATGATAAATGAAAGAAAAAAAACAATATATATTCTTTTAACTGATACAGGCACCCTTTTTACAAAAACGATTAAAAAGTATACGGAAGCTCCCTATAATCACGTGTCAATTTCCTTTGATATTGGATTAAATGATATGTATAGCTTTGGTCGAAAACATCCCCGTAATCCATTATACGCAGGCTTTGTGAAGGAGGATGAATATCGAGGTACGTATAGATATTTTCCAAAAACAAAATGTATTTTGTTTAAATTAGAGGTAACAGCACGTCAGTTAGTTAAAATTAAGCGAATTATCCGCTCATTCCAAGATAATCAAGTTTTTTATAAATATAATTTGGTTGGTCTTTTTGGCGTAGTAGTCAATTTTCCTATCGAACTTAAAAATGCATTTTTCTGTTCTCAGTTTGTAGCGGAGGTTTTAAAAAGAAGCGGGATTAAGCTATGGGATAAATCATCTGCATTAGTTACACCAAATGACTTTTTGGAGCATTCAGCATTTACTGTACTTTATGAAGGAAAACTATATGAATATCCATTGTTGTTAACAACGGAACTTTTGTATTATAAACCACGTTCATTTAGAAGAACATTTATATACGATCCATATAAAAAAATTAAGAAATTTTTTATACCGAAAGTCATATAGCAATTGCTCATCAATGGAAATAATGATTTCATCATTTATGAAAAGAATACTCTTATTTGTGAGGGTATTCTTTTTTCATTCAATGTGGGAATAGAGATTGAAGGTGTTAATTGTTATTAGCTCTTTTTATGGGGAGGATAGAAATTGCTAAAGTTGAAACAGTAGGGAACTTGTGAGTAGAAAACCAAATTGCTAAATAAATATTATAATTTGGCTGCTTTTTACATTATTGAAAATCATGTAAGACGAAAACAGCATGATTCTATTGAAGAACAATAATGATCAATCGATAAAAACAAAATACATAAGGGTCCTATGATTAGTTAATTAATACAACCATTCTTTTTATCTCAGCCTTTTAATAATCAAAATGGAAAGGTTGAATTGGCTTGTAATATAATGGAGACAATCCGAAACTAATTAGGAGGGTTCGTAATAAAAAAATTAATTAATCAGGCAGACGATGTTGTAAGCGAAATGATAGAAGGCTTTGCTGGAGCTCATCCTGAATATGTTGAAAAATTAAAAGATCGTTTTGTAATGGTTCGAAAGCAACGTTAAAAAGAGAAAGTAGTATTGGTGAGTGGCGGCGGAAGCGGGCATGAACCAGCTCATGTAGGATTTATTGGTGAAGGGATGCTTGATGCAGCAGTCCCCGGGTCAATGTTTACTTCACCGACGCCTGATCAAATTTATGAGGGAGCAAAGGCGGTGTCTAACGGTAAAGGAGTGTTGTTTATCGTTAAAAATTATACTGGCGATGTCATGAATTTCGATATGGCAAAAGAATTGCTTGAAATGGACGGTATTCATGTGGAAACAGTTATTGTGAACGATGATGTCGCTGTAGAAGACAGCACTTATACAACTGGAAGAAGAGGGATAGCTGGAACGGTTTTTGTCCATAAAATCGCTGGAGCAAAGGCGGAGGAAGGAGCAGAGCTTTCTGAAGTAAAAGAAGTTGCGGAAAAAGTAATTCAAAATGTGAGAAGTATGGGAATGGCCATTTCGCCTTGTACAATTCCATCCGCAGGCAAACCGAATTTTAATCTTGACGAAAACGAAATGGAAATCGGGATCGGTATTCATGGTGAACCGGGTACACATCGGGAACAATTAAAAACGGTGGATGAAATTGTCGAACAATTACTAAGTAAAATAATGGGGGATTTACAACTGACTAGTGGGGATGAGGCAGCTGTTCTTGTTAATGGATTAGGGGCAACTCCATTAATGGAGCTATACATTGCAAATCGAAAAATTAACGAAATTTTAAAGGAAAAGAATATCAAAATTGCTAAAACATTTGTCGGGGAATTTATGACTTCGATTGATATGGCAGGATTCTCAATCTCGCTGTTGAAACTTGATCAAGAGTTAAAAGCGTTATTATATAGAAAAGCAGATACGCCGGCTTTCAAGATTGGTTAAAAGGAGGATTTCAGTAAATGACAGTGACAATCGATGACACGGTAAAGTTACTAAAAAGAATTGCCGATATCATTGAAGAAAATAAACAATTGTTAACGGATTTGGATGCGGTTATCGGAGATGCAGATCATGGAATGAATCTTTCTAAAGGCTTTCAAGCAGTAAAAGATAAACTGAATGAAAGTCAATTCAAAGACCATGCCGACATTTTTAAAACGGTCAGTATGACACTTATTTCTAAAGTAGGTGGTGCTTCAGGTCCTCTGTACGGTACGGCTTTTTTAACAGCTGCAACTGTTGTGTCTGGAAAAACAACATTAACGATATCAGATTATGAAGCAATTTTATCAGCGGCGATTAAAGGAATTCAAAAGCGGGGAAAGGCCGAGCAAGGGGATAAAACAATGCTTGATGTATGGATTCCTGCCAGAGATGCGGTAAAAACAGGGTTAGAGAAAAAGATGACTGAGATTAATATTTTGCAAGCGGCAGCAAAAGCCGCATACGAGGGTATGGAATTTACGAAGACAATCCCAGCAAAGAAAGGGCGGGCGAGTTATCTTGGAAAAAGAAGCATTGGTCATGCTGATCCAGGTGCATATTCAAGTTATTTACTAATAAAGGGAATTGCTGATGCTCGCCAGAAAGGATAACCGATGGTTGGAATTATCATTGTTTCTCACAGTGTGAAAGTAGCAGAAGGGATTAAGGAAATTGCTGAGCAAATGGGAAAAGGTATCGTGCCGATTGTAGCAGCAGGGGGTACAGATGAGAATGAGATCGGTACAAGTCCATTGAAAATTCAAGCTGCAATTGAATCGGTATACAGTGAAGATGGGGTACTTTTATTTGTTGATTTAGGCAGTGCGATCATGAGCAGTGAAATGGCAATCGAACTACTTAATGAAAGCATGCAAAAAAAAGTAGAAATTGTCGATGCTCCGATATTAGAAGGTGTAATTGCCGCAACTATTCAAGCAACGATCGTAAGCGATATAGACAAAATTAAAGAAACAGCTATTGGGGCAAAAAAGATGACAAAGCGATGGGACTAATTGGAATCGATGACCCAGACTGGTTGAACACCTTATTAGTCGTGGCGCAAAGTAACGAGGCGGAAGCGAATCAATGCAGGTGTTTGTCAACCGGCTGGCTTTTTCTTTTTTAACCTCTCTTTTTCTTGTAAAATATGATACGATTGTTTCAAATATTTATATGTTCCAACTAATAAGATTTCTTCAGAAATACGTTTCGTTCGTATTTCGTGTTAAAGATGAAAATGAAACAGGAGATGTATTTAACATGACAAGCAGTCAAAAGTATCGCATTGAGCAAGATTTTTTAGGGGAGAAACAAGTTCCAGTCGAAGCATACTACGGTGTTCAAACGATGCGGGCGGTTGAAAATTTCCCCATTACAGGTTACCGCATTGATGAAGAACTTATCCGTGCGATTGCAATTGTAAAAAAGGCAGCTGCACATGCAAATATGGCAGTTGGACAGCTTGACCGCAAAATAGGTGAGCCGATTGTAAAAGCAGCCGATGAAATCATCAGCGGGAAGCTTCATGATCAGTTCATTGTTGATCCTATCCAAGGCGGTGCTGGTACTTCTATTAATATGAATGCAAATGAAGTGATTGCCAACAGAGCGTTAGAGCTAATTGGTGAGGAAAAAGGGAACTATGCTAAAATTAGTCCGAATTCTCATGTGAATATGGCACAATCAACGAATGATGCATTTCCAACAGCTATCCATATTGCGGTCTTATCTACAATGGAGAACCTTCTTCATGCACTTGAGCAGCTTCAAGCTGAATTTAAAGCAAAAGCAGTCGAATTCGATGAAGTCATTAAAATGGGGCGTACTCATCTTCAAGACGCTGTCCCAATTAGACTTGGTCAAGAATTTTCTGCCTATGCCCGAGTCCTTGATCGTGATATTGGAAGAATTCGAACATCTCGCTATCATTTGTATGAAGTGAATATGGGGGCTACAGCAGTTGGGACGGGCTTAAATGCAGATCCTCTTTATATAAAAAAGGTTGTGGAAAACTTAGGAGAAATAAGCAGTTATTCGTTAAAGAGTGCAGAACATTTAGTCGACGCTACACAAAATACGGATTGCTACGTTGAAGTATCTGCAGCGTTAAAAATATGTATGATTAACATGTCAAAAATGGCAAATGATATTCGGCTTATGTCTTCAGGACCTCGGGCGGGTTTAGGTGAAATTCTTTTGCCACCGAGACAGCCAGGTTCATCCATTATGCCTGGAAAAGTGAATCCAGTCATGGCCGAAGTTGTCAATCAAGTGGCATTTCAAGTAATCGGCAACGACCAAACGATCAGCCTAGCATCGGAAGCAGGACAATTTGAATTAAATGTCATGGAGCCAGTGCTTGTATTTAATTTATTACAATCGATTAAAATGATGACAAACGTTCTAACTGTATTCCGAAAATATTGCTTATCTGGAATTGAAGCTAATAAAGAAGTAATGGAAGGATACGTGAACAATAGCATTGGGATTATCACTGCGATCAATCCTCATGTTGGATACGAGACAGCAGCTGCAATTGCAAAAGAAGCACTGCATACAGGGAAATCTGTAAGAGAGCTTTGTTTAGAAAAAAATGTTCTGACAAAAGAACAGCTCGATATTATTTTACATCCATCTGAAATGACCGACCCAGGAATAGCTGGAAAACAACTATTAAAGTAACAGATAAGAGGAGGCTGGGACATAACTAAAACAATCAACTCTAAAAACGAACGATATGCTCATTCAGCGGAGAAAATATACGTAGACTCCTGCGGGAAAAGCAACAGCTGAAAATCCCGCAGAAAGCGAAGTATATTTCCGGAGCGAGATATAAGCACTAACTATCTCATTGTTCGGATTTATCTTTGATTAAAATGGTTTTGTCCTTACCTCCTAAAACCTGTTGCAAAGACTCTTATTCGTCGTTGCAAGCTTATAAACTAGTTTTATTTAAGTGTTTACAACGAATTTTTCGACAATTTGTTTCTATTAAGCATTTACTGTTTGATACCAGTAGCCTTCTCGATATTGTTCTTCACCAAAAACAAGCTGAACTGGTTGGAAAAAGATTGGTCCATCAGTAACAACTGTATGAAATTCGCCTTCTTCTCCGCATGCATCAACACCTAAACTTTCAATCTCTTGAACAAGCTCTTTGTCTAACACTTTTCCTAAAAAAGTTTTTGGAAGTGCCGCTTCTTTTAACACGATGATTGTTGCTTTAAAACCGAGTTCAATAAACTCATCTAAAACTGCGCGTCGTTTCTCTTTCCACAGTGGGTGATACGAACTAACATTTACAGATGCACATACTCTTTCAACCCATTCCAAATGCCCATCCAAATCAATATCACCGAAAACACCGTGAAAGACACCTTGTTTCTTCATTTCCTCCATACCTTCTAAGAAATGTTTCTCATAGCTATTCCAAGTGGCATTTCTAGTTAAAAGCTGGATTTGTAAAGCTTCAGCCTGTTTTTTTAAAACAGTGGTTGGCAAGTTGTGGGCGCGAGAATATTTTCCGTCTTCTTGAAACATCGTAAAAAGATAACGGGGAATGCCACCTTCTTTTATGGCTCTATATAAAGCTAAACATGAATCTTTTCCACCGCTCCAAGAGCTGAAAAATGGTTTATTTTTAATAGTCATATCCATACTCCTCACTTATGTCATAACAATTGGACATTCTTCCACTAACATTATACAACAATGTTCATCTTCGCTGTTCTTCTCCCAAAAGAAATTCTTTGAATTAACTTTAAGTTGTCATATTTTTAGGATGAGATGCTTGAGCTTTTTGTCGGAATGGCAAATTTGAAGCGTATCGCCATATCGCTTCGATCGGCCCTTGTCTAAACTTCAGAAGCCAGAAATAGGCAAAAGTCATCATCATAACACAAATGACAAACGCCATTAATACAGTAAGCCAGGCATTATTTACCGCTCCTAAGCCAAATCCCCAACCGTAAAAAATAATAGAAGCTAGAATATTTTGAAGAATGTAACAGCTTAATGCAGTTCTGCCGATTTCCTGTAACCGGTTAGTGATGAACTTTATATAACCTTTTTCAAGAATAAAGGCGAATAGACCAATATATCCAAGTGCTAAAACTGGAGCGAACAAGTAGCGTCCTGCAAAGGAAAAGAGTGTATCATTTACAAGAATCAGCATATTGAGCGGTAAGCCGATCACCATACCCCATTTAAATAGTTGCTGTCGAATTTTCCGTCCGCTTGCATTTGAAGCAAAAGCATTAGCTCTCACGAGAAGAATTCCAATTAAAAATAAGCCGGTATTCATTGGCAGTACCATCATTGCTTCCAGCCGTAATGATAACAAATGTTCAAATCGGTATACAATTTGCTCTAACCAACTGCCATTCATATAAAGCGAAGCGAAGACATTGTTATCAGAAATTAATTCTGACCGCAGCTGTTCATCATTTAAAAGAGTATTAAACAGTATCGTGATCAAAGTGATAATCGCAACGTGAAGTAGACCTAATATACTAATTATCCACTTTAACGTACGGCTACTTTTAGTCACAAGAAAAGAGACAATAATTGCTGTAATGGCGTAACTCATTAAAATATCATACTCAAAAACGAGGAGAAAATGGATAAAACCATCAATAAATAGTAAAATGGCAGACCAAATATATGCTTTTGGCCATGGCTGTCCTTTTTTCAATGTCCGCTCATACTTTATCGCTAGACCGACACCGAATAAAATCGTTAGTAAACTTAAAAACTTTCCATTAATTAAAATGCTCCCTAACACATTCAGCCAGCCATCACTCGTGGTCCACCAATTATTTGTAAGTTCAAACATCGTGGAAATATCTCCAAGCTTAGCAAAAATCCAAATGTTTGTCCCCAGTGTACCAAAAATTGCAAACCCGCGAACAACATCTAGAATCGTCAGTCTTTTCATTTCATCAACCTCACAATTCTTTTATAAAAATATATACTCAGTATATATACCGAGTATATAATATGAGGTGTAAAAAAATCAATCTTTTTTTGTTTGTTCTGTTAAATTTTGAAACCGCAGACTTACGCGATGAGCCTGTAAATTTTTATAAAAGAAAAAAAGGTAAGCACCCCACAAGGTTGCTTACCTTCTATAAATCGTATTGTTTTTACTTAGACGTTTCAGATGTTTTAAATGTTAACAGCAAAAATAAGACAAAGCTTATTAACAAAATAGAACCGCCGACGATGTATAATATTAAAACGACCCCATCAGGAAGATGGAATGGATTCATTTGATGCATCCACATTCCGACTGTTAAACCTAGGCTGCCAATTATTGCGGTCCAAACATGAGCGGTTGCTAATTTTGTAGCTTTAACATTAAATACACGATAAAAAACAGAAAAAGCGAATAATGATAACCAGCCAACGACTAAAATGTGGGCGTGAATGGGGCGAAATGCGTACGAACCAGCTCCCGCCATATGTGAGCCTAAAAAAGCTCCGATAACAGCAAAAATCGCTGAAAATCTTAATAGTATAACACTTTGATTTTTCATCTATCGTTACCCTCATTTCTATAGTTATAATCTAGTTAAATATAAACTATAAAAATGAACGTAATATGAACGACTGTTTACAATTAAATAATTCCTCTCTCATTAGTCAAATTAATATAATCTTTTTGAATAGCTTTCTTCTAAAGCATGAGCAATTTCTTTCTCGCCAACTCCCGGCATTTTAATATGATCAGCAAGTATTTGCGGTCCAGAAGGAAGGGTTTCCTTTTCTGGCCAAGAAGCAGTATCCCAAAGCTGTGAGCGAATAAGAGATTTTGCACAATGGATATAGCATTCTTCCACTTTAACACGAATTCCGAGCAGAGGTATGCGGTCATGTGCTTTCATTTTAGTTAAAATCTCATTATCACGAATCACTTTTGCTTGACC